>PWKH01000037.1 GCA_003559765.1 Spirochaetaceae bacterium
CAGGAGGGGATCGCCGAAGCGGAGATTGCGAAGCTTGAGGGCGAGCTCCAGCGCCTTGAACAGGAGGCAAAGACTGCTGTGCTGGCTGCTTTCGGGGGAACTGCTTCAGGAATCATCGCCATTAGCGATCCGGTCAAGGAAGATTCCGCCCGCGCAATCGCTGAACTGAACAAGCGGGGCATCGTGACGGTGATGATTACCGGAGACAACGAGCGAACTGCCCGGGCGGTTGCACAGCAGGCCGGGATCGCCAAGGTGATTTCCGAGGTCATGCCTCATCAGAAGGTGGAGGAGATACGGCGGCTTCAGGAGGCCTACGGTCTGACGGCTATGGTAGGCGACGGCATCAATGATGCTCCAGCGTTGAAGCAGGCGAATGTGGGAGTCGCCGTCGGTACCGGAACTGATATCGCCATTGAGGCGGCGGACGTAACCCTGGTGCGGGGGGATCTTACCTCCCTGGTGTCTGCGGTGAATCTCTCCGAGGCGATCTTCAGGAAGATCAAGGAGAATTTCTTCTGGGCGTGGTTCTATAATGCGGTCGCCATACCGGTGGCTATGATGGGCCTGCTTCATCCGATGATCGGAGCGGCGGCAATGAGCGTGAGTTCCTTGAATGTGGTGTATAATTCACTGCGGCTCAAGCGGGTTCGGATTGAACCCGCTTACCGCATTGATTAGGGGTAGGTCATCCGTATTTACGCATCTGGCCGAGCACGTCCATTACTTCCTGGATCTTCTGCTGCTTCTCGCCGGGATCGCTGCTCTGCATCGCGTGGGCGAGGCAGGTATTCATATGATTTTCCATAATCAAGTCTTCCACAGCCCGCAGGGCCGAGGCGACTGATCTTGTCTGTGCGAGGATATCCATGCAGTAGCGGTCCTCTTCCACCATCCGGCGAATCCCCCGGATCTGTCCTTCTATCCGGTTGAGCCGGGAGACAGCCTTGCCTTTCTTCTGTTCGTCCATCATGCCGGTTATTCCTTGACTTTCCCTGAGTAGGGGGTAGGCTCCAGAGCCTGGATCAGCTGCTCTGCAGAGGCGGAGCCGAAAATCCGGGCTTCCTTTGCCTTTGCATCAGCGGAAACGTTACGCACCCCGTCTACCTGGGAAAGCGCTTCAGTAATTTTCTTTTCACAATGGCCGCAGCTCATTTCCGGTATGGAAAGCACTACGTCCGGCTGCTTTGATTTCTTTGAAAATATTCCCATACATGTTCCTCCTGGTTACAATATAGATGAAACAAAAACTCAGGTCAAGAAGGGTAGGGGGGTATAGTATATAGGAACAATCCCTCAGTTTCCCAGCAGCAGGTTCAGCTCAGCGATATGCTCCTGCTCGTCAATAATGATGTGCCGCAGTTCATGCTCAAGGGTCTCAAATTCAAATTCCAGCTCATCCTTGCTGTCTATGACCATGCGGTAGATCTCTTTGTAGTACCTGACAGCATCCATCTCTCCGTTCAGATTAACCTTGAGAATCGCCTCGGTATCCTGCTCCGTATAGGTCGGCGCAAGGCTCATGGTCGGCTCTCCTCCGAGATATCCCCCGATGACGGTTCTGAAAGCGTCTTCATGTTTTTTCTCATCCTCGGCGAGCTCCTTCAGCCGGGAGATCACGGTCTCGGCGTAGATCCCCGTTACCATTTCGGCATGGGCAAGATACTGGATTCTGGCGGCGTGCTCCATTTCCAGTGCCCGGTTGAACATCTGAACCAGCTCTTTTTTCACATGCGACATAACATCCTCCTATAAAAAGTCAACCGTGAGCTATATCCAACTCTTGATTGCTTTATCATCATATATGCAGCACCATATACTGCTGCCTGCAGCTCCATTGATTCCTGGATAGCGTCCGGTCCTTTATTCGTGCTCATGTCTGTTCCTGCATTCATCCTAACTCCGGGATCGGCAGCTGTCAATTGAACTCTTGAAGCATGCCGGTGAATGCATGGCAGCAAAACTGCCGGAGTTCGGGATCTCTGCCGGCTGCAGCCTGTCTCTGCAATCGTTCTGCTTCGCGCCAGCGGTAGTCCTCCTCGGCCTGTTCCTGAAGCGAAGCAGATCCGCCAGGCAGAAAGCGTCAATAAAACAAAAAACATGGTGCCTCATCTCCTTGAAAAAGTCTGCAGTTTTTTGTTTTGTTTTGTTTGTCTAAACAGTTCTCGTACGTCAATGCGCACCGGCATCAGTTCATCAAATTCCGCTTACCTGTCTTCCGGCAGGGAAAGCGTCTCATATGTGCTTTCTCGAAGATCTTCCGCCGCGGCAGCTGCATGAAGTCATAATTTGAAAATTATATGTTATATCGAGCAAATACCCGTTAAAATCCGTATGCAGGAGCTGGCTGGCCAGAGAGAGGGGGGTGAAATTTTTTTTAATCTGTACAAAATATCTTACTCCCGGGGATGCCGGCCCGGCCTTCTATATGCAGTCTATATGGCGATATGGAGCGGTTTCCGGTGAGAAAACCTCCTCCGGGGTGCTGCAGTTGACAAGTAATGGTATGAGTAGTATACTAACGATCATTAGCAGACTAAACAAAATAGCTGCTAAGCATGGAGCAAGATGTTCATATAACCTGCAGTACAATACAAACGGAAAAAAATAAATAACTGCACTGTAAAACAATCAAAGATGAATTGCTGAAGGGAGAAGGGTCAATGAAGTACTTTAGATACGACCGCTTTGATATTCACACAGCATTGAACTTAGTGTACGAATATTATGAAAACAAATTAAAAAGCCAGCCGTCGAGAACGAAACGGACAGTTATGAAGGCGCTGCAGACCATTGAGAGGCATGCTTCTCCGCAGATGATCTGGAAGCGGATACCGGTCATTCCCCTGGATATCGGCTGTGCAATCCAGAAGGAGCAGTACCCGGTGAAAAGCCGCAAGTTTTCCCGGATTCTTTCCCAATGCGGTGAGGCAGTGATCTGTGCCGCCACATTGGGAAAATCCTTAGATCATGAAATGAAACGGGAGAATATGCGGATGCATGAGCGGGTAGTGCTGGACCAGACAGCTTCAGATGTGATGGAAGCGGTTATGGAGATCGGCCAGACCCATATTCAGAAACAGTGCCGGCCGGGTGAATCAGTGACAAAGCGCTACAGCCCCGGATACTGCGACTGGCATATTGATCAGCAGCAGGTGCTGTTTTCCCTGCTTCCTTCGGAGGTGCTGGGAATCCGGCTTTCCAATTCCTTTCTCATGAGTCCGAGGAAGTCAGTAACCGCATTGATGGGAGTAGCTGATGCCCGGACGGTTGAGCTGTACGGAAATGCCTGCAGCCGGTGCAGCCGCCGGGACTGCGCCTTCAGAAGAGATCAAACCGAAACATTCATTTTAGGAGGAACCCAGCGTGAACACTCGCACACATCAGTATAGGCCGCTTGATCAGCAGGCGGTTGAACGAATTGACCAGGCAACCATGGAGGTGCTCTCTGAGACCGGATTTGAAGTCCATCAGCCGGAGGCTTTCGAATATTTTAAGCAGGTTGCCCATGAAGTAGATGAACAAAAAAGAATCGTAAAAATCAAGGAAGAGACAGTCAGAGAACTGATAGCAAAGGCCCCGTCCACGGTGACCCTCTACGGCCGCGAGGATAAGCACAATCTCGTTCTCGGATCCGGAGAGGTGTACTACACCACCGGAGGCACTGCATTGAATATGCTCGATTTCGGACAGCAGGAAAGCAGGCCGGCAAATCTGAAGGATCTGGAAAACGTCATCAGGGTGGTTGACAATATGGACTGCATCGACGCCTGTCTGCTTCCCACCTATCCCAATGAAATCGATATGAACGATGTTGATATGAGCCGGTTCTCCGCCGGGCTGACCTATACCAGCAAGCATATTATGGGCGGCGTGTATACCTCCCAGGGAATCCATGACGTGATCAGAATGGCTGAGCAGGTGGCAGGATCTCCTGAAGCCCTGCGGGAGCGGCCCTTTATCTCTCTGATCACCTGCGGGATCAGTCCTCTGAGACTGGACAGCAAGTACGGTTCCTATATGATTCAGGCAGCCAGGGAAGGAATTCCACTGGCGGTGCCGGCGGAGCCTTTATCCGGAGCTACAGCTCCGATGTCTCTGGCGGGCTCACTGGTGATCCAGAACTGCGACGCGCTGATCAACGTAATGCTGACCCAGCTGGTTAATCCGGGTACTCCGGTCATCTACGGCAGCGTCGCTTCCACCATGGACATGAAGAAGATGACCTATCTGGGAGCGCCGGTGGAAAGCGGCATGATCAATGCCGCCACTGCTCAGATGACCCATTATTACGGAATTCCCTATTATGCCACCGCGGGCATCAGCGATTCAAAGACCCTGGACGCTCAGTGCGGCTATGAGTCGGCGATTACCAATCTGCTGGTGGGTTTGGCCGGTGCGGATTTCATCCATGATGCTGCAGGTCTGATGGAGTTTGCCTTGACCGTAAGTCTTGAAAAACTGGTGCTGGACAATGAAATTCTCGGGATGGCGAAACGGGCCATTCGGGGAATCACCGTAGATGATACTACCCTGTGCTTGGGCGACATCAAGAAGGCAGGTCCCGGGGGGAACTTCGTGACAGTGCGCAGCACCCGGAAGTTCATGCGGAAGGAACACTTTCAGCCGGTCATCAGCGACCGGAGACAGCGCGAGCTGTGGATAGCAGAAGGCGCCGACACCGCCGCCGACCGTGCCCATGAGATAGTGAAGCGCATTCTCAATGATACACCGAAAAAATATGTTGAGCTGAATAACGGATATGAAGCGATGGAAGGAGTTGGATCATGATTATTATTGGCGAACGAGTAAACGCAACGCGTAAGGCCATAAAAACTGCCATTGAGCAGAAAGACCGGGACGGAATCATCAGCGAGATAACGCTGCAGGATAAATACGGTGCTGACTACATTGACCTCAATGCGGGAACCGGGTCAGGAACCGTTCAGCAGGAAATGGATGATCTGTGCTGGCTGGTCGATATTGCCCTGGAATGCACCGAGAAGCATCTGGTGCTTGACGCGGCGAGTCCTGAGATTCTCAGCAATGCCGCAGAACACCTGAACAACCGCAGGCCCTGGATGCTCAACTCAATCAACGGCGAGCTTTCCCAGGAGGAACTCGGAATAATCGAACTGGCTGCATCCTACCAGGTGCCCCTGATCGCTCTGGCGATGGATTCCGACGGAATTCCTCCCACAGTGGAAAAGCGGCTTGCCATCTGCGAGACCATCATGCAGGAATGCGAATCCCGGGGACTGGGCGAAGACAAGGTCTTCTTTGATCCGCTGGTGCTGCCGATTTCAACTGACCATAAGCAGGCGCTGGTGACGTTCCAGACGATCGCGAAGATCAAGGAGCGGTTTCCGAAGGCGAAAACCACCCTGGGACTGTCGAACGTCTCCCACGGACTGAAGAAGCGGGCGCTGGTGAACGGGTCCTTTCTGACCACGGCGGCCTGTTTCGGCCTTGATTCGGCAATCTGCGATCCTTCAAGAAAGAGCATCCGCAGAGCCATTGTGACGGGAGATCTGCTCGGCGGCAAGGATCGCTTCTGCAGAAAGTTTTCCCGCTCGCTGCGTCAGGGACTCTTTGATGAGGAGAAAAAATAACCCATGAGTGATAATGCAATGGAGTACAGAAAACCGCTGCGGGTGAAACCGGTAGAACGGTTTTCTCCCAGCCAGATAGAAGCGGTGCACCGGGCTTCGATGAAGCTGCTTTCGGAAACGGGCATCCGGTGCGCCGGTGAGGAAGCCGCGGAAATCTACCGTGCAGGAGGCTGCCGAGTCGAAGAGATTCATGAGGGCAGCCGGAAGCAGTGGCAGATATATTTCCTGACGCAGCTGCTGGAGGATACCCTCAGGCAGGCACCCTCCCAGGTAGTACTGGGGGCCCGGGACCCGAAAAACACCCTGCTGCTGGATGCGGCATCGCCTTCGGTCTACTACGGCACCGGTTCAGAAACCAATGTGTATCTGCGGTCTCAGCTGAAGGACTTCAGCGCTGAGGGCGGGCATACCATGGAGTATCCGGTCTTCACTGAAGAGCCCGGATCGATCAAGGCACTGTGCGAATCCGCCCATCTGATCAATCAGCTGGACCAGGTGGACTTTTTCATTCGGAATGTGAATATCCAGGATGAGGAGATCACCCCGGAGAACAAGGACGTCAACGTCTTCTACGCCGCCATGCTGAACACGACGAAGCATGTGCAGGGCGGGCTGACTGATCCGGAGGCGCTGCCGACGGTAATGAAGATGGCCCGGATGATCGGGGGGGACCAGGAGCATCTGCCCATGTCCTTTATCGTCTGTCCCATCAAGAGTCCTCTTTCGATGGTGGCCGACAGTTCTCAAAAGGTCATCGCCATTTCCCGGCAGAAGGTGCCGATGGTGATCTCGTCCTCCCCCCAGGGAGGATCAACCGCTCCGATACAGGAAGAGGGAATGGTCGCTCAGATTAATGCGGAGATTCTTGCCGGGATCGCCCTGGCGCAGTTTGCCAGTCCCGGAGCTCCGGTGATCTACGGATCAGTGCCCGTACGGGCCCGCCTTGACACCCTCCATGACTGCTACGGAGCGCCTGAGTTTATCCACTATGCGATGGAATGCGCCCAGATGGCGCGCTACTACGGAATTCCCTGCTATGCTTCAGCAGGAGTAGGGGATGCCAAGCGGCCGGGAATGCAGGCAATGGTGGAAAAGCTGTATTCCTACCTCGGCGTAGCTTCAGCGGGAGCACAGTATATTCACTACGCCTTCGGGCTGCTGGCGGGTACTAATACGTTTTCCCCTCTCCAGGCAGTGCTCGACAACGCAACAGTGAAGATGGTGAAGGATATACTGCGGACTGCCGACTTCGATGAAGAAGGGGTGGAGGCAGCCGTGAAGGAAATACAGACTACCGCTGCCGGCTCGGGGATTTTCGCGAAGGGAATCCGCAAGCAGCTGCGGAAAAACCGGGTCTCACAGACCTATGAGTTTTTATCGGAAGAAAAAGAAGACCGGGTGTTTGTCATGGCTCAGCATAAGCTGGATTCGTACCTCGCCGAGAAGGGCGAAGGTCTGCCGGCAGCAGTGATCCAGCAGGTCCGTGAACAGATACCGGGATTATTAACTATTGAACCTTGGAAAGGAGGCTCTGTATGAGCAAAAATAAAACCTTAGAAGCTTTAAAACATGCAATCGTCATGGGACATCTTGATTCGGATGACGAAGGATATGACGGAATGATGGAGGGTACCCCCGGTACCATGGAGCTGGTGGAGACTGCCCTCGGAGACGGGATCGATCCCCAGGTGATACTGACAACTTTCAATGAAGCAATGGAGAAGGTTGGAGTAAAGTTTGAATCAGGGGAGTACCTGCTCCCGGACATGCTGGCAAGCGCTGAATGCGTCGGTGAGGCAATGGATATCCTTGAGCCGAAACTTGCTGCAGGAAGCGGCTCCGGCAAGGGCAAGTTCCTCATCGCTACGGTGAAGGGCGATCTCCATGATATCGGAAAAAATATTGTAATCACCATGCTCAAGGGTGCCGGCTATCAGGTGAAGGATCTGGGTATTGATGTTCCCGCCGATGATATCGTTGCGGCGATCAAGGAATACCAGCCCAACTATGTCGGCCTGTCAGCACTGCTTACTACTACCATGATTGAAATGGAGCAGGTAGTGAAGAAGATCCGGGAAGCCGGCTTCAACGATGTGAAAATTTTTATCGGCGGAGCACCCACATCAGAGGAATTCGCAAAGAAAATCGGTGCGGACATGCACTGCCGGGATGCGATGGATACGATCGAGAAGATCGAAGGAACACAGGACGCATCATGAGACTTGCACAAGATCAGAGAATACAATGGCTCACCCCCGAGGAGCTGAAGGGCATCCATCAGGGTACCTGCAGACTGCTCTCTCAGGTGGGGGTGAAGGTGACCCACGAGCGCATCGCCCGGCTGCTGACAGACAGCGGTGCTCAGCGCAGCGGGGACAGGATCTGTATTCCCGAAGATCTTGTTGACAAGGCCCTCGCAGCTACGGCAAAGGTGATTGAATTCAATGCGCCGGATCCGAAGAAGCGGTTCACCGTGGATGCATCTGCAGATGAGGTGCGCTTCGGAACCGGCGGGCAGGCGCTCTATGTCGTGCACCGCACCGGCAGTGACTGGGAGAAGAAACCTGCGGTGAGCGGGGATCTCAGGCAGATCCTCACCCTCTGCGATCAGCTGGAGCAGGTGGACTTCGTCACTCGGCCGGTTGAATGCGACGTGCCGGAAAATC
>PWKH01000140.1 GCA_003559765.1 Spirochaetaceae bacterium
CCAAGACCGTGGTGGTCCAGACCGCTCCGGCAATCCGGGCGGCCCTGGGGGAGGCATTTGATCTTCCTCCGGGAACTCTGGTGACCGGAAAGATGGTCGCTGCACTGCGCAAGCTTGGGTTTGATGCGGTGTTTGATACCAACTTCACCGCAGACCTCACCATCATTGAAGAGGGCACAGAGCTGCTGAAGCGGCTGACGGCGGTGCTGAAGGACGGGAAAACCGATGTGCCGCTGCCCCAGTACACCAGCTGCTCCCCGGGATGGATAAAATTTGCCGAACATTATTTTCCAGAAATCCTTCCGAATATGTCAACATGCAAATCTCCTCAGCAGATGTTCGGAGCACTGGCCAAGACCTACTACGCACAGAAAATCAACGTGGACCCCAAGGACATGGTGGTCGTCTCCATCATGCCCTGTACGGCAAAGAAATTTGAAGCCCAGCGGCCGGAGATGTATTCCAGCGGTTACCAGGATGTGGACTATGTGCTGACTACCCGGGAACTGGGCACCCTGATTAAAATGAACGGTATTGAGTTTACCTCCCTTGCCGATGAAACCATGGATGAACCCCTGGGACTGTCCTCCGGTGCAGCTGACATCTTCGCCAATACCGGCGGGGTGATGGAGGCTGCCCTCCGGACAGCCTACGCGTTGACCACCGGCAGGAGCCTGCCGGCGAAGAAGATGCACATTAAGGAGATATCAGGACTGAAGGGAATCAAGGTGGCTTCTGTTAAACTGACGGATGTCCTTGCCGGATGGAGTTTCCTCGAAGGAGTCGAGGTGCGGGTCGCCGTTGCCCATGGGCTGGCGAATGCCGCAAAACTCATCGAACATGTCCAGGAGCATCCCGGGGAATTCCATTTTATTGAAATCATGACCTGTCCTGGGGGATGCATCGGCGGCGGCGGACAGCCGCGGATGACTACCGATGAAATCAGGAAGGCACGGATCTCGGCTATCTACAAGGAGGATGAGGGAAAAGCAATCCGTGAATCCCATGCAAATCCTGCAATTACCCAGATCTACGAGGAATTCCTGGGCGAACCCCTCGGGGAGAAGTCCCACCATCTGCTTCACACCACCTATGCCAAGCGGGAAAAGGTAATGCTGGACGAAGAGTAATCATTCAGCAGCCCGGGAGCAGTCCCGGGCTGTTTTGTGCTCCTGCTACCGCCGCAGCGCTCCGGCGGGATTGCGGGCATTCCACATCGGCCAGGCGCCGGCATACCAGTTTTTTATCACCTGCAGCACATGGGTGTCTCCGGGACTGCTTCTGCGGTAGCGCCAGGTCGACAGAGCATAATAGTGATCCCCCTGTTTTTCAAGTTCGTAGGAAATCACATGCCGTCCCAGACTGTCCACACTGCCGGGACGCAGATACAGCGGCACAGGCCGCGGAAGGTTCAGCATGGTACTCTGCTGCCAGGGCTGTCTGCGCTGACCGTCAAAATACCGCTGATGGGCAGGGAGGCGCTGCAGATCATACATCCGCACCCACTGATACCGGAATCCGATCAGCGTATACACCCCCGGAGAAAGGTTTTCCCGGTAGTAGATCATACCGCTGTCCGGGTCATGGTCATGGTTGTAGAACCTAACCTCCTCCCCGCCGGGACCGAGCACCACAGGATAAAACCCTGACTCCGGCTGATTCAGCACCTTCCGGGAACCTTCTGTTCCCCGCTGGCCGGAGGTGTAGGCGATCAGTTCCACCGCCAGAAGCGAGGAGGCTTCGTCCCGGGGCGGAGCGACCGAAGGCGGCTCCGTGTCCCTGATCAGCGGCGGTGGAGAAGCGCAGGATGCAAGCAGCAGCACCGCGGCAACACCTACCAGCAGCAGCCGTTTCATATTTCCTGCTCCTTTTCATTCAGCAGCATCTCGATATCGGGGAGGATGGATTCAGGTTTGACCGCAGGGGCAAAACGCTTCACCGGTCTGCCGGAATGGTCAATGAGAAACTTGGTAAAGTTCCAGGGTATTCTACCTCCCAGGGGGCCGGGAAGCTTCTGTTTCAGATACCAGAACAGGGGATGGGCCCTTCGGCCGTTGACCGCGGTTTTCTCGAACATCGGAAAGCTGACGCCGTAGTTGATGTAGCAGGTCTGTTCAATCGATGAAGCATCCCCCGGTTCCTGGCGGGCAAACTGATTTGACGGGAATCCGAGCACAACAAACCCCCGATCCTTGTACCTCCGGTAGATTTCCTCCAGTCCGGCATACTGGGGAGTGAATCCGCACTTGCTGGCGGTATTCACCACCAGCACCACCATGCCTGCGAACTGCTCCATTGATACGGCTTCACCCTGCAGTGATACTGCCTGAAACTGATACAGCCCTTTATCTGCTTCCATAGGTTCCCTTTTCTACAATATAGTGATAAACCCGGAAGAACTCAAAAGGTTTCCTGAAAAAGAGGGGAATACCCCAGCAGCATCAGTTCAGCTCAGGGTATCCCGCTCCTTCATTGATATTCCAGCGGGCGAAAAAATTCCACTGCTCATAGGTCTCCTGGCGCATCATCTGTTGGGTAGTCCTGGGAGCACCGAGACCGTTATCGGCTTCCAGACCGGTGAGCTCCGCATCAAAGTAGCTGAAAACTACTTCTGTTCCCTCAGGGGCAAACCCGATCAGCCCGCCGACCTCAGTACTGCCGCGGAGGGGGGAGGCGGCATAGCAGTGAGCAATTTCTCCATGGGCCCTTCCGATCAGTCCCCCTACCCGGCTGTCTCCTGATACCTCCGCACGGGAATAGCTCTGGGAGATATCTCCCCGGGCCCATCCGACCAGCCCCCCGACGTTCTGCCGGAGTCCGGTTACGGTGCCCTCGGCGTGGCTGAGGGATACGGTCCCGTGCATCAGCCAGCCGACAAGACCGCCGACATGGCTTGCTCCCTCTACCGTTCCTGAGAAGGAGCTTCTGCTTACTGGTCCGGCATTGCTGCCGATTAATCCTCCCACCGATGTATTTCCCCTGACCGTTCCCAAAACAGTGTTGGAGGCGGCCCTGGCTGAAGAAATCCCGGCAATACCGCCGACATACCGGTCCCGGCCTTCCACGGTGCCTTCAAACCGGCAGTTTGCCGCAGCTCCTTCAGTCCAGCCGACGATGCCGCCGACCCGGGCTTCTCCTCTCACGGTTCCCTCAACGCTGCACTGGGAGATGAACCCGCCGAAGGACATCCCTGCAACAGCCCCGGTCCGCCGGCGTCCTTCTACCGAGACATCGACAAGCCGCAGTCCGCTGATCATCGAGCCTTCCTCAATCGCACCGAAGAGTCCCGCACTGTCCAGGTCGGGGCGGTTAATAGTCAAGTTTCGTATGGAATAACCCCGGCCGTCATAGCTGCCGGTGAACAGTTCCTTCTGCTCGTGCCCTCCGTCAAAATTCCAGACTCCGATGGGCTCCCATCCGGCGCCGCTGCTGTACGGTGCAAGATCAATGTCAGCAGTCTGAACAAAATACTTGTCCAAATGCTCCCTCACCAAATCCAGCTGCTGTGCTGCTTCCACCTGATAGGGATTATCCCTGGTGCCGTCGCCTCCGGCAAACTGATCGGATACCTCAGCTGATGATCTTTCTGAGGCATACAGCAGCCCGGTGCCGCCCGGCAGCACCAGCAGACTGATCAGAGACAAACAGACCAGGATTGACAGACCAACGCGTTTGCACATAGGGGATGACTCCTCTTCTTCGGGATCAATGTGCGTTTCCCGCATACATCGATATCTGCATTGCAGCGTTTCTTTAAAAACAGCTTGTGACGTTCAACACAAAGAAACCCTGTTTTCACATTAATATAGTACAGTTTACTTCACCCGGCTAGTCTTTTTCAACATGCGCCGACGGGGATGACAGACATTGAACCTGCTGATAGGATTAAGAGCGTACAATGTGTGCTGAAGGAGAATTCGATGATTCGAAGGGAAATCTGCATCCTTGCAGTAAGTTTTCTGCTGCTGTTTGCCGGATGCGCCACTTCGATTGATCCGGGTCAGCACGAAGCAGTACGGATTATTGCTCACCGGGGCTTCGCCGATATCTATGTGGAAAACACCCTCGAGGCGGTAACATCCAGTCTTGAGGCAGGGGCGGATGCGGTGGAATTTGACATCAGCGTCAGTGCCGACGGCATCCCGTACCTGTTTCATGACGAGGAGGTGGATTCCCTAACCGACGGCACCGGCACCTTTACCGAACTTGAAAGCTCCTATATCGAATCACTGAGATACATCCAGGCTGACGGCACCAGCCGCGAGGGAATCGGCATCCCCCGGTTATCTGAAGCGCTGAAGGCGCTGAGGGAACTGGATGGGTACATCTATGCCGAGATTAAACGGATCAGGGATGATTCGGATGTTGCGATGATTGCTGAAAAAATCAGATCCTACGGATTTGAGGATTCCAGCAGGATCCTTTCATTCCGCTCAAGCGATTTTGCCGTCGTCAATGAGGTGATGCCCGATGCATCCCTGGGGTATCTGGTCCGCTTCAGGGGACTGCCGAACTTCCTGCATATGCAGGAGCATGCAGACCGCATGAGAGAGTACGATAACGTAACGATGCTGTATCACTATCTGAATATCCTCCATGCGCCCCGGATCGTGGATTACTGCAGGGACCTCGGCATGGAGGTGGGAGCTTGGGCGGTGAACCGGCGTACCACCTTCTACCGGCTGGTTCATTTCGGTGTGCATCAGATCATCACCGATCACCCCGGATTTATGCATCAATGAGACTGTCCGCTGCTGCGTTCTGATTCCGAGTTCCTGAGTACGCTCTCGGCAATATCGGGATACAGCTCACGCAGACAGTCCGGACAGAGACAGTGGGATACATCCGTGTCGGTATGGGTATGGATATAGGTGCTCACATCAACATAGCCGGACTGCTCATCCTTCACCCGCTTGCAGTGCATGCACATGGACATGAAACTCTGGAGTGTACGGATCTCTCGCTGAGCCTGAAGAAGCTGCTCATGTTTCTCCCGCAGCTGTGAATTGATGCTGATCAGCTCCTCGTAGACTGCCTTGAAGGCTGCTTCAATCTGATAGGAAATCACCGTCACCGCCAGATAGGAGAGCAGGAATATCATGGCAAGTGCGACGGTTCTCAAGGGAACCCCATCCCCAATATACGAGAGATGGGTGCCTACATTCACCGCTGAGACCGGAATCAGATACAGCAGCGACCAAATCAGCCCTTCATTCTTTCCCAGCAGTTTGTAGTACATAAGCGGAAGAATCAGGGTAAACACGTAATTCAGCTCCATTCCCCGGTCTGCTTGGTGATACAGCAGCAGGAGGATCATCCCTGACAGCAGCGCGCAGAGGCTCCGGTAGCACACCTTTCCGGGCATACGGCTGTGCCGCAGATAGAGCATCACAAGCCCCATGAGAAACAGCGTCATGAACCCGAAAAGCGTCTGATCATAGAGAAAGTTATAGATATAAAAGGGCAGGCTCAGCACAAACAGTGCCCCCGCAGCCCGTTTGAAGAATATCAGCCGTTTGAGCTGAAATAATTCATTTGCCTCAGGCATACCCGATTCCTTTCAAGGAGCAGTTCAGCTCCCGGTGTTTTCATAAATCTGCTGCGGCTGGAGAAGACCGCCGTATGCTGTATACGCTGTTTACTCAAAGTGACAAAAGGCAGAAACCGGCAGGCAGATGCATACTCACATTATCTACGATACTACCACGGAATTCAGGGGATTCCAATATCAGCGCCGCATATATTCATATTCTGCAGCGTCATCACACCGGCTGAAACTGGTCAGGACGTGTTGCTTTTTTTTTTACTTTCCGGTATTATCTCAAATCGAAGGACGCATCAAGGTCCTGTTACGGGCTGTAGCGCAGTGGTTTAGCGTACGTGTCTGGGGGACACGGGGTCGGCGGTTCAAATCCGCCCAGCCCGATTTTTTTATTACCTGCAATGTTGATCATTGCAGGTTTTTTTATGTGATCATAAGACAGCTGTAAGGCAGTCGGCAGCTGGATCCGTGAAGCCGGAAAAAGGCAGCAGGATAAGCTGCTGACATTCCTTGATGCCTATGCGGCATCAATGCCGAAAGCCACCCTCAGGTATGCGGTGGAAAAACTCGATCAGGTTACCAGGCAGTATTACCTGAAGCAGCAAAAAAAATAATACGGACCATGTGCATCTTGCATACACTGCGCTGGCTGCTTCCTGGAATTTCCGGCAGAGATAAAAAATAACTCTATGTGTCCGTTTCTGTGATACGATGCAACTGCAACCGTTTGGAGGATATCTATGAAGCAATGGTACGAAAAGCTTTTTGAAAACTACAGCAGACAGTACGACCATGAATCATTCACTCAGGGAACTGCGGGAGAATGCGACTTCATTGAACAGGAACTGAACTTTGATTCATCCTGCCGCATACTTGATATCGGCTGCGGCACCGGCAGACATGCGATTGAACTCACCCGGAGGGGATACTCCGTCACCGGGATTGATCTTTCTGCCGCGCAGCTTAAACGGGCACGGGAGAAGGCTGCTGAAGAGCATCTCGCCATTGATTTCCTCCAGCACGATGCCAGGAATCTTCCCTTTGAAACGGATTTCGACGCTGCAATCATGCTCTGCGAGGGAGCCTTTCCGCTGATGGAAACTGATGAAATGAATTTTGAAATCCTCGCACAGGCCGAGAAGGCTCTGAAAACTCAGGGGTTGTTTCTGTTCACCACCCTCAACGGACTGTTTCCCCTTCACCATTCAATTGACGATTTCCATAATGACGGATCACAAGCCCAGGGAGCTTCCTATAAGAGCACAGGATTCGACCTGATGACCTTCAGGGACTGCAACGTCACCACCTTTACTGACGACGAAGGGAAGGAACACCGGATTACCTGCAATGAGCGCTACTACGTCCCGAGTGAAATCACCTGGATGCTTAAAACACTTGGATTTCATTCCATTGAGATTTTCAAAGCTGAGCTCGGAGCATTTTCCCGGAAAGATGCACTCAGTACTGAAGACTACGAAATGCTGGTGACTGCCCGCAAGTAATTACTGCTTTCGGTCCCAGTTCAGCCTCTGCAGCTGATCAACCAGGGGATGCCGCAGTGCCGCCACATCTGCACCTGCACGCATAAGGCTGACTCCGTCCTCTATTGAAGCAATACCGCCGGAGGCCTTGATCTGCAGATCGGCTCCCACAGTCTCTTTTATCAGCTCCACCGCATGGACTGTTGCCCGTCCGGGACCGAAGCCGGTGCAGGTTTTCACAAAATCAGCTCCGCAGTCTCTCACCAGCTTTGAAGCAGTTACAATCTGCTCATCCGTGAGCACCCCAATTTCGATGATCACCTTGAAGGGCGCTTCGGTCTGTCTTACCATTTCTGCTACCCCTTTGATATCATCAGCGGTCTTTCGGTAATCCCCGGAGAGAAACGCCCCGAGGTTCATCACCATATCGACGTCGGAGGCACCGCGTTCCAGCCCCTCCTGCACTTCCCGCCGCTTTACCTCTGTGGTGACGCAACCCGTCGGAAAGCCCACAGGTATCTGGGCAAGGATTCCCGTCCCCTTCAGTTCATCCGCCAGAACCCCGAGGTTCCAGGGAAAAGCAACCACAGCTCTGAAACCATAGCGCAGTGCATCTCTGCAGGCCTGCAGAGCCGTTTCCTTCCCGGCGGTTACGGTCAATGCCTCCGAATAATCGATGCGTGATACCAGATTTGCGATTTCTTCACGGGTAATGCTCCACATGACTCCTCCTCTTGCATGCAGTCACGGGTATCATACCAGAGATTCAGATTTTGTTCACGGATCAGATCATGCAGAAGCAGAAGCGGTACCGGCGGTGAAACCGGTACCGCGGTTACTGCAATCTAAAACCGGGGAGCTTGGGAAAGGTAGGGTGAGAATTGCACCCGGTCGGATACTGCGAATCCCCTGCCCTGCTCATTCGTGCTGTGGGAAGGTCCGGAAGCATCGCCCCACCAGGCGTACCGCGCATCAACCGTCCCGGTTCCATCATTGCGGACTGCAAATCCGGAGAGATCGGAGAACAGCATCTGCTGACTCAGCCTGGGAGACGACGTACCGGTTACATGAACGCCGTCACTGCTGCTGCTGATCGAACTGTTGGAGATCGCTGCAGAAGCATCACCGAAACAGTATACCGCCGCCTGCCTCCAGGATCCGCCGACTACCGCCCTGCGACCCGCATAGAGCACCCGGGTGTGGTCAAGCACTCCGGTGCTTCCGTTGTCAAACACCA
>PWKH01000032.1 GCA_003559765.1 Spirochaetaceae bacterium
CTGAAGTTTCTCAAGCATCCCCCCGGAGATATCGGGCGGTTCCACATCATCGTGTTTGATCCTCCTACCTTCTCCAACAGCAGCAGCATGGACACCCCCTTCAGGGTCCAGCAGGACTATCCCCGGTGCATCCGGCAGTGCGCGCAGCTGCTTACCGATGACGGGGTAATCCTCTTTTCTACAAACTACGGAGATTTTACCTTGGACAAACGGAACCTGAAGGAATTCAGACTGGAGGAAATCACCCGGGAGACCATCCCCCCGGGCTTTACCGCAAAGCGCTTTCCCCACCGCTGCTGGATGATCCGGCGCAGGTAATCAGGATTTCTGCTGCTTCATTTTCTTCGACCAGGGATCCTTCAGGGTGGCCGTCCGGATGAACACCGGACATCCCGGACCGGACAGCTTGGGATCACTAAAGAAATACCCTTTGCGTAAGAACTGCAGATACCTCCCGGGTTCTGCCTCCTGCAGGGAGGGCTCAAGCATGCAGCCTTTCAGCACCTGCTTCGACTGATCATTGAGATCATCGAAGATGCTGCCGGTGTGCTCACCGGGAATCTCCTGAGTGAAGAGCTTGTCGTAGATGATCACGTCGGTCTCCCAGGCATGGGGTGCGCTGACCCAGTGGCTGGTCCCCTTCACCTTGCGGCCGTCTTCGGTCCATCCGCCCCGGGAGTCAGGGTCGTAGGTGCACAGCAGTGCGGTGATCTTCCCGCTTTCATCCTTGATTGCCTCATTGCAGGTAATATAGTAGGCGTGCTTCAGCCGGATCTCCCTGCCCGGGGAAAGACGGAAGAACTTCTTCGGGGGATCTTCCATGAAATCCTCCCGTTCGATGTACAGTTCCCGGGAGAAGGGGATCATTCTGGTTCCCCCGTCGGGATCCTCAGGATTGTTCACCGCCTCAACATGCTCCACCTGGTCCTCAGGATAGTTGGTGATGATGACCTTCAGCGGATCAAGCACCGCCATTACCCGGTTAGCCCGTTTGTTCAGCTCCTCCCGAACGCAGTGCTCCAGCAGGGCGAAATCGACGGTGCTGTTGGACTTGGCTACCCCGATGCGCTCAGAAAATGCCCTGATCGCCTCAGGGGGATAGCCCCTCCTGCGGATGCCGGAAATGGTGGGCATCCTCGGATCGTCCCAGCTTTCCACATATCCGTCCCGAACGAGGGTCAGCAGGATCCGCTTGCTCATCACCGTATAGGTCAGGTTCAGCCGGGCGAACTCAATCTGCCGAGGCTGGTGGGGATACTCCGATTCAGCTGTCGCCCAGTCGTACAGGGGACGGTGGTCCTCAAACTCCAGGGTGCATAATGAGTGGGTGATGCCTTCAAAGGCATCGGACAGCGGATGGGTGTAGTCATACATCGGATAGATGCACCAGGCATCCCCAGTTCTGGGATGGGAGGCGTGCTTGATCCGGTAGAGGGCGGGATCACGCATATTCAGGTTGGGGCTGGCCATATCGATTTTTGCCCGCAGCACGTAGGTGCCGTCGGGAAATTCTCCCTGCTTCATCCGTTCAAAGAGTTCGAGATTCTCTTCAACCGGCCGATCCCGGTCGGGGCTCGGCCTGCCCGGTTCGGTGAGGGTGCCCCGGTATTCACGAATCTGTTCGGGTGTAAGGGAGTCCACATAGGCCTTCCCCTTTCTGATCAGCAGCAGCGCGATTTCATAGAGCTGCTGGAAATAATCGGAGGCAAAGTAGAGATGGGAGCTCCAGTCGAATCCCAGCCATCGGACATCCTTCTGGATTGACTCGATGTATTCCATCTCCTCCTTTTCCGGATTGGTGTCGTCAAACCGCAGATGGCATCTGCCGCCGTACTTCTCTGCGGTGCCGAAATTCAGACAGATGGATTTTGCGTGTCCGATGTGCAGGTATCCGTTGGGTTCGGGAGGAAACCGGGTTACAATGTGATCATGCTTTCCCGACGCAAGATCATCCTCGATGATTCTTTCAATAAAGTTGAGTGAACGTTTCTCTTCAGTATTCTCAGCCATGGTTGCCCTCTGTCCTGGTTTCGTGTAGTGTATCCTCATAGTACCATAAACACCCATGTTATGCTATTCCCGTACAGCTTTGCAGCTGCAGGAAAGAAGGAAGCCTATGAATTCCGAGATACCGCCGCAACCCGACAGGACAGGATTGATTCAGGTAACCGTCGGCTACCTGGTCTGGGGACTGCTGCCATTCTACTGGAAGGCCCTTGACCATGTCGCCTCATTTGAAGTGCTGCTCCATCGGATCATCTGGTGCGCAGTCTGGTCGGCGGCTTATTTTCTCGTGCTGAGAAAAAACCCCTTCACGATCCTGCTGCAGGCCTGGAGAAGCAGCAGCTTCGCCCTCCTGCTGTTCAGCTCACTCATCGTTGCGGTCAACTGGCTGGCCTACATCTACGCGGTGACCAGCGGAAACCTGCTTCAGGCAAGCCTCGGGTACTATATCTGTCCGATTCTGATCGTGATGCTGGGAGTACTGCTGTTTAAGGAAACCATGACCGGTCTGCAGAAGATCGCCCTGATATGCTGCGTCCTCGGGGTGATCTACTCAACCCTGCGGGTGGACGGCTTTCCCTGGCTCTCCCTGCTGATTGCCGGAACCTTCGCCGCCTACGGGACGGTGAAGAAAATCATCGGGGTGGACGGCGTAACTGCGCTGCTCAGCGACACGGTGATCCTCTCTCCGGCGGTGCTGGCGGTGATGGCGGTGCTCCATGTCCGGGGGGATGCGGCTTTTCTTGCCGGCGGCATATCCACCAATCTGCTGCTGGTGGGAGCGGGCCTGGCAACCCTGCTGCCGCTGATGCTGTTCATTCAGGGCACCATCAAGATTCCCTATAAGACCGTCGGCTTCCTGCAGTTCATAACCCCCACCATGGCCTTCTTCCTGGGGGTTTTTGCCTTCAACGAGCC
This sequence comes from Spirochaetaceae bacterium, assembly GCA_003559765.1. GTDB lineage: Bacteria > Spirochaetota > Spirochaetia > PWKH01 > PWKH01 > PWKH01. The sequence goes on from PWKH01000032.1 coordinate 2,923, forward strand.
TTTCAGTCTCCATCAGGGGATTACCTTCCTGCTGATTATCCTCGGGGTCTGCTGCTATATCATTTCCCTGATCAAGCGGCCGAGAAGCGGGGAGCCGCTGCCGTGATTCCCCGGACGCAAGGTCTCTACCGCAGGCTCATTACTCTGGCGCTTCCGATCATGGGGGCGAATCTGCTTCAGACGCTCTACAACCTGGCGGACACCTATTTCCTCGGCTTCCTCGGCCGGGAGGCGGTCTCAGCTCCTGCGGTCGCCTTCACCATCATCCTGTTTCTGGTGGTCTTCGGCATGGGATTCTCCATGGCCGCCACCACCCTGATATCCCAGGCAAAGGGAAAGGAAGATCAGGAGGGCATCGACTTCTATGCCAGTCAGATCTTCGTGCTGATGCTCGCCTTGTCGGTGGTGATGGCGGCAGCCGGGCTCGTGTTCACCAGACCGCTGCTTCGGCTGATGCAGGTGCCCGCCGATGTATTTCCCCTGGTAGAGGCCTATCTGCGGATCATCTTCCTGGGCATTCCCTTTATGTTCGTCTTCTTTATATACCGGGGGATTCTCCAGGGTGTGGGCAACAGCATCACTCCCTTCCGGATCCAGCTGGTCACCGTCATATTCAATGTGGCCATTGATCCCCTCCTGATATTCGGAATCGGCCCCTTTCCGGCCATGGGGGTCGAGGGAGCTGCCCTGGCGACGGTGATCGCCCGGATCACTGCGTCGGCCATGTCGGTTCCCTCGCTGATCTCCGGCAGATACGGCGTGCGGATTCGGCGGGAATTCCTGCGTCCCCGCCGGGATGCGATGCGTCTGATCAGCCGCATCGGCTTTCCCACCGCATTCGGTCAGGGTGTTTCAGCCCTGGGCTTCGTGGTGCTCCAGGGGGTGGTGAACATCCTTGGGGCTGCGGTAATCGCCGCCTTCGGAATCGGAAACCGGATTATCGGAATATTCATGATGCCTGCCATGGGCCTGAGCCAGGCAACGGCGGTGATCGTCGGCCAGAGTCTGGGTGCGAAGAATCTCAAGGAGGCTAAGCGGGGAGTTTCTCTGAGCATCTCCACGGTGCTCGTGTTCATCGGAGCCGGCATGACCCTGACCTTCTTCTACGGACAGCATCTGGTGCGGTTCTTCATAGATGATCCTGAGGTAATTGCCTTGGGGGCGGAGATGTTCAGAATCGTATCGGTATCGGTGGTGTTTTACTCGCTGTTCATGGTGATCAACGGGGCTTTCCAGGGGGGAGGCGACACCAAGCCGATCATGGTGATGAACATCCTGCGGCTGTGGGGATTCCGGGTACCCTTCGCTTATGTTGCCGTGCTTATTCTGGAAGCGGGAGCCTCCGGTATCTGGTGGTCCATGTTCTTTTCAAATCTTCTGGTAGCTCTCGGCTATATAATACTCTATCGGACCGGCAGATGGTCGGTTCAGCTGGATCCTGACACAATATGACTCTATGTTTTCTTCCCCGTTTGTGCTATATTAACCCTATGGAGACCATGCCTGCCGGGAAGCTTCAGCTGCAGGCAAGGAAGGAGATTGCGGCGTAATGCCTGGGAAAAAGAAACCCTTCACAAAACACACCTCGCCTGCCAAGGGCCTGCGCATTGCTCTGCTTGCTCTTGCGGTGATCGCCGCAGGGTACGGCATCTACCGCTGGACCAGCTATATCGAAGAGCGGCAGCAGCAGCAGCAGCTGCTTGAGGCCCAGCGGATTCTTGAGCAGCGCCGCGTTCTGGAGGAGGATCGGACCGCTTATGCGGAGCATCAGCTCTATGTGCCCACCTTCCCCCTGAGGGAGCCCGGCTCCTACGTCGGCAGAGATATCCCAGTCATTGGAGAGACCACCTCGGTGAGAACCCCGGCGGCGGCAGCGGTCTCAGACGAAGAACAGACCATAGCGATCTACGAGAAATACAACGAATCGGTGGTGAACATCACCACCGAGACCTACCGGCTCAATTTCTTTCTCGAACCGGTTCCTGAAGCAGATACCGGGTCGGGAACGATTATTGATGAGGCGGGCCATGTGCTGACCAACTACCATGTGGTCAATGACGCGAATGAAGTGAATATCACCCTCCATGACGGTTCGGTCTATGAGGGACGGGTGATCGGCAAGGACCGGGAAAGCGATCTGGCGATTGTCAAATTTGATCCCGCAGGGAAGGAGCTCAGTCCGATCGAGTTTGCCCCTGAGGATTATCAGCTGCGGGTGGGACAGAAGGTGCTTGCCATCGGCAATCCCTTCGGCTACGACCGGACCCTCACCACGGGAATCATCTCCGGGGTGGGGCGGCCGATCCGCACTTCCGAGAACCTGATCCTGACCGATATGATTCAGACCGATGCATCCATTAATCCCGGAAACTCCGGAGGTCCTCTGCTGAACGGACAGGGGAAGATGATCGGGCTGAACACCTCAATCTACAGTCCCACCGGAGGATCGGTGGGCATCGGCTTTGCCGTTCCGATGGACAAGATATCCCATGTCGTCCCCCAGCTGATAGATAACGGACGGGTGGTCCGGGGCTGGATCGATGTCATTCCCGTGCAGCTGGACAGCATGATTGTGGACTACGCCGGACTTCCGGTGAAACAGGGGGTGCTGGTTTCACGGGTGGAAAGCGGCGGAAAGGCTGAAGCGGCGGGACTGCGCGGCGGCACCGAGGCGGTCCGCTACGGATCTGCGGTGATCTATCTCGGAGGAGACATCATCGTTGAAGTTGCAGGACGGAATATTACCGATTACGCCGATCTGTTCAGCGCCCTTGAGGAAAAGAAACCCGGCGACACGGTGGACGTGGTGGTTGTCCGGGACCGGAGGATGCGGTCCCTCCAGGTGGAGCTGATTGAGCGGCCCGAGCGGTTTGACTGGGAATAGCGCATGGGAACATTTCGAATACACTCTGCATATGAGCCGGCGGGAGATCAGGGACGGGCGATTGAGCTGCTCTCTCGGGGCATCCTGGAAAAGGGATATCAGCGTCAGACCCTCAAGGGGGTGACCGGATCGGGAAAGACCTACACCATGGCGAAGGTGATCGAGGCGGTGCAGCAGCCGACGCTGGTGCTCTCACACAACAAGACCCTTGCCGCACAGCTCTACCGGGAGTTCTCCTCCTTTTTCCCCGACAGTGCGGTTGAATATTTCGTCTCCTACTACGACTACTATCAGCCTGAGGCCTACGTGCCCTCCCGGGACCTCTATATTGAGAAGGACTCCTCCATCAATGAGGAGATCGACCGGATGCGCCTGTCGGCTACCTCGTCACTGCTGGAGCGCAGCGACGTGATCGTCGTGGCCACTGTCTCCTGCATCTACGGTCTGGGCAGCCCCGCCTCCTTTCTTGATATGCGCCTGGAACTGCGCCGGGGGGAGCGGCTCAGCCACCACAGCTACGTGCAGGATCTCATCCGCATGCAGTATGAGCGCAACGACATTGAGCTTACCCGGGGATCCTTCCGGATCCGCGGGGATGTGCTGGAAATTGTTCCTGCCTACATGAAGGAGGCCTACCGGATCGAACTGGCCTGGGATGAGATCGAGGGGATTTCCCGGATCAATCCGATCACCGGCGAGGTGCTCGAAGAGCTCCGGGAGGTGACCATCTTTCCGGCAAAGCATTTCGTCCTGCCGGATGAGCAGATCAAAGCGGCGATCGCCTCCATCCGGGAGGAAATGCAGCAGCAGTATGAACGGTTCATGGAGCGGGGCAAGCTCATCGAAGCTGAACGGATCAAGACCAGGACCGAATATGATCTGGAAATGCTGCAGGAAATCGGATACTGCCCGGGCATTGAGAACTATTCCCGCCCCTTAAGCGGCAGACAGGAGGGGGAGCGGCCGGCGGTGCTGCTGGACTATTTTCCCCAGCAGTTTCTCACCTTCATTGACGAGTCCCATGTGACCCTTCCCCAGGTAGGAGGCATGTACGAAGGGGACCGTTCCCGGAAGCAGAACCTGGTGGACTACGGTTTTCGGCTGCCCTCGGCCCTGGACAACCGGCCTTTGGTCTATGATGAATTCGACACCATCGTCAATACGCGAATCTACGTGACAGCAACCCCCAGAGCGTTTGAACAGAACCAATCCGCCCAGGTGGTGGAGCAGATCATCCGTCCGACGGGGCTGCTTGATCCAGAAATCGACGTGCGGCCCACGGCAGGTCAGATTGAGGACCTCTACGGGGAAATCACCCGGCGGGTCGCCCGGAGTGAACGGGTGCTGGTGACGACTTTGACTAAGCGGATGGCCGAAGACCTCACCGACTACCTGTCGGGAATCGGCGTGAAGGTGCGGTATCTCCATTCAGAGGTGGAAACCATTGAGCGGGTGGAGCTGCTGCGGGATCTGCGCAGCGGAAACTACGACGTGCTGGTGGGAATCAATCTGCTGCGTGAGGGCCTGGACCTTCCGGAGGTCTCCCTGGTGGCCATCCTTGATGCGGACAAAGTCGGCTTCCTCCGTTCGGCCACCTCCCTGATCCAGACGATCGGACGGGCGGCCCGGAATGTCAGCGGAAAGGTGATCATGTATGCTGATCGGGCTTCCGGGGCGATGACCGAAGCGATTGATGAGACCAACCGGAGGCGGGTAATTCAGCAGAACTACAACGAGCAGCACGGGATTACTCCCCAGTCGATCCACAAGGCTATCGAGGATATCCTGGTGCGGAAAAAGGAGCAGCAGCGGGAGGTGGAAACCCAGAACCTGGAGGTGCTCAAGGGCGCCTACAACCTGCTGGTGCCCGCCCAGCGGAAGCGGTACCTCCGGGAGCTTGACCAGCTGATGCTTGAGCATGCCAAGAACCTGGAGTTTGAGCAGGCCGCTCTGGTGCGCGACGAGATCGAGGCGGTCAAGCAGATGCATCTCTCCTGAGGGTTGATTTCCCCGGCATTTGTTTTTACCTTAGGTGGAAATTGAGAATAAAAGAGGAACCATATATGAATCAGCTCAAGACATTTCTGCTGCTGGCGGTGCTTACGGTGCTGCTGGTGCTCGCCGGGGAAGCGCTCCTCGGTCCGGGAGGTCTGTATATCGGGCTGCTGATCGCTCTGGCGGTGAACGGCTTCGCCTACTGGTACAGCGATACATTGGCCGTGAAGATGACCAAATCTCAGCCGGTGAGCGAAGCCCAGGCTCCGGAGCTCTATAGGGCAGTAAAAAAGCTCAGCGAACGAGCAGAGGTTCCCATGCCCGGGGTCTATGTCTCTCCGTCCCCGCAGCCCAACGCCTTCGCCGCAGGCAGAAATCCCGCCCATGCGGTGATATCAGTTAC
>PWKH01000183.1 GCA_003559765.1 Spirochaetaceae bacterium
ATGGCCTGTCCGGTTGGGAATTCCAAGAGCACTGAAGCAAGCCGGTCAACCTGAAACTCCTGATCATACTCCACCGTGGCCGCAACTCCCAGGGGCTCACAGCCGAAGAGGTATCTGCTGATCAATGTGGTATAGCAACCGATATCATAGATGCTTCCTCCGCCATAGTCCTTCACGTTCCTGATATTCTTCCCATCCCGGTTAAAATAGCTGAAAAATCCGCTGAGAGCCCGCAGCTCTCCGATATCCTCGGAATTCACCAGCTCCTTCATCCGCTTCCATCTTGGATGATGCAGCACCATAAAGGCTTCCCCAATGAGCAGCCCCGAGGAGCGCTGCAGGTTCTCAAGCTCCTCAATTTCCGTAGGATCAAGTACTATCGGTTTCTCACACAAGACATGTTTTCCCGCCTGGACTGACGAGCGAATCCAGGGAAGATGCATATGGTTCGGGAGAGGAATGTATCCCGCCTCGATTTCCGGGTCTTCCAGCAGCTGCTCATAGGAACCGTAAGCTTTTGGAATTCCGAGTTTTTCAGCCGCCGCTTTTGCACTATCCTCATTCCGTGAAGAGATTGCATCAATGCTGCACAGCTGTGAGTTCAGCATTGCCGGTATAACCTTCTTCACTCCAATATCTGCCGTACTGATGATGCCCCATTTCACTTTTTTTGTTTTTGCCATTTCCTTCACCTCCGCCACAACAAGCGTATCACCATTATTTCCTGCACGCAATGGAAACATTATCATTTTTATGCAGAGTAATCGGACTGCCCTACCCTGTCCCCACAGTTCAGCTGCTATCAGCTCGCTCTATCCTCAGGTCCTGAGCATCCGTTGAGGTACTTTAGTTTCTGCCATCCAAGGTAAATTGCTTCACTGATCGGCAGGAACTCACTACCGAAACTCACTTGGGCCTGATATCGGGAAATGATCGGTCCGTTGGAGTAATGCTCTTTGAACTGGGAAGGATGCATATGCCGGCACGGTCGGTAGATAAACTCCCCATATTTATTGGTGTACCCGGAAAACCCGAACCCCCTGCAGATAACCGGACGGGCAGGATAAATCATACAGTGAAAGGGAGTACTCTCATCATAGAAGATGCAACAGCTGCGCTTTTTCATCATGGAAAACCGGGATTCCAGTTCCTGCTGTTCTTCCAAGATATACCTGGCGGCATATTCCCCCTCCGGGAGGGATACCTCCGGTTCATAGGCAGCACTGCAGCATGCACCGCAGCCCTCAGGACACCTGATTCCTGCTTCTTTGGTAAATTGAATGATTTCCTTCTCAAACTGCTCATACTGACACGCAAGGGTATTCAGCCGTTCCTGCCAGAAGGGCAGCTCCTGTCTTTCTTTATCCATCGCTTCTCTGCTTTTCTCCATTCCTCTTATCTGGGGGTACTTTCTTCGCCGATGTTTTCATACACCTTCTGTTCCTGTTGTGTCAAGGTGGAAAATTGCGTCTCTTTTGCGTATCCAAAAAAAATACCTCAGGCATTGCCGGGTGCATGACTATTTCGTTTGACTCTGCGACAATATCATTTTCGAATGAGGATATAGAAAAAATTGTCCTGGGGAACCTTGACTGCAGTGTATTACATCATTTAGATTTTTTTTTGCAAGATATGTGTTAATCTAAATTAGGAGTGAGAATATGGAAAGCTTGCTATACAGTTTGTTAGCCGGGATATCCACCGCATTTGGAGCTATTGTTCTCATGGTTTTCGGTTCACCGGGGAAGAAGACCATGGCCGCGCTGCTCGGCTTTGCCGGTGGTATTATGATCGCGGTGTCGGTGTTCGAATTAATGCCGGAGGCTCTTGAACTAGGTTCTATGATAGTGCTGATTATCGGTTTTATCCTGGGCTGTGGGCTTATGTATGTACTCGATCGGTTAGTGCCTCATGCCCACATGTCGGAAAGCGACGATCTCATGCTGGAAAATGCTGATACCTACCAACTGTCCCAAAAGTCCGTATTACGGACCGGTTACCTTATTTTCTTCGGGATTGCCCTCCACAATGTGCCCGAGGGGCTGGCTATCGGAGCAGGGGTCGAGTCGAGTCCGGAACTCGGACTGGCTATAGCCTTAGCAATAGGGCTGCATAATATCCCCGAAGGGCTGGCGGTAGCGGGTCCGCTAAAGGCCGGGGGACTATCCAATCTCAAGGTGCTGTTCTTTACTCTCGGAGCCGGACTCATGACTCCCGTAGGAGCTGCAATCGGCTTGATGCTTTTCGGCATCTCCGAGGTGTTCATAGGGGGGGCATTGGCGTTTGCTGCCGGTGCCATGATCTACATTGTACATGATGAGCTTATACCCCAATCAAACAGCATGCACAGCCACACTGCCAACTTAGGGTTTATTGTAGGGCTGCTGCTGGGATTTATGCTTTTCATATAGCATGCAGTCACTTTTTTCCTGCAGTTCGGTTCGGTGGCAATACCCGGCGTGTATACTGGTGCACGAAAATTTCGTTTGACCCGCCCACGTAAGCCCCCTTGCGTTGGTCCATACACAGATCGAAGAGGTCGCTGAGATTGAAACACGCAGGGCCATGATGGCATTGCCCTGCGCAGCGGTCCAGTGCATGCCTCTGCGCGTTTCATCTGGTATTGCGTCTGAAACAGTTTTTCCCTCCACAGCCCTGGTGACCGTCCGCAGCCGCCGCCTGTGTCCTTTGAACCCGCTTTCGCGCAAAGGCAATAGGGTTTGCCGCATCTTCGGTACTGCGGGGGGAGGGAGCCCTGTCTGAAGTCATCGGCTTTGCTGATCTCCTGCAGGATGGAATCTCGTTTCGCATTAAGTCCTGCAAGTTCTGTTGCTTGGTTTATGTGTGCTTCCCGCTCTATACTGCACGTTTTCAATTCGTACAGCAAAAAAAACAGCTCTGGAAAGGAGATATCGATAATTTTGTACATACTGCCGTGCACCCGATTCAGTACATCAGATTGCCCTCCCGGTGCTTTTTTGGTAGAATCCACTCGTGAGGAGGATCACCCATGGCGATGCAGTATTATTCAACAAACCGCAGGGCACCGGAGGTAAGCTTCCGGGAGGCGCTGCTGGGAGGGCAGGCTCCTGATAGAGGGCTCTATCTGCCGGTCAGCATCCCGAAGATTTCAGCGGATGAACTGATGGCCCTCAAGGGGCTGGCCTACCATCAGCGGGCCTTCGAAGTGCTCAGGCGCTGGCTGGCTGAAGATGATGTGCCTGCGGATGTGCTTGCTGATCTGACTGAGGATGCCTACAATTTTCCCGTACCCCTGGAGCAGATCTACGGGCGCACCTATGTGATGCGCCTTGATCAGGGACCCACGGCATCCTTCAAGGACTTTGCCGCCCGGATGATGGCGCGGCTGATGAACTATTATCTCAGTCAGGAACACAGGAAACTGGTGGTGCTCACGGCAACCTCGGGAGACACCGGTGGAGCCATTGCCAATGCCTTCCACGGTCTTGAGAACATCGAGGTGGTGATCCTTTTCCCCCGGCAGGAAGTAACCGACATTCAGCGCCGGCAGATGACCACGCTGGGGGGCAATGTCAGATCAATATCCCTTGAGGGGAAGTTCGACGACTGCCAGGCTCTGGTCAAGCAGGCTTTCTGGGACGAGGAGCTCTCCTCCTTCGGCCTGACTTCTGCGAACTCCATCAACATCGGAAGACTGCTGCCCCAGTCGGTGTACTATTTTCACGCTTGGGCGGAACTTGCCTCCTCTCCTGAGGACAAGGCGGTCTTTTCGGTGCCCTCGGGCAACTTCGGAAACATGATGGGGGCAGTTCTGGCCAAGCGGATGGGACTGCCGGTCAGCAGGGTGGTGGCAGCCACCAATGAAAATGACGAGTTTCCCGTGTTCTACCGCACCGGCGGGTATGAAAAGATCGTTCCTTCGATCAACTGCATTTCCAGCGCCATGAACGTCGGTCATCCGAGCAACCTGGCGCGGCTGGTGGACCTCTACGGGGGGAGCATGGATGAGCAGGGAAGACTGCATATACAGCCCGACCTGTATGCCCTGCAGCGGGACATATATGCTGTTGAGGTGAGCGATCCTCAGACCAGGGAGACCATGCGCACCGTCTGGCGGGAGCATCAGCTTCTTCTGGAGCCTCACGGAGCTGTCGGCTGGCTGGGACTGCAGCGTTTTGCTGAGGAGTTCCCTGCCGAAGGCCGTCTGCAGACAGTCCTGGAGACAGCCCATCCGGCCAAGTTTCCCGAGCATATCAGGGAGGTCCTAGGCATTGAAGCCGAAGTGCCTGAGAGCATGCAGGGACTTGAGCATACCGAGGAAACCTATGAGTCCATGGAGCCTGATTACCCGGCCCTTAAAGCCTATCTGAAGAGGAACGCATGAAATATCTCATTATACTCGCAGACGGATCCGCAGATTTTCCTCTGGAGGAGCTCGGCGGTCTCACCCCGCTGCAGGCGGCATCAACCCCAAACATCGACCGGCTCTGCAGAGCATCCCGCCTCGGACTGCTGAAAACTGTCCCCGACGATATGCCCCCGGGAAGTGAGATCGCCAACCTCTCAGTCCTGGGATATGATGTGCGGAAGGTGTTCCAGGGGAGAGGGCCCCTGGAGGCAGCAAGTATGGGGGTGGAGCTTGCTGCGGATGATCTGGCCCTGCGGTGCAACCTGATCTGTCTGGATGAAAACGGTCGGATCAGGAACCATTCCGCAGGGCATATTTCCAGCGAAGAGGCGGAAGTGCTGATTCATGATCTTTCCGAGGAGTTCAGGGATGCCCCCTGCTCATTTCACCCGGGGGTGAGCTACCGGCACCTGTGCGTGTATCACGGCGGAAGCGGGGATATCAGCTGCACGCCGCCCCATGATGTCCCCGGCCGGGACTACCGGGAGGTGCTGGTGCAGCCTGCGGGAGCTGCAGGAGAGGAAACCGCCCGGCAGCTCAACGAGCTGATCGAGCGCTCCCGAAATTTCCTTGCAAGGCATCCGGTGAATCTGAAGCGGATGTCCGCCCGGAAGGACCCGGCGAACTCCATCTGGTTCTGGTCTCAGGGACATCGTCCCCGGATGCAGACCTTCCAGGAGCTCTACGGGAAAACCGGCTCGGTGATCTCTGCGGTTGATCTGATTTTCGGAATCGGAATCTATGCAGGTCTTGAACCGGTCCATGTGGAGGGGGCCACCGGGCTTTTTGATACCAATTATGAAGGAAAGGCCGCAGCGGCAGTTAATGCCCTGACTGAAAAGGACTTTGTCTATCTGCATATTGAAGCAAGCGACGAGGCGGGGCATGAAGGAGATCCTCATCTGAAGGTGAGAACCATCGAATATCTCGACGGCAGGCTGGTTGCGCCGATCCTCTCGGCTGCGGAAGCCATGGATGAGCCGGTGACGATCGCCCTGCTGCCGGACCATCCCACTCCCTGCAGCCTCAGGACCCATGTCCATGATCCTGTGCCGTTTCTCATCTGCAGTCCCCTCGTGTCCGGGGACGGGATTGAACGGTATCATGAGGAATCGGCCCGGCGGGGGTCATTCGGACTGCTGCATGATGCAGAATTCCTGCAGCTGCTGTTTCAGCGGGAGGCCTGTGAGCAGTCCCCGCTGAAGCATAAAAACAAAGGAACACCATGAATATAGCACTTATCGGACTGCCCAAGTCCGGAAAAACGACGATTTTCAACGCCCTCACCGGGCTGTCAGCAGCAGTCTCCGACTATTCCTCCTCCCGGGTTGAACCGAACCGCGGGTCAGTTTCGGTCGAAGATCACCGGGTGGAGGAGCTCTCACGGATGTATGAGCCGAAGAAGACCATCTACGCGACGGTGGAGTTTGTAGACTTTGCCGGTCTTACCCCTGATTCAGGAGGAGAGCTGTTTGCCGGGGAGGCTCTGCAGCTGATTAAGAACAGCGATGCTCTGGCGGCGGTGCTGCGGAATTTCAGCGACGAGGTGATCGACCAGACCTTCGGGAAGCCGGATCCTGCGGGGGAGCTGGAGCAGGTGATCACCGAACTGATGCTCTCTGATCAGATTCTGGCTGAACGGAGACTGGAGCGGCTTAAGGCGGACTTCAAGCGGGGGAAAAAGAGCGCATCGGCGGAGGCTGAGCAGCAGGTGATGAAGCGGCTGACTGAAGCGCTGGATGCAGGCACGCCGGTGAGCGCCATGGAGCTGACTGCAGATGAGAAGCGGATCATCAGCGGGTTTCAGTTTCTTACCGCCAAACCGCTTTTTGCAGTGCTCAACTCCGGAGACCGGGAGTACGGGGAAAACAAAGCGGCGGTTGACGAACTCTCACAAAGTCTGCCTGTGGTGGAATTTGCGGGGAACTTCGAGATGGAGCTCAGCACTCTGGATGATCCGGAGGAGCAGTCCGAATTTATGGCTGATATGGGTATTGAGGAGTCCGCCAGAAGGCGGCTGACCACCTTTGCCTATGCCGCCCTGGGGTATATCAGCTTTTTTACCGTCGGGAAGGACGAGGTGCGTGCCTGGACGGTGAGAAAGGATGCCCCGGCGGTGGAGGCCGCCGGAGCAATTCACAGCGATCTGGCCAGAGGGTTTATCCGGGCGGAGGTGTTCTCCTATGATAACCTGATGGAGCACGGTTCCGAGAAAGGCGTGAAGAACGCCGGAAAATTCCGCCTTGAGGGAAAACAGTATACCGTGCAGGACGGCGACATCATCAACGTTCGCTTCAGCGTCTAGACCGGAGCAGGAGACGACAGGTTCTTTGCACTTTGCTTTACATACCCTAGGGGGGTATAGTATATTTAAGGCGTAAGGAGCGATAGTCTATGAGCGAAGCAGCAGTACAGACAGTAGAAAAAAAATTCCGCATTACCGGAATGACCTGCGCATCCTGCGCCGCTTCCGTGGAAGCGGTCATCCGCGATCTGCCGGGAATCCATACCGTAAACTTGAGCCTCATGACCGAGCAGGTTTCCGTAACCTATGGACCGGAAGCAGCCGGTGAAGCAGATATCATCAAGGCCGTAGAGTTTATCGGGTACGGGGCAGAGCCCCTTGAGAATCTCTCCGAGGGCTCGGGAGAATACGCCGTGAAGGGGATGACCTGCGCAAGCTGTGCGGCCTCCGTGGAGCATGCCCTGAAAAATCTTGAAGGAGTAAGTTCTTCATCGGTGAATCTTGCCTCAGAGAAGGCCAGGATCACCTATGATGCAGAGATCCTGCGGTTTGACGAGATCCGTGATGCGGTGCGCAGGGCGGGATACGATCTTGAACAGCTGGGTGCACGAAAGCGATCAGAGGCGGAGGACTACTCCCTGCAGCGCAGGAGACTGACTATCTCAGCGGTGCTCGCCGGCACCATCATGGTCCTGATGACTGTCCATATGTTTATTACGCAGATCCCCGGGTATCTTGCTGTCACCGCGCTGCTGGCGGCCCCGGTGGTCTTCGGTGCAGGAGCCCATGTGCATAAGGCGGCCTTTACCTCCCTCAGGGCACGCAGACCGAATATGGATGTCCTCGTCTCACTTGGATCCCTGCCGCCCTATCTTGTCGGGCTTTCGGGTTTTTTCTTCCCGGTGCAGACCTTTATTGAGATGGCGGCCACTATTATGACCTTTCATCTGGCGGGAAAATACCTTGAGGCGCGGGCAAAGGGGAAGGCCTCCCAGGCAATCCGCAAACTGGTGGAGCTCGGAGCAAAGACCGCCCGGATTCAGGACGGTGACGGCGGTGAACGGGAGGTCGATGTGCAGGATCTGCGGGTCGGCGATGTGATGATCGTCCGCCCGGGAGAGAAAATTCCCACCGACGGAACGGTGCTCTCCGGCACCAGCTACATTGATGAAAGCATGGCCACCGGAGAGCCGGTGCCGGTGAAGAAGGCCCCGGACTCCCAGGTCATCGGAGCCACCGTGAACGGAAACAGCATGCTGAAGGTCAGGGCTGACAAGGTGGGAAGGGATACCTTCCTCTCCCAGGTGATCAAGATGGTTGAGGAGTGCCAGGGGACGAAGGTGCCCATCCAGGAGTTTGCCGACCGGGTCACCGGGTATTTTGTTCCGGTTATCATGGGACTTACGGTATTCGTTTTCCTTTCCTTCCAGATTTTTCCGGAGTTTCATATGGGCATCATCAGGTGGGG
>PWKH01000024.1 GCA_003559765.1 Spirochaetaceae bacterium
CCGCCCCCTTTGGTTCAGCCGCATATAATGCTATACTGATTCAAATTTTTTACCATATGTCTTTTTTAAGTCCAGAGGAGGTAGTATGCGTACAGTCTTGCTTGTACTGACAGCAGTCCTTGTTGTAGTGTTCAGCTGGTGGGTGATGATCGGCGGCGACGTCGAACAGAAGCTGCTCCAGCAGCCGTTCTTCGAATCAGTGGTGGAGGAGGTCCCGGTGGGACAGATCGCCCAGCAGCAGATTGCAGGTGAGATCACTGACCAGATGCCCCAGGAAGTCCCTCCATTAATTGTTGAAGCGCTTCCTGAAGCATTTAAGGCAGTCTTCGATGAGGCCTGGTTTGAATCGGCGGTGCTTTCAGTTACAGACGATCTGCTCAAAACAGTCAAGGGTGAGCAGGACCAGCTTACCGCCGTTATCGATATCGAGGAGAAGAAGACTGAAATGTTCGACACCCTGCTGGCAGGGCTGAATGAACTTTCCGATGAAGAACTGCGGGCAGCCGGTGTCTCCAGAATGGAACTTGAGTTTATGGCGCCGATGCTCAGAGATGAGATCCTCGGTGCGATTCCCGATCAGTTCCCGGTTGCAGAACTTGTCTCTGAGGCTGGGGTCTCCGTTGCCGATATCCAGCAGCAGTACAGCAGCTTCAGATCCTGGTACACCGCCAGTCTGTTTGTCCTGATACCGGTGTTCATCATCGTGCTGATACTCCTTGCGGGTAAATTCGGCGCTCTCCGCTGGGCTGGCTGGTCTCTGGTGGTCGCCGGCGCTCTGTATCTGCTTGCGGTGATCATCACCAGAGGCATGGCTTCATCAATGGTGGCACAGGCGGGACTGCCTCCGGAGATTGATCCGGAACTGCTCGCACCTGCGGTGCAGATGACCTTCAGCAAGTTCATCGCTTCACCGATCATTGCCGCTGCAATCGGTATCGTGCTGGTGGCCCTTTCAATTTTTCTGCCGAAACAGCTCAAAAAGGATTAGTCTTCATCCGCCCGGGGAGATTTTCCCCGGGCACATATTGTTACAAAATGTCCTGTAAAGAATTGCTGTTCTCCGGTTCCTGCTTATATACTGAGTAGACAGCGTGAGTATATCTGCTTCAAAGGTGGATCGAGTATTTCTGCAAGGAGCCCGTGATGCCCCTCAATCGCAACTTTCCGACAAAGACCATTGACCCGCAGTGGCGCTATCTGCTTGCCGGTCTGACTGCAGCAGTTTTTGTTCTTGAACTCGTCACACCTCTCGGCTTTGCCCACGGAACCCTGTATGCGCCTCTGCTGATGGCAGCGGTGCTTTTCGGAGAAAAGCGGTTCAGCCTGCTGCTGTTTCTTGCCGCTGCGGTGCTGACTGCAGCCGGATATGGTATATCTCCGCCGGCTCCTGCCGGGTTTCCGATACGGTATGTCCTGCTCAACCGGACCTTCTCTCTGGTGATCCTGGCGATCATCTGGGGCCTGTCGACGGCGGTGCTCTCGTATATCGACCGTCATCGGAAGTTCTCGTATCAGCTGGAGGAGACCCAGGAATCGCTGCGGGAGCGGGAGCGATACTACCGGGGCCTGCTCTACAGCATGCATGAGGACATCCTTGTCATTGACGAATCATACCGCATTACCGATGTGAAAAATTCATGTGTCAGGACCGCCGGGCTCAAGCGGGAAGAGATCATCGGAAGGAAGTGCTATGAGGTATTCCACGGGTATTCACTTCCCTGTGATCAGGCCGGGGATCACTGCAGCCTGAAGGAGGTCTTCGAAACAGGCAGACCGCAGCACTGCCTGCATACCCATTACAATCATGAATCAAATCAGCAGATGTTCGTCGATATTCTCCTATCTCCCATCACCGATGAATCCGGCAAGGTGATATATGCGGCAGAGGCGATGCGGGATATTTCAGACATCATAAGGGGGAAGGAGGAGCTGCACAAAAGCCAGGAGCTGCTGCGCATGGCGGGCAGCATCGCGAAGTTCGGCGGATGGTACCTGGACAAGGAAAGCAAAACAGTGGAGTGGTCCGAAGAAACGGCTGCTATCCATGAGGTGCCCGCCGGATTCCAGCCGACGCCGGAAGGGCCTCTGTCCTTTTATGCTCCTGAATATCGGCATGAGATTCAGAAAGCAGTGCAGCAGTGCCTGCTGGAGGGGACAGCATTCAGCAGGGAGGTTGAGCTGGTTGCCTTCACCGGCAGGCGGATTTGGGTCTATGTTGCTGCCGAACCGGCCCGGGACGGAGAAGGGAACATAATCGGGGTGCACGGAGCGTTCCAGGATATCAGCCGCATCAAGGAAATGGAGCGCAGCCTGCAGGAGACGCAGATTCAGTTTCAGTCCCTGGTGGAGGGCTCGCCGATAGCAATCTTCGTGCATGCTGATTACTCCTTTGTCTATCTCAATCAGGCAGCCTGCAGTCTGTTCGGCAGCCAGCCTCCTGGAAGGATGCTGGGCACATCGATTCTGAATCGAATTCATCCCTCTGATCTTGATATTGCAAAAAAGCGGATCAGTCAGATCTATACTCAACGTCGGAGCATGCCGATGATGGAACAAGTATATCTAAAAGCTGACGGGAGTGAAGTACCCGTGGAAGTTTCGGCAGTACCGATAACCTTCGATGGCAGCCGGGGAGCACTGGTGTACGCCCATGACATCAGTGAACGAAAGGAGCATGAAACTCAGCAGCAGCGGCTGCAGAACCAGCTTGCCCAGGCCCAGAAAATGGAATCGGTGGGAAGACTCGCCGGCGGGATCGCCCATGACTACAACAATATGATGGGGGTAATCATCGGATATGCTGAACTGGCCATGGACCAGGCCAAAGAGGCAGACCTGCTCACAGAGGAGCTCTCGGAAATTCTTCAGGCTGCCCGGCGGGCGTCAGCAATCACTCAGCAGCTGCTGGCCTTTGCTCGGAAGCAGACGATCTCTCCGGAACCCCTTGATGTGAACAGCCGGATCAGCGGGCTGCAGTCCATGCTCAGGCAGCTGATTGGTGAGGACATCCGGCTTGAGTGGAGACCCAAGGAGGAAGTGCCGTCGGTTTTCCTCGACGGCACCCAGCTTGACCAGATCCTGATGAACCTGGCCGCCAATGCCCGGGATGCGGTGGACAGCGGCGGGTGCATCACGATCGAAACTGATGCAGTCTCCTTTGATGATGAGTACTGCAGCAGCCGCTACGGCTTTCTTCCCGGTGAATATACGAAAATCAGCGTGAGCGACGACGGGACGGGCATTGATCCGAAGGTGCTGGATACCATATTTGAACCCTTCTATACCACCAAATCCGAACAGAAGGGCTCAGGTCTGGGCATGTCCATGGTCTACGGAATTGTCCGGCAGAACGGCGGGTTTATCAACATATACAGCGAGCCGGGGGAGGGGACTACTGTCAACACCTACTTTCCCTGTTACTACGGGCCTCAGCAGTCACCGAAACCGGTGAATGTTCAGAAAACTGCAGACGGAACAGGAACGCATGTGCTGGTAGTGGAGGATGATGAGTCTATCCTGCAGCTCACTGCAGCGCTGCTTGAACGGCTGGGGTACCATGTTACAACAGCCGGATTGCCGGGAGAAGCGGTTGAACTGGTGAAGGAGCATCCGGTCAGCATTGACCTGCTTGTCACGGATGTGGTAATGCCCGGGATGACCGGCCGGGAACTTTCCCGGGAGCTGCAGCGCTTTCAAAAAGACCTCAGGACCCTCTACATGTCCGGATACACCGCTAACGTGATTACCCACCGGGGCGTGCTTGATGAAGGAGTGCATTTCATACAGAAGCCCTTTTCCTTAACTGAGCTCTCGGAGAAGCTCAAGGAGGTGCTCTCCTGAGAAAAAAACAGCATCCTTTTTCGGATGCTGAAGACAAGATGCCGGAAACCGGACTTGAACCGGTACAGCCTTTTCGGGCCGGGGGATTTTAAGTCCCCTGTGTCTACCATTTCCACCATTCCGGCGGGAAAAGCCGTACATATCATAGCTTGATTGGCACGGCTTGGTCAACTCATTCCGGACTGAAGCGCAGCTTCAGCCCGGAATGTATTCAGCATTATTTCAGCAGTTTGACCGCTTCCTCAACGACATGCTCCACGGTGAAGCCGAAGAGCTTGAACAGATCTCCGGCGGGAGCTGATTCACCGAAGGACTCCATTCCGATCACCGAGCCCTCAAGGCCGACGAACCGGTGCCAGCAGTCCGTTACTCCAGCTTCAACCGCCAGCCGGGCGGTGCAATTCGGCGGCAGGACCTGCTGCTGATAGGCGGCATCCTGGGCTGCAAAGGTTTCCGGCGAGGGCATGGACACCACTCGTACGGATTTCTTTTTGCTTTCTGCAATCTGTTTTCCCGCCTTCAGGACAAGCTCCACCTCGGAGCCGGACCCGATAAGAATCAGATCGGGGGTGCCGCTGTCGGATTCCCAGAGCACATACGCACCCTGCTTGATCCGGGCAAGCTGCTCGCCGGTTTTCTCGAGCACCGGCAGTCCCTGCCTGCTGAGTATCAGTGCAGAAGGGCCGTCGTGTTTCCGCAGGGCCTCCTTCCAGGCCGCGGCGGTTTCTACCGAATCAGCAGGCCTCCAGGTGGTCGTATTCGGGGTTGACCGCAGGGAAGCGGTCTGCTCCACCGGCTGGTGGGTCGGTCCGTCCTCGCCGAGTCCGATCGAGTCATGGGTGTAGATGAGAATATGCTGCAGCCCCATCAGCGATGCCATACGCACGGCATTGCGGGCATATTCCATAAAGATCAGAAAGGTTCCGCTGAAGGGGATGAATCCTCCGTGGAGCCTGACTCCGTTCATCATGGCGGTCATGCCGAACTCCCGGACCCCGAAATGCACGTAGTTTCCCTTCGCATCTGCTGCAGTCACCGGCTTCGAACCGTCCCAGGTGGTCAGGTTGGAAGGTGCCAGGTCTGCGGACCCGCCGATGATTTCCGGGAACTCCTTGACGAAATACTGCAGCACCTGCTGGGAGGCCTTCCTGGTTGCAACCTTCTCCCCCTTGTTCTGCAGTTCCGCCATGCACCCGTCAAGCAGCGTTTCCCAGTTCTTGGGCAGCTCGCCGGCGGTTCTCCGTTCGAATTCAGCGGCTTTTTGGGGAAACGTCTGCTTATATGATGCAAAGAGATCCTGCCAGACCTGCTCGGCCTCTGCACCCGTTTCTTTCGCGTCCCATGCACGGTAGATCTCCTCAGGTACGAAAAAGGGCTCATCATGCTCCCATCCGAGCTGTTTTCTCGTCAGGGCGATCTCCTCTTCTCCCAGGGGAGCACCATGAGCGGATGCCTGATCCTGCTTGTTGGGGGAGCCGTACCCGATATGGGTTTTGCAGCAGATCAGCGAAGGTCTTGTGAGATCCTGCTGAGCTTCCTGAAGCGCCTGCTCCACCGCTTCTGCGTCATGACCGTCCACATCACTGATTACCTGCCAGTTGTAGGCTTGAAACCGTTTTGCCGTATCGTCGGTGAACCACAGATCAACTTTGCCGTCGATGGAGATGCCGTTGTCGTCATAGAACACAATCAGTTTGCCGAGCCCGAGGGTGCCCGCAAGAGATCCGACCTCATGGGAAATGCCCTCCATCATGCAGCCGTCACCGGCAAAGGCATAGGTGAAGTGATCAACAATGGAATATCCCGGTTCGTTGAAATGCTCGGCAAGGACCTTTTCGGCCAGGGCAAACCCTGCGGCATTGGCCAGTCCCTGACCCAGGGGACCGGTGGTAGTCTCAATCCCCGGGGTGATGTGTGACTCCGGATGTCCGGCGGTCTTTGCGTGGAGCTGGCGGAACTGCTTCAGTTCCTCCAGAGGCAGATCATACCCGGTAAGATGCAGCAGCGAATACAGCAGCATGGAAGCGTGACCGTTGGACAGGACAAATCTGTCCCGGTCAGCCCACTGGGGATTCCGGGGATTGTGCTTCAGATGTCTTCTCCACAGAACTTCCGCAATATCGGCCATGCCCATCGGGGCTCCCGGATGTCCGGAATTTGCCTTCTGAACCCCGTCCATACTCAGAATACGTACAGCATCGGCCAGTTTCTTTACATTCATATATCCTAACCTCACTTTCCAAAAAAGATGGAGCGGCTTGTGCCGCTCCGTAAACTATAGACAAAAAATTCTTTTAATGCAAAGGGCTGGACTATTTCCTGGTCCGGAAAATAACCTGATTGAGGTAATTCTCAAGCATTTCCTGTTTTCCGCTGCGCTTCTGCACGGCTCCCCTGCGCACGGCATAGTTTCGAAGGTCCTCAAGCGTCAGCTTCCCGGCTTCAAAATCCTTACCTTCTCCTTCGTCGAAGGAAGCATACCGCTGCTGCACGAATGCATCCAGTTTTCCCTCCCGGATCAGCTCATCTGCAATCATCAGCCCCAGGGCAAAGGTGTCCATGCCGCCGATATGGGCAAGAAAGAGATCCTCAGGATCGGTTGAACTGCGCCGCAGGTGGGCATCGAAATTGAGCCCTCCGGTTCCCAGCCCACCGTATTTGAGGATGATCATCATGGCCTCAACGGCATCATAGATGCTGGTGGGGAACTGGTCGGTATCCCATCCGTTATGGGGATCACCCCGGTTGGCGTCAACGCTGCCCAGAAGTCCGGCGTCCGCACAGACCTGCAGTTCATGAGCGAAGGGATGGTTTGCCAGGGTCGCATGGTTCGCCTCAATATTCAGCTTGAAGTCCTGATCAAGCCCCCAGGCCTTCAGAAAACCGATGACCGTTGCCGCGTCAAAGTCGTACTGGTGCTTCGTCGGCTCCATCGGCTTCGGTTCAATCAGGAAGGTGCCGGTAAAACCAATTTTGCGCCCGTAGTCCCGAGCAAGCATCAGAAAACGGGCAAGATGCTCCTGCTCACGCTTCATGTCGGTATTGAGCAGGGAGAAGTATCCCTCCCGTCCTCCCCAGAAGACGTAGTTGGCACCCCCCAGCTCCACATTGCTCTCCAGGGCAGCCTTCACCTGGGATGCGGCATAGGCCACTACATGGAAATCCGGGTTCGTAGCAGCTCCGTTCATGTATCGGGGATGGCTGAACATATTCGCGGTGTTCCACAGCAGCTTCACCCCGGATTCTTTCTGACGCTCCTTGAGCATCTTAGTCACCAGCTGCAGATTCCGTTCAGTCTCCTCCACGGTCCCCCCCTCCGGGGCCGCATCAATGTCATGGAAGCAGTAGTAATCCATTGATGTCTTGGTGGCGAATTCGAAGCATGCATCCGCCTTCATGGCAGCAGCAGCCATGGGATCGCTGCCCCTCCAGGGGTGCTGCAGCGTCGGACTTCCGAAGGGATCGGTTCCGCCGGCGCAGAATGAGTGCCAGTACGCAACGGAAAAACGCAGGTGCTCCCGCATGGTCTTATTCCCGATTCTGCGTTCAGGGTTGTAGAACTTGAACGCCAGGGGATTGTCCGAATCAGGTCCTTCATAGGAAATTTTTCCAATACCGGGAAAAAACTCCTTGTCTCCAACAAAATGACTCATGGTTTGCTCTCCTTTCTGTTATCTGAACAAAACGCTCAGCGTCTCGACATATTCCTTGTACTGTTCGTACCGGGCATCATAGACCTGCCGGTGCTTTTCCTGCGGGTCAACCGGCGGTGTGCTGCTTTCCTGCTTGTGCTCATTGAAAACCTCGGTGATATCAGTAAAACCGGCATCCCTGCACCGCAGCGCCCACAGAGCCTGAACGGCGCCGCCGAAGGCGGCGGTTTCATCAACCCCCGGCAGCATCACCGGTATGCCCAGGATATCGGCGGTGATCTGCCGCCAGATCGGACTCTTGGCACCGCCCCCGGAAATATAGGTGCCCTCGGCCCTGAAACCCTGCTGTTCGAAGGCTTCAAGCCCCATCTTCAGGCCGTAGACCGCTGACTCGAGAGCTGAACGGTTCATATTCGCCTTGGTGGTGTTCGACGAGGTCATGCCGACCAGACAGCCCCTGCCTTTCGGCAGGTTTGGAGTCCGCTCACCGTTAAAGAAGGGTATGGTAATGACCCCGTCGGCGCCGGGGGCAGCCTCAGCGGCCAGCTGATCAAATTCCTTAACTCCCATCTCAAGCATGGAGCGGTACAGCTCGGTTGCGACGGTGCAGTTCATGGTGCACAGCAGGGGCAGCCATCCCCCGGAGGAGGAGCAGAACGCCGCCAGGCGCTGTCCTTCATCTATGATCGGCTTGCCGCTGTATCCGTACATCGTTCCGGAGGTCCCCAGACTGATGGCAAGGCTTCCCTCAGTGATCACCCCGGTTCCCACGGCGCTCATCATATTGTCGCCCCCGCCGGAGGAGACGGGTATTCCCTCAGGAATCCCGAGGCTCTTCGCCGCATCAGCGGTGACCTGGCCCCCGATCTCATAGGATTCAATCAGCGGCGGAAGCAGCTGTGAAATATCCCGGTGCTCATCAATGCAGGAGAGCAGCTCCTGATGCCAGCGCCGGTTTCTCACATCCAGCAGGGCGGTTCCCGATGCGTCGCCGTACTCCATCCAGACGGTTCCGGTGAGAAAAAAATTGAGATAATCATGGGGCAGCAGGATCCAGCGCAGTTTATCATACAGCTGGGGCTGCTGCTGCTTGAAGGCGAGGATCTTCGGCGCGGTGTAACCGGTGAGCACCAGATTTCCCGCTTCCTGAAGCAGCCGCTGAGGGCCGCCGAAGCGCCGGGTGATCTCCTCCGCCTGGGTCACCGTTGAGGTGTCGCACCACAGCTTAACCGGTGCAAGCACCGTGCCCTGTGCATCCACCGGAACGAAGCCGTGCTGCTGGCCGGATACGCCGAGGGCTTCAATGGTGCTGCGGATATTCGGGTCTACTGCTTCAAAGCAGCGCCTCAAAGCCTCAACCCACCAGCTGCTCTCCTGTTCCCGGCTGCCGTCCTCCCTGCTGATCATGTCATGGGGAGCCGATGATTCAGCGGCAATCCTGCGGTTCTCAAAGTCGTAGACCAGCACCTTAGTGCTCTGGGTACCGTTATCAATTCCTGCAACACATCTCATGATAGTTCTCCTGGGCTTTTATTCACCTTCATGATACCCCCGTATGCACAGGGGGAGTATAGACAGAATTGATTTTCCATATCGATTATTGACTTCTTGACCTCCCGGAAGGGATCACGTAGTATCCGCCCTATGGATGGAATAAACAAACGGTTTGATCCGCGGCGGATCGGTTTGAAACGGCTCTATGCCTCGCCGAAACTGGAGGAGTACTCCCGAAGGGAGACTGCCTCCCCTGATATGCAGCAGATCTACGGCCCCCTGGGGTTTCCTGCCGTGCCTGATGACCGGCCCTACATTGTCGGCTGTTTTGTCTCATCCCTTGATGGCGGGATTGTCTTTCGGAACTCTCATGACGGCAGTCAGATCGCCAAGGCGAATGCGGCGGATCCTGCCGGCGGTGACAGTGATTTCTGGATGCTCAATGCTCTGCGCGCGTCCTGCGACTGCATCGTCCTGGGAGCGAACACCCTCAGGGTGCAGCCGAAAATGAACGGTGCCGTCTCTGTGCCGGACCTCCTGGATGCCAGGATTGCCTCCGGCAAGCCGGAGATGCCCCTGCAGGTGGTCCCCGCATCAGGGAAGGATGATTTCCCGGCAGACCATCAGCTCTTTCATTCAGGAACCCCTGTGGTTATCGCATCCGGATCCCGGGGGATTGACCGGCTGTCGAGAAGGGTGCAAGGAACCTGCGTTGATGCGCAGAATCTGCAGGGGGCATCAGCAACGCAGGGGGTGACCCTGCTTTCCTGCGGGGAAAAGCAGCTGGACATCCCGCTGCTGCACCGCTGGCTGCGCTGCGCCGGAGCTGATCAGATGCTGGTTGAAAGCCCCGGATACTTCACCTCCCTGCTGCAGCAGGACCTGGCGGATGAGCTGTTTCTCACCTGGTCGAGTCTTTTCACCGGAAGCGGAGTCCCGGGAATCACCAGCGGGACATTCAGCCTCCGGGACCATCCCTCCGCAGAGGTTCTGTCGGTTCATATTCATGAACCGGGTTTTGTATTTCTCCGATATCGCTGTGGACTCATCAGCCCGGCATATATATAATTGACTCTATGCATATTGCTGACGTGGTGTTTATTTATCAGATGAAAACAGAACGGGAGCTGGACTGGCACGGCAGGTTCCACAGCCATGAAGCAGGGCATTTTGAGTTTCACTACTTCCTCCAGGGGGAGGGATCATTTCTCAACAACCGGGTGAGCCGCACCATCAGAAAGGGGAGTCTCTTTCTCTGCCTGCCCGGTGAGCATCACCGCATCCAGGCGGAGGACCGGAACAGGCCGATCTCCTATTATGCGGTGCTCTTTTCGCTCAATGATCAGGAAGGTGATGTGCGGGGTCTGCTCCACCGCTGCTCATCCCAGTTTGACGGGATACAGATCGGCACGACCTATCGCTTTTTCTTCGAGCAGATCAAGGAGCGGGGAATGTCCCCGTCTGAGAATCTCCGGCGCTCTGCGGAGCATCAGCTGCTCTCCTTCATCTACACCCAGGCGGAGGGGGCCGACGCGCCGCAGTACGGTGATGAGGGGAATTATCATATAGAGAAGGCCCTGCGGATCATGCAGAACATGGTGTTTGACCATATCACTTTGGAGGCGCTTGCAGCGAGGCTGCGGCTGGATCCCTCCTATGTGGTCCGTCTGTTCAGAAAGAAAATGAACATCTCCCCGATGAAGTACTACACGAAGCTCAAGGTGGAAGCCGCCTCATCCATGCTGATCAATACCGACCAGACCGTGGGAGCTATTGCCGAGAAGCTGTGCTTCAGCAGCGAGTTCCATCTCAGCAGAACATTCAAGCAGCATACCGGCCTCGCCCCGAGCCATTACCGGGTGCAGTACACCCAGCATCTGGTCTAGGATTCCTTTTCTAATGCTTCTCCGCACAGATCAGCAAACCGTCGGAACAGCAGCTGAGAGGTGGTGTCGACTGCGGCGGACATCTCAGGATGCCACTGGACTGCGGCGATGAACCTGTCCCCGGTATGCTCGATTGCTTCGGGAAGATTGTCGTCGGCAGAGGCAGTGACCCGGTACCCCTCGGCGATGGTCTTCAGTCCCTGATGATGGAAACTGTTGACCGCCAGCCGGCTGCAGCCGGTCAGTTCATGGATCCTGCTTCCCTCGGTAATGGTCACTTCATGGGAGGGATAATCCAGGGGAAAAAGGTGAAACAGGTAATGCATGATCCCTGCAGGCTGCTGCTTCTCCAGACTCTGATAGCAGCTGCCGCCTCCGTGGGCGTTCAGCAGCTGCATGCCCCGGCAGATGCCGAGGATCGGAAAGGAGTGCTGCTCAATGCACCTCGCCAGCAGAGCTGTCTCATAGTCATCCCGGTAGGGATCCACCTGGCCGAGCCCGGGCATCGGCGCCTCGCCGTACACCCGCGGGTTGAGGTCCGTTCCCCCGGAGAAGATTATTCCGTCAAGGACTTCCAGCACCGGATCATGGGCGGAGGGGTCCCGCAGCACCGGAAGCACAAGAGGAGAGCCTCCGCCTGCGGAGACCGCCTCAACATAGTTTCCCAGCAGATCGGCTCGTGAGGGATTGGTGATGCCAATTATCGGTCGTCTCATGGGGTGTCTCCTTGCTGCCGCAGAATGCAGCGGACGTAGCGGTCAGGCAGAGTCTCAAGCAGGTCCACTGCGGTCCTGCAGATATCCTTCCGCCGGGGACAGCGGCTGTAGAACCGGCAGATTTTCGGGGGATTAACCGGACTGGGGACATCACCCTCCAGGATGATCCGTCTGCGCTGCCGGTCTTTTGCGATGCGGGGTATGGCCGAGATCAGCGCTTCGCTGTAGGGATGCTGGGGATCATGGATCACCTCATCAGCAGTGCCGAGCTCCACAATCTGGCCCATATACATCACAGCAATGCGCTGGCTGACATGCTTCACCACCGACAGATCGTGGGCAATGAACAGATAGGTGAGGTTGAACTCCTGCTGAAGATCGTCAAAGAGGTTGAGAATCTGCGCCTGGATGGATACATCCAGGGCTGAAACCGGTTCATCAAGGACAAGGAACTCCGGCTTCAGGGCTAGGGCCCGGGCAATGCCGACCCGCTGCCGGCGTCCTCCGTCAAGTTCATGGGGATAGGAATTCAAATGCCTCGGTGAAATCCCGGCATAGTCCATCAGGGATGCAGCCTGCTGCATCAGATCACTCCTTTTCCGGTACAGCCGGTGCACTGTCAGCGGCTCGGCAATTATCTCACCGACGCTCATCCGGGGATCAAGGGATGAGAAGGGATCCTGAAAGACAATCTGGGCCTTTCCGGTAAACTCCTTCCCGGACCGCCGAGTCAGAGACTGGATATCGGTTCCCCGGAACCGCACCTCGCCGCTGGTGGCCTTCAGCAGCCTCACCAGCAGCCGTCCGGTGGTAGTCTTGCCGCATCCGCTTTCTCCTACCAGCCCGAGGGTCTCCCCCTCCAGGATGCTGAAGCTTACCCCGTCCACCGCATGGAGGGCTCCCTGGTTGGTATGGAATACCTTTTTGAGCTGATGCAGCTCAATCAGTGCTCTGCTGTGCATGTCACTCATGCGCTCCCCCGCTGCGGTCGAAGAGAAAACAACGCGCCTGCCCTTCTGATCCGGTTCGGTACATCGGGGGCTTCTCCCGCCGGCATCGGTCCATTACCCGGGGACACCGGGGATGGAAACTGCAGCCTGCAGGAAGTTCCATGGCATCGGGCATCAGTCCTTCAATTGGGGAGAGCCTTGATTTTCCGTAGCTGTCGATATCGGGAATTGATGCGACCAGCCCGACGGTGTAGGGATGCTGCGGTGATGAGAACACCTGCTCAACAGCTCCGGTCTCCACCAGATTTCCGGCATACATCACCGCTGCCTGGTCGGCAACTTCTGCGACAACTCCCAGGTCATGGCTGATCATGATCATGGCCGAACGGAACTGCTCCTTGAGCTCCTTCATGATCTCCAGAATCTGTGCCTGGATGGTTACATCCAGAGCGGTGGTCGGTTCGTCGGCAATCAGCACCGCCGGGCTGCAGGCAAGGGCCATGGCGATGCCCACCCGCTGCTTCATGCCTCCTGAGAATTCATGGGGGTAGCTGTCGATCCGTGCTCCGGGAATCCCGACGATATCAAGCATCTCGGCCGCCCGCTTCTGCGCCCGGGTGTAGCTTACCCCCTGATGGAGCTGCACGTTCTCTGCTATCTGCCGGCCCACGGTGAATACCGGATTTAGGGAGGTCATCGGGTCCTGGAATATCATGGAGATCTTGTTTCCCCTGATCCTGCGCATCTCCCGCTCACGCTTCTCCAGCAGGTTCTCTCCGTTAAACAGGATGTTTCCTGCAGTGATCCTTCCCGGAGGATCGGGCACTAAACGCATGATCGACAGGGCGGTAGTAGTCTTGCCTGCTCCGGTTTCTCCGACGAGACCGAGAGTATCTCCGGGCTTGAGGGAGAAATCAATACCGTTCACCGCTTCAGCGATGCCGTCATCGGTGATGTAGCGAACCTGCAGCCCCTGCACTTCAAGCACATGCTCTGTATCCACGGTCTGCTCCTTTTAGTTTTTCAGTCTCGGATCCAAGGCGTCCCGAAGGCCGTCTCCCACCAGATTGAAGGCCAGCACAGTAATCATGATGGCGATCCCCGGGAAGGTTGCCATCCACCAGGCGTCC
The DNA here is from genome assembly GCA_003559765.1 of Spirochaetaceae bacterium. GTDB lineage: Bacteria > Spirochaetota > Spirochaetia > PWKH01 > PWKH01 > PWKH01. Next base: position 13,670 of record PWKH01000024.1, read on the forward strand.
CGCAGATACTGCCTGCCCCCTGAGAGCATCGCCCCCCATTCAGGAAGGGGAGGCTGAGCGCCGAGGCCCAGGAAACTGAGCCCAGCGGCAATAATGATGGTGTCACCGATGCGAAGCGTCGCCTGCACCAGGATGGGGGCAAATGAATTGGGGATGACATGCTTTGCAATAATCCGCAGATCGCCTGCCCCGATGGCCCGGGCTGCCTCAATATATTCATATTCCTTTACCGACATCACCGATGAGCGGATAATCCGGGCGAAATAGGGGATTGAATTCACCCCCACGGCGATCATTAAGTTGGTCAGATTCGGCCCGAGGGCGGTGACCAGGGCGACGGCAAAGATGAATCCGGGTATGGCCAGAATCACGTCCATGATGCGCATGATGATCTGGTCGCGGGTTCCGCCGTAGAACCCGGCAAACGCTCCCAGGGTGCCGCCGATAATCAGGCCGATGGAGGTGGTGATAAATCCGATGGACAGAGAGAGCCGTGACCCGTGGATGATTCTTGAAAGCGTGTCCCGGCCGAGATTGTCCGTTCCCAGCAGATTCTCCTGTCCCGGGGGAGCGAACCGTCTGGTGAAATCCTGATGGTCAACTCCCTCCGGGGCGATGACCCCGGCACCCAGGGCGACTGCTGCAAGAAGCACCAGCAGCACCAAGCCTGAAAGGGCCCATCGGTTCTTCCTGAACCTCCTCCAGGTCTCCTGCAGCCGTGTCCGCTGCTTCCGCCGTTTTTCCGTCTTCAGGGACTGATCCTGTGGTGCTGCTGAAGTATTCATCTGCGCTTCCTCATCTGTACTGTCTTCTGATCCGGGGATCAATCACCGTGTAGAGCAGATCCACCGCCAGGGTCACCAGGCTGAAGATCACTGCATAGGTAAGAATGATGCCCTGAACCACGTTGTAGTCCTGGGCTCTCACCGCATCAATGAGCAGCCTGCCGATCCCCGGCCAGGCAAAGATCCGTTCGGTGATCACCGAGCCGCCGAGAAGCACTCCGAAACGAAGCCCGATGATGGTCACCACCGGCATCAGGGCGTTACGGAGCGCATGGGAGACGATGACGGCCCATTCGCTCAGTCCCTTAGCCCGGGCGGTCCTGATGTAGTCCTGCCGCAGCACCTCCAGCATGGATGAGCGGGTGATCCGGGTGATGAAGGATGCATGGGCGGTCCCCAGAACGACCGCCGGCATGATAATGTGTTGAAAGGTGCCGTACCCCGATGCAGGAAGCAGGGTGTATCCGAAATTGGTGCTCCAGAACACGGAGAACAGGAGAATCATCATCAGACCAAGCCAGAAATTGGGCATGGACACTCCCAGCAGCGCAGTGAACATGGCCCCGCCGTCCCAGAAGGTGTACTGCCGGATCGCCGCAATGATTCCTGCAATCAGGCCGATGATCACCGCTACGATGATTGAGGCGGCGGCAAGGAGCATGGTTGCAGGGAGCCGGGTCATGATGACTGACGCCACCGGCTGGCCGGTGCGGAAGGATATCCCCAGGTCTCCTTGAAGCAGCCCTGCAAGAAAACTGCCGTACTGCACCAGAAAGGGCTCATTGAGCCCCAGGCGCTCCTGCATGGCCTCAATTTCCGCCCTGGTGGCGTCCTGGGGAAGCATCAGGGTCGCAGGATCACCGGGAGTGAAATGCATGATGGCAAATACAATGAAGGTGGCTCCGATGAGCACCGGAATCAATGCAGCTATGCGCTTGAGAATATAGCGTCCCACACTCGTAATCTCCCCTGGATGTCAGCGGCTCCGGCTGTATGCCGGAGCCGTTTCAGATTAGTTTCAGTCGGATTATTCCAGGCCGACCCCGTGAAACAGGTGGTATCCCGATGGGGAGTACTGGAAACCGGTCACATTGGAGCGGACCCCAACCGCTTCCCGGTCATCGGTTACCGGAATAATCGGGGCATATTCGGCAATCACCCGCTGTGCTTCCCGGTAGATTTCAGCCCGGCGCTCCTGATCAGGTTCCACCATCCCTGCCTCAAGCAGTTCATCAAGTTCAGGAAGACTGGTGTGGGAACGGTTTGCCGCTCCGATATTGTCTGAATGATAATTCGGGTGCAGCGCATGATGGGGGTCCCCGGTGCTTGCCAGCCAGGAGAGCTGAGCGATGTCATGCTGACCTCCAGCAGTCATCTGCAGGTATGCTCCCCATTCATAGATATCGATGCTCATGTCGATATTCAGCTCCCGAAACTGACTTCCCAGGATTTCTGCAACCGTTCTGCGCTCGGTGTTGTCGTCAACCGACATGGTGATTTCAAAACCGTCGGCGTATCCCGCCTCTGCAAGCAGCTCCCGTGCGCGGTCAAGATCCTGTTCGTACCCATACACATCGGGGGTGAAAGTCCAGATGGAGCTGTTCATATACCCCTGAGCCGGGGAGCCGAGATCACCGTAGGCCACCTCAGCAAGTTCATCAATATTGACGGCGTAGCTGATTGCCCGGCGGACCCTGATATCGTCGAAGGGCGGCTTCTGAGTATTGAAGACGATATAGTTCAGCCTGAGGGCTTCATACTGGTGCAGCACCAGCTGGTCGTTCTCATCGACCCGCCGAAGATCGGTTTCAGGAATCTGCTGGGCTACATGGACGCCCCCGGTTTCAAGTTCGATGGTCCTGCTTGAAGCCTCGGGGATGCCCCTGAAGGTAAGCCGCTCTACCTGAGCAGGACCTCCCCAGTAGTCGTCAAACCGCTCCAGATGGACTGCCGTTCCCTGGTCCCATCGGGAGAGCTTGAAGGGTCCGGTCCCCACGGGATTCGCTCCGAAGTCTCCCCCGAGCTCCTCGACTGCCGATCTGCTGACGATGAGAGAGGAGCTGTGGGCTAAATAGGTCAGCAGTGCGGAAAAGGACTCGTAGGTGGGAATGCGCACCGTGTAGCGGTCGATCGTTTCGATGTTCTCGGCATCCACCATTGCAAGCCTTGAACTGCCTGCAAGGCTCGCATCGGGATCAAGCAGCCGCTGATAGGAGAACTTCACGTCCTCAGCGGTAAATTCATCCCCGTTGTGAAACCGCACCCCTTCGCGGAGAGAGAACTCAATGGTCCGTTCATCGACGAATTCCCAGTCCTCTGCCAGGGCCGGTTCAACCCCCATATCGTCAGTCCTGCGCACCAGTCCTTCAAATATCTGGTTGTTGATCCAGTGGGAAGCGGTATCCTCAACCGCATGGGGATCCATGATCTGCGTCTCGGCATAATTCGCCACAATCAGATGATTGAGATCCTCCGGTTCCCGCTCGGCGCGTCCTCCAGCAGCAAGGATTCCCGCTGCAAGAAAAATCACCAGTATGCACGTCATTTTCTTCATACCTGCCTCCTGTGATACGAACAGATCACACATTCTGCTCTATGGGATAGAAAGGGTTATAGTACCGGCCGGGAAAAACAGTTGTCAAGCTTGCTCTTCGGTAATAGATTATATTTTTTGTAAACTTTTGGGAAAATTCGGAATAATCCGGATTCCGTTACTCAGTCAAATCAGTATTTCCAGTTGATTTCTCACCGGTTCAGCGGTATGTTTGGAATATGAGTACACACAGAGACGTAAAACGGCCGGCAGATACGCTGTTTCCGATTGATCCGGTTATAGCAGGAAGATGGAGTTCCCGGGCAATTGACCCTGAACAGCCCGTGGAACAGGCCCAGGTACAGCGGCTGCTGGAGGCTGCCCGGTGGGCTCCTTCATCATTCAATAATCAGCCCTGGGAGTTTTTGGTGCTGACCAGGGATGATCCCAAGGCCCTGAAAAAGGGCAGGGCGGCGCTGATGGCGGGAAACGCCTGGGCGCTCAATGCCCCTGTGCTGATGTTCTCATTGGCGAAGGTTCATTTCCGGGGTAAGACCCGGGAGAACTGGCGGAGGGGATTTGAGACCGGCATGGCCGCCCTTTCCATGGCCTTCCAGGCTGTCCATGAAGGGCTGGTGTTTCATCAGATGGCCGGGTTCAGTGCTGATGAGCTGAGAACGGCTTTCGACATCAGCGAGGAATATGATATCTATACGGCAATCGCTGTAGGAGTTCCCGGAAGAGAGGACCTGCTTGAGGAACAGAAACGGGAAGCTGAACATGAGCAGCGCACCAGGCTTCAGCCTGATGAGCTGTTCAGCTGGAACGGCTGGTCTGAATAGCCGCGTCAGCGGCCGAAGAGCGCATCCGTCGCTGCGGGCACCAGATATCCTGCGGCGGCGCCGATGATGAACCCTGCTAGGACATCCGTGGGATAATGACTGCCGCTGAGCACCCTGCCGACGGCGGTAATTCCCTGGAGGGGCACTGCAGCGTAGAGATATCCCGGGGAGAAGTCCTCCCGGTGCCGGTTCAGGTACACCAGAAACCCCAGGGCAGTTCCCGCTCCGGCGGCGTGTCCCGAAGGAAAGGAATGGATTTCTCCGTCCGGGCGGATGCGGCCGGAGACATGCTTCAGGTACTCCTTGATGCCGTAGCTCACCCCGAGGGCGGCTGTGTAAACCCCTGCGTCGTACAGCCGATTTTCTGAACTGAGAATTCCCGGTACGGGAAGCAGCAGAGAACCGTAAACTGAAACCGTGGAGAGCCGGTCAAACCCGGGGGAACTTGAGGGAACCAAAGGCGACTCCAGCGCGTCGAGGCGCTGCCATCCGGTTCCGTGCGCCGCGGCGGTGATCATCAGCAGCAGGACAAGGAGCATCAGTTTATTTGCTTTCAGACTGCTCATCCTGCTCGTCATCCTTGGAGTCAACTAAGTCCAGCAGTCGGTTGGGGACCACCTTTTTCACGAAGGGATGGAAGCCGATATACATCTTCTCAAGCTCCTCCTCGCTTTCCTTCATGGCAAGCTGCCAGGCAGGGGCAAATCCCGGGGCCTTCAGGGACATGATCTCAATTGCCCGCTGATAGACCTGGAGCAGCTCCATCTCCTTGCGGTTCGGCTTCTGGCTGTAGGCCCGCAGGCTGATGCGCAGGTTTTCGTTCTGCTTCTTCAGCAACTCAAGATCCTTCCTCAACTGGGCTAAGGATTCATATTCCATATCCATCTTCTGGGAGATCATGTTCTTGATCTGAAGCATCTCACGCTTATGGCGGCGCTTCATCCGAATATTCTGGATCAGTACCAGCAGGAAGAAAAACAGTCCAGTCGCGAGACCGATGAGAAACAGTTCCATAGACGACACCTCGTTCATGCCACGGAAGTATAGCACAGGTAGGGGCCGCGGGTATACCGCTACCCGCGCGTTATTCGCTCGAGGCAGGCCTCAAGGCTAGGCTCAACCGGTTCGGGAACAGCGGCCCGGCCGCCGAAGACATCCATGTCCTTGAATCCGATACCGGTTATGAGCACGGTGATCACTGCATCCTTCTCAAGCTTCGGTGCGTCATGGACGAATCCGGCCCAGGCGGCCGCAGCCGCCGGTTCGGCAAAGATCCCCGCTTTCCGGGACAGCTCCAGCTGAGCCGCAAGAATCGCTTCATCGGTGATCACGGTGCACCAGCCCCGGCTGTCGGCCAGTCCCTTGAGGGCGTATCTGCCTCCTGCAGGGGAAGCCACCGATATGGAATCGGCGACGGTGCGGGCCTCGGGGATATCGGCAACGCCGCCGGATCTCCATGCCCGGCTTACGGCGCAGCTCCCTTCAGCCTGCACGCAGACGAGTTTTGGAAGGCTGCTGATGAGCCCTGCATCCCTGAGATCCCGGAATCCCTTGTAGATTCCTGAATAGATCACCCCGTCGCCGGTAGGGATGTAGATGATGTCGGGAGCCCGGCGGCCGAACTGCCGATAGAGTTCAACAGCGCAGCTTTTCTTTCCCTCCACGGTCATGGGGTTGTAGGCGGTGTTCCGGTTGATTCCCCCTTGGGTTTCGGTAAAGGCGATGCTCAGAGCGAAGGCTTCGTCGTAGCTCCCCCTGATCGGGAGCACCTGGGCGCCGTAGAGCACCGACTGCATCAGTTTGTTCTTCGGTGCGGTTTCGGGCACGAAGAGCACCGTCTTCAGTCCGTAGGCGGCGCCGGCGCAGGCCATGGCCGAACCGGCATTCCCCGTTGATGAGACCGCTACGGTATCCTCCCCGAAGTGCAGCGCCTGGGCGGCAATCAGCTGGGATGCGCGGTCCTTGTAGGATCCTGAAGGGTTGTGGGAATCCAGTTTGCAGTACAATTCGGCAAACCCGTATTCCCGGGAGAGCGTCCGGGGGGATGCCAGGGGGGTGTTCCCGGCGGGAAATGCCGAGGGATCGGGTATCCGGTAGACAAAGAGATCCTGGGGGGTGATCTCCCCGGATTTCGGCAGCCCGTCAAGATCCAGGATCACCTCCAGCAGCCCGCGGGCAAATTTTCCGGGGAGGCGCTCAAAAGAGCAGGAGGGGCACAGATACCGCACCCGGTCCCCGGGATATTCCCTGCCGCAGTCCAGACAGCGGTAGCGGTACTCCATGCTACACCAGCCCTGTTTCCTTGTTGAAGGATTCTATCAGCTCATCAATCCGGGGGGTGAGCTGCTGAATGCTGCTCCAGTAGGATCTGTCATACCACTGGGCATTGAGCTCTTCGACATCCTTTCCCTGCTGCTCCACCCAGGTGTAGTACTTCAGATTGTGGATCCGCTGCTTTTCGTAGTAGGTGAGCTCCTGCAGGTTGTCCGTCCGCTGGCCGAGCAGCTGTCCGCGGTAGGCGGCTGCGGCATCCTGAAGGGTGAACTCGCCGAGCTGACGGTCAAGTTCAGCAAGCCGGGAGGTGTACATATCCATGGAGTCGGTAAGGATGGTCACCACGATGTCATCCTCCTGAAGCTCGTAATATTTCGCCAGCTTCACCGCCCCCAGGAGGTTTCCGATCCCTGAGATGCCGAAGTATTCCAGGTCGATGAGCGACTGCTCGTCAACTCCCTGGGAGCTCAGGTACTCCCTGCCGGTTTCATGGTTGAACAGCCGCATGATGTCCATGCAGTCCCGGTCATCCGAGGCAATCACCATATCGGTGTTTCTCACGTTGTGGACCCAGGGAACATGCTTGTCCCCGATTCCCTCGATGCGGTGCTCGCCGAAGCCGTTGCGCAGCAGAGTGGGGCACTGCAGGGCCTCCCCTGCTGCGGTCACCATCCAGGGATAATGCCGCTTGAGATAGTCCGCCGCACCGATGGTTCCGGCGGAACCGGTCGCGGAGACAAATCCCCGCACCTGATCAGCTGAAGCCGCCTCTTTCTTGAGAATCTCGGCAATTGCTGAAGCGGTGACCTCGTAGTGCCACAGATAGTTTCCCAGCTGGTCGAACTGGTTGAAGATGACAATATCGTCTCCCCGCTCGGCGTTCAGCTCATGGCACTTGTCGAAGATCTCCTTTACGTTGCTCTCAGTTCCCTTGGTGGCAATCACCTCACCGGCCACCTGCTTCAGCCAGTCAAACCGTTCCCTGCTCATTCCTTCAGGAAGAATTGCGATGGACTCGCAGCCCAGGAGGGCGGAGTTGTAGGCGCCTCCTCTGCAGTAGTTCCCGGTGGAGGGCCAGACTGCCTTCTGCCGGGTCGAGTCGAACCGGCCGGTCACCAGGGCAGGGGCGAGGCACCCGTAGGTGGCCCCCACCTTGTGGGCGCCGGTGGGAAAGTATTTGCCCACCAGGGCGATTACCCGTGCACGGACGCCGGTAAGACTTGGGGGGAGCTCAATGTAGTTCGGGCCGGAAAATCCGCCTCCGGCAAGATCCGGCTCGTTGTTCCAGGTAATCCTGAAGAGGTTGACCGGGTCGATGTCCCACAGCCCGGTTTCCATCAGCCGTCTGACGGTTGTTTCGGGCACCAGGGCGGGGTCCTTCATCTGCGCATAGGTCGGCAGCACCACCCCCCGCTCGGCGCACCGTTGGATATTCTTCCTGCGTACTGCTTCGTTTACGGTTAAATCAATCATTGACTCCTCCCCTCTGACTGCCCGGTTATATGCTGTACTGAAGCGGAGATACCGCTGTTCGGGCCGTGATAATGTCCCATTGTTATCCCATAAACTGGGAATGGTCAAGGATGAATTGTTGCGGTTTGTTGTGAAAAGCCATGTTGCGGTTTGTTGCGCCATATGGTTGACAGATTCACCTCAGAGGATACAATGGGAACTGAAACCGGTGCATGCCGGTGGAGAAGGAGCGAATATGGCAGATGCAATGAGACCGGTTCCCTTCAGGGACCTGGTTATACGAATAATGGAGGAATGGAGGAGCGTCGGTACGGTCTTCGGTATTTCCGAAGGGGAATTCTACCGGAAGGAGGATCAGCGGATGCTGCAGTTCTGCTCGCAGCGCTATGCCGCTCCCGTCGGTCCCGCCGCCGGACCCCACACCCAGCTGGCCCAGAATATCGCCGCCTCCTTCCTGGCCGGCGGCCGGTTCATGGAGCTGAAGACGGTGCAGAAGCTCGACTCCCTGGAAGTTGACAAGCCCTGCATAGAAGCCCTGGATGAAGGGTACAACGTGGAGTGGTCCAGCGAACTGTCTTTGGAGGAGTCCTTCGATGAATACCTGAAGGGATGGGTCCTGGTGCATATGCTCAGCATGCTGACTCAGCCCGCCGGCGGCTGCCCGGACGCCTTCATTTTCAACATGAGCGTGGGCTATGATCTCGAGGGGATCCTCACTGAAAAAATGCAGCGGTTCATCGACTCCATGAAGGATGCCTCAGCTCATCCGAACTACACCGCATACCTCCGGCAGCTGGAGGAGCTTTCCTGTGATTCCGCCCTGTTCTCCCCGCCGCAGCAGAGCCTGCTCAGGGGGCTTTCGGATTCCATTCCGGCGAGGATATCCCCGTCGGTAACCCTTTCGACGATGCACGGATGTCCTCCCGATGAAATTGAGGCAATCGCCGGGTATCTCATGAGGGAAAAACAGCTGGACACCTATGTGAAGCTCAATCCCACCCTTCTGGGGCATGACTTCGTCCGATCCGTCCTTGATTCCCAGGGCTTCGGGTACATCACGCTGGACAGGGATTCCTTCGCCCATGATCTGCAGTACGAGGACGCGGTGCCGATGCTCCGGCGGCTCATGGATGAGACGTCCTCCCGGGGCAGGCATTTCGGCATCAAGCTTTCGAACACTCTGGGATGCGTCAACCACGGGGTGCTTCCGGGAGAGCAGATGTATATGTCCGGACGCGCTCTGTATCCCCTGACGGTGAACCTTGCGGCGAAGCTGGCCGGAGATTTCGACGGTCTGCTTCCCATCTCCTACTGCGGAGGGGTGAACGCGTCGAACATCGGAGCACTGTTTGCCTGCGGCATCAGTCCTCTGACTTCAGCCACGGAGCTGCTTAAGCCCTCGGGATACCTGAGGCTGCTGGATATGGCTGAAGCGTGCGACCGGCAGGAGGACGGCTGGGAGGCCGGGACGGTGGATGTATCCGCCCTCAAGCGGCTGGCTGAAGCGGCCCTGAGCGATCCGGCCTGCCGCAAGGAGTTCCGAGGCAGCGGCAGGGTCTCCACAGGAGCACCCCTGCCGGTGACCGACTGCTATACGGCTCCCTGCGTCGCCGCCTGTCCCATCGGACAGGATGTGCCGGAGTATCTCTATCTTGTCGGTCAGGGACTCTATGATGAGGCTCTGGAGCTGATCTGCATGAAGAACCCCCTTCCCTCGATCATGGGGTATATCTGCGATCACCAGTGCCAGGCCAACTGCACCCGTCTGGGCTATGAAGGGGCCGTGCAGATCCGGGAGATGAAGCGCATTGCCGCCGAACAGGGCAGAGACTCCATCAGCATCTCCGGGTACCATGAGACCAGCGGAACCCGGGCTGCGGTAATCGGGGCGGGACCGGCGGGACTGTCGGCCGCCTGCTATCTCGCCCGAACCGGGGTGAAGGTGACCGTCTTTGAGCGGGAGGTCTCAGCCGGCGGGATTGTCCAGCATGTGATTCCCGATTTCAGACTGCCCCAGGAGGCCATCGATGCGGATGTCGATTACATCAGAAGCCTGGGGGCTGAGTTTGTATTCAAGGCAGATACCGACCGGCTCACGGTGAAGGAGCTGAAACAGGCCGGGTTCACCTATCTGCTGTATGCCGTCGGAGCGGAGCAGTCCCAGCAGCTGAAACTCGAGCCCTGTGAAGGATTGGCGGTTCCTGCGCTTGAGTATCTGCGGGACCTCAGAAAGAACCGGCCGCCGAATCTCACCGGGAAGGTGGTGGTGGTAGGCGGCGGCAACACCGCCATGGACAGCGCCCGCTCAGCCCTGCGGCTTCCCGGGGTGGAATCGGTGCAGGTGCTCTACCGCAGAACGGAGCAGCAGATGCCCGCAGACCGGGAGGAGTACGATTCTGCATTGAAGGACGGAGCAGAGTTCATATTCCTGTCCTCCCCGGAATCCTTCAGTCAGGGACGGCTGACCTGCCGGAGGATGAAGCTCGGAGCAGCCGATGCAGGCGGACGGCCGAGGCCGGAGCCGACGGAGGAGACCTTTGAAATTCCCTGCGGCGCTCTGATTACTGCCGTGGGAGAGCAGGCGGATGATCAGCTGCTTGCCCGGTACGGAGTCTCTGCTGAGGGCGTGAATCCTGATACCCTGGAAAGTCAGCAGGAAGGGGTGTATCTCATCGGGGATGTGCGCAGCGGGCCGGCCACGGTAGTGCGGGCAAGCGCCGACGCCATGAAGGCATGCGAGGATATCATAGACCGGGTGCTGGGGGATGTGGTCGAGCATGACCATGGCCATGACCATGATCATGAATCTGAGAGCATCTCATCAGAGGAGCAGGAGCATATCCGGGAAGCGGAGCTGAGCTTCTTTGCGGAACTGCGGGAGAAGCGCCGGGGGGTGCGGCCCCAACTGGCGGCAGAAGAGTTTGACCAGGAAGAGGACTTTGCCGAGTATGAATCTTCCCGGTGTCTGGAATGCTCCTATCTGTGCAATATCTGCGTCGAGGTCTGCCCGAACCGGGCGAATGTCGCCGTGGACGTCAGGCGCCTTGATCACTTTTCCGACCCTTATCAGATTGTTCATCTCGACGGATACTGCAACGAATGCGGAAACTGCGCCACCTTCTGCCCCTGGGAGGGAAAACCCTACACCCAGAAGATCACCGTCTTCTCCCGGATGGAAGATTTCACCCGATCAGAAAATCCCGGTTTTTTTCTGGAGGGAGATGTCCTGCATCTGAGATGGGATAATGCTGAACACACCCTCGACGAGGAGGAGCTGCTCAGTCTCGATATCGATGAAGATGCGCTTGTGCTCATCGGACACGTGCTGCGGTCATACCGCTATCTCTGCGTGCAGAAGGAGGCCATATGCTGATAATCACCAATGTCACCGCCCTTGCCCTTGATCCCCCCTCAGTGCGTGAGCATATTGATGTGGTGGTCAAGGACGGGCGGATCGCCGCTGCGGAAGCGGGGGCGGCAGAAGGCCTGCTGGAGGATGCCGAAACAGTCATCGACGGAACCGGAAAGGTGCTCATCAGCGGGCTTGTATGCTCCCATCTGCACTGCTACTCCGCCTTTGCCAGAGGTCTGCAGGCAGCTGTGGGACCGACCCCGGATTTCATTTCCACCCTGAAGCAGCTGTGGTGGCGGCTTGACCGCTCCCTGGATGAGCAGAGCATCTACTATTCCGCTCTGAGCTATGCCATGGATGCGGTACGGTGCGGGACCACCGCAGTGATCGATCATCATGCAAGTCCCAACTGCATTGACGGCTCCCTGTCGGCTGTCCGTAGCGCCTTTGAAACCGTTGGAGTGCGGGGAATGACCTGCTATGAGGTCACCAACCGCAACAACGGAGCCGAAGAGGAAAAAGCAGGGATTGCAGAGAACCGGAGGTTCATCAAGGAGATCGATGATCAGCGCAGAGCCGGCACATGGTCCGGCCTCGTCGAAGCGGCCGTGGGAGCTCATGCGCCCTTCACCGTCGACGATCCGGCTCTGGAGCAGCTCAGTGACCTGATCAAGACGACCGGGCGGGGCCTGCACATCCATGCGGCTGAGGACCGGTACGACGTATCGGTGTCCCATCACCGATACGGCCGGGACATCGCCGAGCGGCTCGACAGCTTCGGCCTGCTCACCAACAAGTCCATGATCATCCACGGAGTGCATCTGCAGGACCATGAAGTGGATCTGCTGAACGCCCGTGATGCGGCAGTAGTCCATAACCCCCGGTCGAACATGAACAACTCCGTGGGATATACCCCCCATCTGCCGAGGATTGCCAATCCCGCCCTCGGTACCGACGGGATCGGGGCGAACATGTTCGAGGAGGTGAAGACCGCCTTCTTCAAGCACCGGGACGCCGGAGGACCGCTTCAGCCCGGGGACTTTCTGCGGATCCTCTCAGGAGGATATGAGCTGCTGCGCCGCTATTTTGATCTGCCCTTCGGCTCTCTGCAGCCGGGGGATGCCGCGGACCTGGTGCTCTGCAGCTACAGAAGCCCCACCCCCGTTGCGGATGAAACCATTGCCGGCCATCTGATTTTTGCCATGGGCTCCCATAACGTGGAGACGGTGATTGTCAACGGACAGGTGGTGATGAAGGACAGAGCATTTCCCTTTGACGAAGAGGAGATCTGCCGAAAATCCCGGGAAGCCGCTCTGCGGACCTGGAAGAAGATGAATACCCTCAGCGCAGACTGACGGAAATACCGCAAGGAGAGATACCCATGGAACAGACTGCCGCCAAAATACTGGAACTGGCGAAACGCTACCGGAGCGAGACAGCTCAGCTGCTCTCTGAGATGATACAGACGAAATCCTACAGCTCTCAGGAAGAGCAGGTATGCCGGCTGATTGCCGGGATGTGCGAAGCCGCCGGATTCGACGAAGTGCGCTTCGACGGACTGGGAAGCGTCATTGCACGGATCGGGAACGGAAAGACCGTGCTTGCCGTCGATGCCCATATCGATACGGTGGAGGTCGGGGATCTCTCCCAGTGGGATTTTGATCCCTTCTGCGGGACCATCGAAGACGGCCTGGTAAAAGGCCGGGGTGCTTCCGACCAGAAGGGAGGGGCGGCCTCGATGATCACCGCCGGACGGATGCTCAAGGAGCTGGGCTATGACGGGGAGTGCACGGTCTATTTCACCTTCACCGTGATGGAGGAGGACTGCGACGGCATGTGCTGGAAGTACCTCATCGAGGAGGAAGGACTGAAGCCGGACTTCATCGTATCCACCGAGCCCACCAGCTGCCGGCTCTACCGCGGCCATCGCGGCAGAATGGAGATGATCGCCAGGATCAGGGGGACATCCTCCCACGGCTCCGCCCCGGAGCGGGGAGTCAGTGCGGCCTACCGAAGCGCCCGGGCGGTGCTGGCGATGGAGCGGCTGAATGAGCAGCTGCA
>PWKH01000018.1 GCA_003559765.1 Spirochaetaceae bacterium
CACATGGATGAACATGCAATCAGTTCCCTTACCGCCGTCGCCCGGGAAATCAGAAAAAAAACTCTGCTTTCCATCGGTAGACTCGGCGTCGGCCATGTAGGAGGGTCTCTTTCAGTCATTGAAGCGCTGACCTATCTGTATTTTCAGGAGATGCAGGTGGATCCGAAGCAGCCGAAAGCACCCGACCGGGACCGTCTGGTGCTTTCCAAAGGACATGCCGGCCCTGCACTGTACAGCATCCTGGCTCATAAGGGCTATTTCAGCGATTCAATGCTGGATACCCTGAACCAGGGCGGAACCTCCCTGCCCAGCCACTGCGACCGAAACCTCACCCCCGGAATCGACATGACCACCGGGTCTCTCGGACAGGGGCTGTCCGCCGCAGTCGGTATAGCCCTGGCGAACCGCCTCGACGAAAGAAGCAATTACGTGTACGCCGTCATCGGCGACGGGGAATCTCAGGAGGGACAGATCTGGGAAGCCGCCATGAGCGCTGCTCAGTACAAACTCTCCAGGCTTATCGGATTCACCGACTACAATAAGATGCAGATCGACGGAATGACCAGGGACATCATGAACATTGACACCCTGGAATCAAAATGGCTTTCCTTCGGCTGGCATGTCGAGCGGATCGACGGCCACTGCTTTCCCGATATCCACGGGGCCGTCCAGCGGGCGAAATCCCAGAGCTGCCGACCGGCCATGATCATCCTTGATACCATAAAAGGAAAGGGCTGCGCTTTTGCCGAAGGAAAACTCAGCAGCCACAATATGCCCCTCTCGCTTGAACAGGCACAGGAGGCGGTCAGACAGCTTGAAGGAGCCCAGCTATGAGCACAGATATGAGAGATGTATATGCTGACACACTGATCAGCATGGCCCGTAACGACAGCAGGATATGCGTGCTGGAAGCTGATCTGATGAACGCAACCGGCACCAAGGGTTTTAAAACAGCCTTTCCCGAGCGGTTCTTCGACGTGGGGGTGGCTGAAGCTGACATGGTAGGCATTGCAGCCGGACTCGCCTCAGAGGGAAAGATTCCCTTTGCCGCGACCTTCGGAACATTTGCCTCCCGCCGGGTCTTTGATCAGTTTTTCCTCTCGGCAAATTATGCCCAGGTTCCGGTCAAACTGGTGGGCACTGATCCGGGAATCACCGCTCAGCTCAACGGCGGAACCCACATGCCCTTTGAAGATACCGGGATGATGCGACTTGTTCCCCACCTCACGGTCGTGGAGCCTTCAGATATCGTATCCCTCCGGGAGCTGCTCAAACAGGCGGCTGAGCACCCGGGATCGGCATACATCAGGCTGCACCGGAAGGGCTCGCAGCAGTTCTATGCAGACAATGAGACCTTTACCCTCGGCAAGGCAAAGGTCCTGCGGGACGGAACCGACGTCACGTTAATTGCATCGGGATTCGTGATGGTCCCTGCAGCGCTGAAAGCCGCAGAGGATCTTGCAGATCAGGGGATCTCGGCAGCCGTGATCGACATGCATACCGTAAAACCCCTTGATATAGAAACGGTGATTGAGTACGCCCGGAAGACCAAGGCTCTGGTTACCTGCGAAAACCATCAGGTGATCGGCGGTCTCGGAGGCGCCGTCGCAGAAGCGCTTGCCTGTTCCATTCCGACGGTCATGGAATGTATTGGAGTGCATGAGCAGTTCGGGCAGGTCGGCGATCTGGACTATCTCGCCGGAGCATACCGCCTGCGAAGCGGTGATATCGCGGAGAAGGCGCGGCGCGCCATATCCAGGAAAAAGGAGTTGTGCTCATGAGCAGAACCGTAATTGCATTAGCTTCTGACTTGTCGGGGTTTCCGCTGAAGGAAGCCGTAGTTGAATATCTGAGAGGCAGGGATGATGTGGAAGTAAAGGACTTCGGGATTCCCGATACCGACCACCCTGCTCCCTATACCCAGCAGGCGCCCAAGGTGGCCCGGGCAATACAGCAGGGAGAGGCAGACAAGGGAATCCTCGTCTGCGGAACCGGACAGGGAATGGCCATTGTGGCAAACAAGCATAAAGGGGTCTATGCCTGCGTAGCAGATGGTATCTTCTCCGGCGAACGAGCAAAGATCATCAATGATGCGAATGTGCTGACCATGGGCGGCTGGATAACCGCACCCTTTCTGGGGGTCCAGATTGTTGAAGCTTGGCTGTCCATGGAATTCGCGCAGAAGATGGAATTCAAAAAGGACTTTCTCACTACTCAGTTCAATCTGGTAAAAGAAATCGAGGAAAACCAGTTCAAATAGCAATTGCTCCGGGGTTCATTCTGCTGAATGGACCCCGGATTTATTGCTGAGGCATCAGACTGATCATGCTCTACGCCGCAGCCGCCTTCCTGCAGAGTTATAAATAAAAACCGCCGTCTATAATAAGCGTCTGTCCGTTGACAAAACCTCCATGCATGACAAACCCCTCAATAAGGTCGGCAACTTCGTCAGCTTCAGCCACCCTGCCCATTAGGGTGCCCTGGCTCTGGCGCTGAATATGCTTTTCCTGCCCGGCAACCCAGTCCGTCATGACAACCCCGGGAGCTACTGAATTCACCCTCACCGTCGGAGCAAGCGCCCTGGCAAGGCATTTTGTCAGGTTAATTAATCCGGCTTTGGACACTGCATAGGGAATGGAGCTTCCCTGTCCGATGAAGCCTGTGATGGATGAAATGTTAACCACGCAGCCGCTGTTTTTCTTCAGTTCCTCAGCACACGCTCTTGTCACATAGAAGGCTCCCCGAACATTGGTGTTCATGATCATATCCCAGTCCTCTTCGGTTACCCCTTCCAGATCATCCATTTCAATGTACCTGGTTCTCCCGGCGTTATTAATGAGCACATCAATCCGGCCGAACCGTTTGATCACAGCATCAACCATTTCCCGGATTTCCCCGTCCTGAACAACATCAGCTTTCACCGACATCGCCGGGGCGCCTGATGCATTCAGCTGTTCAGCCAGCTGCTCAGCCTTTTCCCTCGAATGACAATAATTCACAGCTACCGATGCGCCGAGGGCAGCCATTCGTTCGGCACAGCACCTCCCGATTCCCGTTGCGCCTCCCGTTATCAAAGCCACCTTTCCTTTGAGATTTTTCTGTTCCTTCATAATTTCCCTGATCCTCTTTTCCAAAAAATATGACTCGTATTCGTCTTGTGCCGTTTCACCAAGGCTAACGGCTGTATGCAAATTGCATGAAAAAATCCTAAGAATTGATCCTCCTCTCGGCAAGCACCGTCCACCGGCTGTGATGCAATTTCCTGAATTACGCCTTTCCTCCAGTTTCCATGTGATTCATGTTCCTAACCAGGGTACCACAGGATCACTCATTTTTTGAAATTATTTTCTGAACTGAGGAAACAGCAAAATGGAGGATTCTTTACGGTACGTTCATGCGGGGAGCACGAAAAAAATCGATGTATGAAGCAGCCTCGATAAAAACCGGGAACTGTAATCTGAACAATGTTTGTTGGACAAATCATCGACTGCTAGCATTCCGGCTCCGGGATTGTTGCAGTCGGCTACTGAGGCTTGCGCAGCTGCACCATCCAGACCCCCGCAAGGATGATGATCGCTCCCGCTGCCTGGAGGGGTCGGAGGAGATCCCCGAAGATGACGGCACTGAAGATCAGCACAAATACCGGAGGCAGATTACCGTATACTGAAACCTTCGTGCTTCCGATATGCTTAACGGAAATATTCCAAAGCACATTGGAGACAAACAGCGGAATCAGCCCTGAATAGACAGTAAACCCCCAGGCGTTCACAGAAAGTTCTTTGAAATCAATCGCGCGCATATGCGATGCAAACACCCCGAAATAGACTAATACCGATACGGTCATCGCCAGTCCGGTTACCTGCAGGGAAGAATACGTTCTCATATACTTTTTGAGAAAGGTGGTATGCACCGCATAACCCAGTTCTGCTGTCACCAGATAAAACACCCCGATGGCGGTGGTCTCTCCGGCATTGACGCCGCTGCTTGAAGCAAGGGTAAGCACGATCAGACCTGCCACGGTGAGCAGCACTCCCGCAACTGCCCTGACCCCCGGCCGTTCGATTCTGAAGATCAGCGAGATAATGACTACCTGCACCGGCATTGTCGCCATCAGGATTCCACCCACCGGGGCGGAGGTGTAATGGACTCCCAGGGGAAACAGCGTCTGAAACAATCCCATCCCGATAACACCAATTCCTGCTATGTGCAGAAAATCTCTGCGGGAAAAGGGGGTTCTCCCCGGCAGAAATCCGGCGAGAAATATCAGAAAGGGCAGAGCAATCGCCATCCTTATGCCGCCGAACTGCTGCGGTGTAAGGTGTTCGAACCCGAGCTTCATCATGATGTTGTTCAGCCCCCAGGAGAGAGCTACGAACAGCAGCAGTCCATGCACCCATCCGGTGCTATTTTGCTGAGACATGAGCCGCATCTCCTTTTACCACCTGGCCGTGCCGTGCTTCTTCTCTGGAAACCTTTCTGCGATGGACCAGCACAAGTACTGCCGTCACTACCGTGGAGAGGAAATCGGCCGCCGGCTGCACAAAATAGATCCCAGTCAGCCCGAACAGTCCGGGGAGGGTGAACACCAGGGGAATAAAGAACAGTCCCTGTCTGGAAGTTGCGATGAGCATGGTCTCTCTCCCCTTTCCCAGCGCCTGAAACAGATAGGAGGCAATAATCTGAAATCCGAGGAACCAGAGCGTAAAGGACATGATGCGCAGATAGGTTGACCCAATCTCAATAACCTCCGGATCCCGGGAAAACAGAAAGATGATTTGGGGTGCCAGCAGATAAAACAGCAGTGCAACTGCACTACTGTACACCGTCGCTGCGGCGGCGGAATACCGAAAGGAACGTTTCACCCGGTCAAACTGCCCTGCCCCGTAGTTGTAGCCTGCCAGAGGCTGCAGTCCCTGGCCGATTCCGAAGTTGACCATGAATATCAGGGCCATCATTCGAGTTACCACCCCGACCCCGGCGATGGCGGCGTCTCCGAAGGGACGGCTTGCCTGAAACAGCAGCGCCATGCTGACGCTGGTGAGAGACTGCCGGAAAAACGTCGGAACCCCGATTCGAAAAACCTCGGCAATAATCCAGAACTTCAGATTTATATGCCGGGGATTCAGGGTAATCACCCCCCTGCGGGTAAAAAAGAACCGCAGCAGATAGGCCGTTGCAATCGCCTGGGCAGCAATGGTGGCCACGCCGGCTCCGCGGATACCCATACCCATGAGAAACATGAACACCGGATCCAGGGCAATGTTCAGCACCGACCCCAGGATCAGCGCCCTTCCGCTGTAGGAAGCAGCCCCTTCAGACCTGATGATGTTGTTCATGCACATATTGACGACCCGAAATACCGATCCGCCGATGATCAGCACACCGTACTGTCTTGCAGGCTCCAGGATTGTCTCGGTTGCTCCGAAGAATATCAGAATGGGATCGATGAAGATTACCCCGAAGATAGACAGGAGTATCCCCGATACCAGAGAAAGCATGAAGGCGGTGGAGGCCACCTGCTGGGCATCCTCCTGGCGCTTTGCCCCGAGCATCCGCGATACCGCTGATGCCGCACCGATCCCGAAGCCGAGGCCGATGGTTGATATCAGCAGAAAGATCGGAAACACCACCGCAGAAGCTCCAACCGCAGCGGTATCCTCAAGCAGCCCGATAAACAGGGTGTCAACAATATTGTAGAGTGCACCGGAAAGCAGCCCCAGGACAGCCGGATAGGATAAAAGATACAGAGTCCGGCCGATAGGTCCGCGTTCAAGCATATGAAGTCGTTCTTCCCGTGTCACAGCAGCTCCTGTCTCAGCAGATGATAGACTGATACCAAATACGCAATATTTTCCTCATGTTCTCCGGGATACTGGATAATAAGCCCGCGGAGAGTCTGCAGGAACAGTACTCCGTGGCGGTCAGCTCGGGAAGATTCCTGAAAAAGCACTGCAGCAATCTCTTCAGGAGTCTCGCTGGTTACTCGTCTCCAGTGCTCCCCGAACTTCTTGATTTTCCAGCCTGCAGAGAATGCCGCATAAAGTGTTTCATAACGCTGCAGACTGTCATGATAAATCGCTGATACCAGCTGAGAACCCTTCTGTGCTTCAGGGATGTCGCTGGAAGCTATTGCCTTGATGTTCTCTTTTGTCTGCTCCCAGCTCCTGGAAAAAATCCGGTAGCAGATCTCGCTCTTTCCGGAATAGTAGTTGTAAATCGTGCCGGGGGCTATTCCCAGCTGCTGGGCGAGCAGCCGCATATTCATTCCGTCATACCCAACCTGCTTCAGCAGGTCTTCAGAGGACTCCAGAATCTTCTGTTCGAGGTTTTTAATAATCTTCGGCATGGCTGCACTGTAATGAACATAGTTCATTTTATCAAGGGGTAAAACAGAAAAACGCATATGACAAGACCGTAGTTCTCTGCTATACTGCTGTTCAAGATTTTGAATCGTCACCGCAGTCTGCAAGGAGGAGTATTCCATGGAAAAGCTGCCGCGCCATGTGCGTATGCATTGGGCATCTGATGAAGAACTTCCCCATATATTTGAAATCAGGAAGACTGTATTCATCGAAGGCCAGCAGGTAAGCAAGGAGCTGGAGCAGGACAGCCTTGATGACCAGGCAAAACATGTCATTCTCTACGAGCATGACACACCGGTGGGATGTGCGAGAATTCGATGGATGTCTCTGGAGATGGAAGGTACGAGAACAGAAACTTCATTGTACTGGAAGGTTGAGCGGCTTGCGGTGCTGGAGGAAGCAAGAAATAAGGGGTACGGCAAACTGATCATGGAGTGGATCATCAGGCAGGCTGAAGAGCATCAGATTGCCGGCCTCACCCTTCATGCCCAGACGCAGCTGGAGCAGTTTTACCAGCAGGTGGGATTTATTACCGAGGGCAAACCCTTTATGGAAGCAGGCATCAAGCATATCACCATGAATAAAACGATTCATCAGCCGAAAAGACAGCAGAAACGCAAACCCTAGAGTGTCCTTAATGCTGTCCTGATTTATTCATATCCACCTGCCAGGGGCCGGCAAAGACGATCCCCTCCTGCTGCAGCAGCTGCCGGTGCAGTTCCCTGGTTCCCTCAGGAGTTCTGATGAATCCGCCGGCTGACACCACCCGGTGCCACGGCAGTCCCCTGGTACGGGATGCGGCATGGAGCAGCCGCGCTGTCTGCCGCGCTCCTCCGGGATTTCCGGACATCGCTGCAGCCTGGCCGTAGGTCAGCACCTCTCCGCTGGGTATGTCGCGAATAATCTTGGTCACCCGTTCACTGAACTCCTGAATGACAGCACCTCCCGTTCCTTTCTAGTCTCCTTCATGAAAGTAGTTATTGCCTCTTCACACCTGAAGGGATATAATACTGACAACCATGAAAACCTTGAAGCATCCTGATGCGAACCGACAATCAACGCTGTTCACACTTTCCCTTCCTGCATTCCGGAAGGGAAGAAGGCTGTTTCTGCTGGCAGGCATGATTGTGTTCCTTGCATTCCTGTCGCTGCTTTCATCAATACTTATTACAAGCCCGGAACTGGAAATTACACGGGTAAGCGGGGTGCTGATGCTTTCTGCCAGCATTCCCAGGCTTCTGCTGATACCCTTCGGGTTTGTCTCCGCCCTGTTTTTAGTGCTGTTCGCTCTCAATCTCTGGGCATTTTTTGCCAAGGAACGCATCTCCGTTACTCCGGAAGGAGTACTGCTTTCCAAGACTCTCTTCATTCTGGGACACACCTATCATCTGAATCCGGATTGCATAACCAAGGTAGCCTATATCCCTTCGACAAAGTCCATCAGCCAGAACAAACGCAATCAGACATTCCGTGCCCGGGGATTTCATGAAGGGAAAATTGCACTCACCTGCAACGGCCGGATATACAGTTTCGGCCGGGCCATGGAGGACCGTGAAGCGGCAGAGTTAGCAGACACGCTTGAGGCCCTCATCCGGGAACAGCTCAGTTCATTCCAGCAGTTTACCGAATCTCAAATTTCACTGACACCCGCGAAGTAACTTCCATCATACCCGGCGGAACAACTGATGCTGCTGTATCAGCTTCAACCATGGTGCG
>PWKH01000003.1 GCA_003559765.1 Spirochaetaceae bacterium
GATTAAGGCCGGCCAGGTGATTACTCCGGAACACTCCCGTGATCTGGTGCCCAGGACCGGCCGGTATCTGTCAAGAACCTAACAGATGTACGCAGCAGGCTGCGGCCTGCCGAAGGGTTTGTCCTCAGCAGAACCCCAGGATCCTGGATTGCCCAGTGCCGGAGTCTTTGATACAATAGGCGAATTCTTTTACGCAGGAGGCGCAGGTGAGATACGCACGCAGGATAGTGGACATGGCAGAATCTCCGATCCGGAAACTGGTTCCCTATGCCCAGGGAGCCAAGGACCGGGGAGTGAAGGTATTCCATGTGAATATCGGCCAGCCTGACATTAAAACACCGGAATCAATTATGCAGGCAATCCGGAACATTGATATGGACGTCCTTGCCTACGGGCCGAGCGAAGGCTTGGCGAGCTACCGGAACAAGCTTCCGGAATACTATCGGGACCGCGGCATACAGGTAGAACCGGAGGATATTCTGGTTACCACTGCGGGGAGCGAGGCGCTGCTGTTTACCATCATGGCCCTTTGTGATTCCGGGGATGAGCTGATTGTCCCGGAGCCGTATTACGCCAATGTGAATGGATTTGCCGCCATGGCGGGCGTGAAGATTGTGCCGGTGCGCACCTACCTGGAGGAAGGCTTTGCCCTGCCGGAAGCTGAAGCATTTGCTCAGCAGATCAGTGAGCGGACCCGGGGGATTCTCATCTGCAATCCCAACAATCCTACTGGAGCGGTATACAGCCGCAGACGGCTGGAGGAGCTCGGTGAACTGGTGCGGAAGCACGATCTGTACCTGATTGCCGATGAGGTGTACCGCGAGTTTGCCTATGACGGAGGCAAGTCGGTAAGTCTGCTGGAGCTTCCGGGACTGGAAGAGCGGGCAGTGGTGACCGACAGCATCTCAAAACGCTACAGCGCCTGCGGGGCCCGGGTGGGAAGCATTGTATCCCGCAACCGGGAGCTGCTGAAATATATCCTCAAGATGGCCCAGGCGAGACTCTGTCCGCCGACGGTGGAGCAGATTGCAGCCCAGGCCGCCCTGGATCTGGATGCTGACTATTTTGCCGGTACGCTGGCGGAATATGAGCGGCGGCGGGACCGGGTGGTCCGGGAACTGCAGAGCATACCCGGGGTGACCTGCCGCAAACCCGAGGGAGCCTTCTATGTAATGGCCCGTCTTCCGGTGGAGCGCGCTGAGGACTTCGCGATATTCATGCTGCGGGACTTCAGCTATGAAGGAAAGACGGTGATGATGGCGCCGGCTGACGGATTCTATGCCACCCCTGGAGCCGGGCTGGATGAAGTGAGGATTGCCTACGTCCTCAATGAGGAGGATATGGCAGAGGTGGTGGATCTCATCAGACGGGGACTGGAAGCCTACCGGTCCTAATGGGTATGTACTGGCTGCTGATCATCCCTGCAGCACTTCTGCTGTGGGGAGTCATTGAAGCCCGGATCCCGCCGGCGGTCCGCAGGTACCGGTTCGGAGATCGGGGGATTACCGTCCTCTGGATAAGTGATCTGCACTGAAGCCGCTGGACTCCTCCCTCCCGAATCAGGTCTCTGGTGGGGCGCATCAGAGATCTGGATCCCGATCTTATCTTCATCGGCGGCGATTATGCCGACCGCGGTCTGCGGTATGTCTCCCCCTGCCTTGAGGCTCTGGCGGAACTGAAGCCTGCGATGGCGGTGCTGGGCAACCACGATGTGCAGACGATAGCGGGAGTGAATCCACGGCAGGCGGTGGTGGAGGCCATGGAACGTCTGGGGATTCCGCTGATCTGCAACAGCTCGGAGGTCATCGAGCACGGGAAGTGGAGGATTCAGCTGGCAGGGCCGGCTGACTGCAGACGGGATGTCGCCTACCTCGGGCATGTCGCTCGGGATCCTTCGGCGGATCTGCTGATCATCCTTTCCCATAATCCCGACTTCATCCCCATCGGCTGCACCCATCTGCCCTTTGATCTTGCGCTGTGCGGTCATACCCACGGAGGGCAGATCACCTGGTTCGGCAGACCCATCACCACCCACAGCATCTACCGCCGGGAGCTCGGCAGGGGACTGTGTTTCTTCCGGGGAAAGCCTGTGGTAGTGAGCAGCGGAGTGGGCACAACCATCCTCCCCCTCCGGTTTTTTGCTCCTCCGGGAATTGAGCTGATAGAGCTGTGACGGGCTGTCAGGAACTGAGGATGCGTTCGACCTCCGAGAGCAGCATCGCCCGGGGAACCGGTTTTTCCAGAAAGCCGGCCAGACCGAGTTCATACAGATCTTCGGTCACCTTCTGCTCGGAGAATCCGGAAATTATTACTACCTTTGCCTGCGGGTCTAAATCTATGAGGGCTCGGAACGTCTCAATTCCGTTCGGCCCGGGCATAATCATGTCCATGATCACCAGATCATAGGGCTGCTCCCGGTACAGGGCAATCGCCTCGGTGCCTGAGGAGCAGGTGGTCACCTGGTATCCCGCTGAGGTGAGAATGCTCAGCGTCAGTTTTCGGAGAAGCTGCTCGTCATCAACGACAAGGATGTGGGGCTGTTTTATTTTCTCATTCATATCTGCTCCTGCAGGAAATTTTTTGATGCTGCAGTGATGACGATTATAGTTGGTGCAGCTGCAGAGTGCAAGGGATGGATGAGAAAACTTGACAGGGAGCGGAAAAACCACGTAATCTGGAAGTGAGCCGGAAAGAAATTGCGATGCCTGCGGAGGGATATGAACTGCGCAGTGCGGCAGGGAAATCTCCTCAGGGAAGTTACCTTCGGGATAACTGATTGTTTACCTAGGGGGCACAAAAAAAATGCTGGTTTTTTGTGCCGGCTGAAGAGATATCGCTGAGAAAAAATTCAGGGGAGTTACACAGCCTGAGGAGAGTATGATATACTTTCCTGCAAGGTACCTCTGAGGAGCAGACATTGGACAAGATCGATCAAACAAACACGAATTATTCCTATACGGATTCTGATGAGAAGGAAATCAGCCTGCAGGACATCATCTATATCATGCGGCGCAGGATGTTCTGGATCATCGGCATCTTTGTCGTCACCGTGGCGGCGGTGCTGGTGTATCTTTTTATGGCTACCCCGATATTTGAATCATCCGTCACGATGCGGGTGCAGCCCTCCGAATCGGGGGCGTCCTTTGAGGCGATGCTCACCGGGGCCCCCACTTCCTCCCAGATAGCAACCGAAGTGGAGCTGATAAAAAGCCGCAGCAACATTGAAGGGGTGATAAACCGGCTTGGGCTGTATGAGCAGTTCGCGGCTGAATATGAGGCTGAAGGGGAGGAGCCGCCCTCCATGGCGAGATTAGTCCGGCGTCTCAGCAATCGGATTTCCGTAAGCACCGTCCGGGACACCAATATCGTGAATATTTCCGTAGAGCATCCCGACCCGGCCATGGCGCAGGATATCGCCAATACCCTGGCGGAAGTCTACAATGACATGCTCAAGGCAATGTCCCAGCGGGAATTCCAGACCCGGAGGGAATTCATTGAGCGGCAGATACCGGAGCTTGAGGCGGATCTGATGATGGCAGAGGAGAATCTGCGCCGCTTCAAGGAGCAGGAGGGAATGGTGCTGCTTGATGAGGAGGCGCGGATTCTGCTGAACAATATTTCCTCCTTTGACCGCCAGATTGCTCCGCTTCGCATTCAGCAGGAGAATACCCGGAACAACAGCGATCTGATGCAGAACCTGATCCGTCAGCACGGCGGGGAGTTTCCGGCCCTTTCTGAAATCAGGGAGCGCTCGGATATTCAGGATCTCGAAAGCGAACTGATATCCCTCAGACTGGAACTGGCCAGTACCGTTACAGAAGGGGGTGCCTCCACAGCAGCCCAGGGAGGAATAGCCGCATCCATCACCAGCCGGGAGAATCAGCTGAAAAACCTCCTGCAGCAGTATATTCGCCGGTACGTCCAGGCACATGAGGATGTGCCCAGGGACTACTACGGAGAGCTTGCCTCGCAGTATGCCAGCCTGGTGATAACCGATACAAAAGTCAGTTACCTCACCAGTCTGAGGCAGGAGTATTCCGCCCAGGTGGGGGACCTCCCCCGGGTTGAGCAGCGGATGCTGGAGCTGCAGCGGGAAGTCAAAGTGAAGGAGAGTCTCTACCTGCTGGTGCTTGAGCGGCTGGAGGAGACGAAAATCATTGAGGCAGGGATTACCGGCACCGCGGCGATGATTGATGATGCCGTGATTCCCGAGATCCCGGTTGCTCCCAACAAACGGCTGATCCTTGCGGTTGGTTCGCTGCTGGGACTGTTCCTCGGGGTGCTGATCGCCTTCCTGGTGGAGACGCTTGACAACACCCTCCGGGATGAGGAGTCGATCAAGCGGGTGGTCGGTGCCGATACGGTCATCCTCGGAAGAATCCCCCGGGTATCCATTCCCACCAAGGGGGTGGAGGAGCTGCTGGTCTATTCCGATCCTACCTCGCCGGGGGCTGAGGCGATGAAACTGATATCAACAAACATCATGTTCAGCCGGGTGAAGCCGCCCCAGGTGATCGCCTCCTCCAGTTCTGAAATGGGAGAGGGGAAGACCACCATCACGGCGAACTTCGGTGTCGCCATGGCCCAGAACGGGTTTAAGACGATTATCGTGGATGCGGACATGCGCCGCCCGAGGATTGAGCAGATCTTCGATATCCATAAGATGGAAGGCGGGGTGGTGAACTACCTGCTTCAGAACAAGGAGATCAGCTCCCTGATCAAAAAGCCCTTTGAGGACCTGCCGAACCTTCATGTGCTGCCCGTCGGGCCCCTGCCGCCGAATCCTACTGCGGTGCTGACCTCGGAGAAGTTCCGCCGCATGATTGAAGGGCTGCGCAAGGTGTATGACCGGATCGTGCTCGATCTGCCGCCGCTGCTGGTGGCTTCCGACGGCATGATCTGTTCCCGCTTGGCCGACGGGATGGTGCTGGTCGTCCGGGCCGGCTCCTCCACAAAGCGGGGGGTGCATATGGCCATGGAAACCGTCAGAGGCTCCCAAATCAGTCTGCTCGGTGTGGTGATCAACGATATCACCTCCTCGGACAGCGGATACTACCATTACTACTACTATTACAGCAGCAGGGATGACAGCAAGTCGGGAAAACGGACAGCCAAGCGGCAGGCCAGGAAGGCAATGAAGCAGGACAAACGGAAATCTTCGTCGGCTAAACTGACTGCGGTGTATCAGCAGGAGCAGGACTCAGAGCATGCTGAAGCGAATGAAGCAAGCGAAGGACGCAATTCATGATAGACATGCACACCCATCTCCTTCCCGGGATCGATGACGGCGTCGGCAATATTGACGAGGCCCGGGGGCTTCTGGATGCCTATGCCGAAGCAGGGTTCCGGTGGCTGGCGGCAACACCCCATGTTGATCATCCGACGGTGCATACCCGGGTCGATCAGATCCGGGAGGCCTACCGGCAGGTGAAGGAGGAAGCGCAGCAGCGGGGGATCACTCTGCTTTTGGGGAGCGAGCTCTATGTCACCGGAGCCAGACCGCAGCCCGGTATTCCGCTGTGCGGACATTTCCAGATGGTGGAGTTCCATACCGCCATTAAGCCCCTCTTTGCAGCGGATATGGTTTTTCACTTCGGCATGCTGGGACTGACGGTGATCATCGCCCATATCGACCGCTACCGGTGGTTCACCCTGAAGGACCCTGCGATTCAGCGGATGCGGGAGATGGGGGTGCTTTTCCAGATGAATATTGATGCGGTGCAGACCCAGCGGGGGCAGACCCTGCTGGAAAGCGGGATGATCGATTTTCTTGCCACAGACAACCACGGCAGTGAGCGTTCCCCCGTTTCCCTGGAGACGTTTTCTTCCTATCCCGGTATCATGGAAAAGAGTCTGAGGCTGCTGTCGCTGTAGCAGAACTAGGGCTGCTTCTTCTGATAGGTTTCCAGCACGTGTCTGATGTCGCTGACCATGTCTTCAATAACCGTCTGCTGGTAGCCGCCGGTGCTGCTGCGGTCGATCATCAGCAGAAAGGGATCGATTTCCAAAGCGATACTGATCTGCTCGATGGTCTGCAGGGACGGTGAGGTGAGGTGCGCCTCAATTTTCCCGATCATCCCGGAGGAGAGATCGCACAGCTCTGCGAGCTTCGCCTGGGATAATCCCCGTTTGCTGCGGTAGTGCTTCAAGTTTTCAACAAATTTGTGCTGAAGATTCATGGGTTTGTGCTCCCTAAAAAAGAACTGTATCATGACATGGCGTTTCTTGACATTGACTGAAAGTATGCGTACACTTCCCTGCAGGAGTTGATGCATGCAGAATGGAAGCCTGGGGCCGCAGATGCTTCTGCGCCGGTTCATGGAAGCAGAGGCTGTCTACATTATTCCGTCCGTCCGTCCGGCAGGAGCCCGGTTCCCCGAACAGCTGTCCCAGCTGTTCGGTTCCCAGCTGCAGTACCTGCTGCAGCTGCTCATGAGGTGCGAGAGTTTCCTGCTCGCCGGTAGTGCCGGGGAAAGCAAATTTTTCCCGGGCGCAGAAGACCTGGTGGTCCATATCGACCTGGTAGCCGACGGGGAGGGGAATTCGGTGCTGTGGATCTGTTCGGTCCATGACGTAGCCCTCGGGAGGACCGTCTCAACGGCTCCTCGGGAGTTTGTGCCGCCGGAGGGGGCTGATGAGCGACAGGAGATCCGGGAGGATGTCTTCAAGGGAATCCTGGAAATGTTTGATCAGTATCACTGCTTCACCTCAGGCGTATTGTAATTCCTTAGTATTTCCTGTATAAAGACATAAGAATATTATCTCTCGACACTATAATAAAAAGAGGTGCACTATGAGCGTCAGAGTACGGTACGCGCCGTCACCCACAGGACTGCAGCATATCGGCGGAGTGCGCACCGCCTTGTTCAATTATCTCTTTGCCCGAAGTCAGGGCGGGTCCTTTATCCTGCGGATTGAGGATACCGACCAGGAGCGGACTACCGATGAAGCCCTGGAGGATCTCTACGCAACCTTGCGATGGTTCGGGATCGAATGGGACGAGGGTCCGGAGGCAGGGGGCGAATACGGTCCCTACATTCAGTCCCAGCGGGTGGACATCTATCGGGAATACGCACAGAAACTGGTGGATGCAGGACAGGCGTACCGCTGCTACTGCACCCCCGATCGGCTTGCGGATCTGCGCAGGCAGCAGGAGCAGAGCAAGTCTTCAGTCCAGGGGTATGACCGTCACTGTCGGGATCTGGACGATGCAGCCAGGAGCGAGTATGATCAGCAGGGATGCTCATCGGTCATCCGCCTGAAGGTTCCCCTGGAAGGGAAAACCTCCTTTGAAGATCTGCTCATGGGCACCATCACCAGGAAGAACAAGGATGTGAATCCCGATCCGGTGATGCTCAAGACCGACGGGTTTCCCACCTATCATCTGGCCAATGTGGTGGATGACCACCTCATGGGAGTCACCCACATTCTGCGGGCCCAGGAATGGATTCCCTCCGGCCCCCTGCATGTGCTGCTCTATGAGGCCTTCGGCTGGGAGCCGCCGGTGTACTGCCATCTGCCGATGGTGATGGGCAAGGACGGTCAGAAACTCTCGAAGCGCCACGGCTCCACTGCGGTGAGAGATTTCCGCAGCCAGGGATATCTGCCGGAAGCGCTGACCAACTCCATAGCCCTGCTCGGCTGGGCCTATGACGACAAGCGGGAATTCTTTACCATGGAGGAGCTCAAAACGCTCTTCTCTCTGGAGAAGCTCAACAAGGCTCCTGCGGTATTTGACTACAAGAAGCTTGAGTGGTTCAACGGAAACTATATCCGCATGACCGATGACCGGAAGCTCAAGGAGCTGCTGCTGCCTTTTCTCATCAAGGACGGCGTTACAGCTGATCCTCCCTCAGCCCGGGAGGAGGAGATTCTGGATGCGGCCATGCCTTTGATCAAGGAGCGGCTGCGGCTGCTGAAGGATGTCTCAGAGATGGTGCGGTTTCTGTATCATGAGGTGCCGGTTCCTTCCGCCGGTGA
>PWKH01000055.1 GCA_003559765.1 Spirochaetaceae bacterium
CGAGAAACCGGGCAAGCTCCCGGTTGTGCAGTCCCACAATCTTCACCTCCCCGGATAGCCCGCGGCTGATGCCCCGCTGGACTGACTGCTCCCGTTCGGGATCAACCCGCAGCGGCTCCAGATCGGCAAATCGCTTCACCTGGGTTTTCAGCATTTCCATGATCCGGTCATAGTATGCCGTGATTTCACCGGGAGTATCAGCGCTGACAAACACCCCGTGGTTCTGCAGAAATATCATGGGGGGGAAAAAACCGGTCTCCTCCAGCGCCTGCAGCGCATGTTCCCGCACCTCTGCAGCCAGGATGTAGCCGGGATCGGTGCAGGGAACCCATACCGCCTGAGTGCCGAAGAGTTCCTCCATCCGTTCAGCTCCTTGTCTTCCGCAGGTCATGCCGTTGACCAGGGCCGGATGCAGATGCACTGTGAATGCATAGGGGATCAGGCTGTGCAGCAGGGCTTCGACGCTGGGACGGTTCTCCTCCCCGGGCAGGCGCGCTTCCATCATATCCTGGAGCACCGTCTCCTCTCTCCGGGCAGAATCCGCGGGGTACTGCTTCTCCCATACCGCATCAAGCTTTCTGCGGTCCATCGCCGCAAAGCCCTCCCGATCAATGGACTGAAGGGCATACCCGGAAGCCTTCACATACATGATTTCCCCGTCCTTCCAGGAGGTGTTTCCGCCCCCCAGCAGCACGTATTCCTGATCGCTTCCGTAGCGGCGGGAGAGTTCGATCAGCTGCTGCAGCGGTACTTCATGGTTCATTTCCGGCCTCCCAGCACCTGCGCTTCATAGTCGGCTACCTCGCCGATGAGCTGGTCATCCATGGGGACCTCCTGGAGGGTGCAGTAGTAGTCCCAGACGGCCCCGAAGGGCATCGTCTTCATCTGTTCAGCCAGGGCCAGCCGGGCAAAGAGATTGCCCTCCTGCTCATAGGCGCGCAGCTGATCTGCCGGCTCCAGAAGAGCAAAGAGCAGTCCCTTGAGACTCGACCGGGCGCCCACCGCCCAGGCACCGATCCGGTTGACCGAGCCGTCAAAGAAATCGAGACCGATAGAGGTGCTTCCAAGTTTTCCGCTTCTCACCAGCTCACTGAACAGCATATAGATTTCGTCGCTGAGCACCACGATGTGATCGCTGTCCCACCGCATCGGCCGGCTGACATGGAGCATCAGTTCGTCACAGAACAGCAGGACGGCCGAAATCTTGTCGGCGACAGATTCGGTAGGATGGAAGTGACCCATATCGAGGCACAGCATCTTTCCCTTCCGACTTGCGTAGTTCATATAGAATTCATGGGACCCTACCACAAAGGCCTCACTGCCGATTCCAAAGAGTTTCGTTTCCACGGAATCCTTCATCAGCTCAGGGGGATACTCCCGGGAGAATATTGTATCCAAAGACTCCTTCAGGATGCGCCGGTACCCCATCCGGTCAGCGGGGTAATCCTTCTCCCCGTCGGGAACCCAGATGTTGTTGATGCAGGCGGTGGAGAGCTCTTCTCCCATGAAGGCGCTGATCTCCCGGCACCGCCGGGCATGCTCAATCCAGAACTTCCGGATCCCCGGATCCGGGCTGGCGAGGGTGTAGCCGCTGTCGGCTTTCGGGTGGGAAAAGAAGGTGCCGTTGAAGTCGAGACCGCAGGTATGTTCCCCGGCCCAGTCGGTCCACCCCTGGAAATGGGCAGGCTCGATCTGATCCCGGTCAACCTGCTTTCCGCCGAATTCCCCGTACATGGCGTGGAGACTCAGCCGGTGGGTGCCCGGGATCAGGGAGAAGGCCTTCTCGATATCCCTGCGCAGCTCATCGACATTCCGCGCCTTCCCGGGATAATTCCCGGTCACCTGGATGCCTCCGCCGGAAAGCTGGGAATCGGGAGTCTCAAATCCCCCTACATCATCCCCCTGCCAGCAGTGCACCGACAGAGCAATGGTCTTCAGATTTGCAATCACCTGGTCGGCGTCCACTCCGAGGCGCCGGTAGCGCTCCTTCGCCTGTCCGTAGGCCTGCAGTACCGCATCGTGGTTCATCTCACATATCCTCCTTACTGTGTTTCCATGATACTACAGCTTTGCCCGGTCATCCTTGACAATATATGCAATTAATAGCATGATATGTTCATGTCCCAGCAGCTCACCCTTCATGCAAGCGATTTTTTCTGCGATCAGTCCCTGAAGCTCGAGCTGATTGAACGGAATCCCCAGATTCCCTACCCCCTGCATACCCATGATTTTGCTGAACTGGTGATCGTCCTGGAGGGAACGGGCATCCATTTCACCTCCGGTGATTCCTACCAGGTGAATCCCGGGGATGTCTTTTTCATCGAACCGGGCTTTGCCCACGGGTACAGGAAGCCCCGCAATCTTCGTCTGTACAATATTCTCTTCGACCTTTCCCTGCTGGAACATACCCTGGTGGATATCAGGAGCATGCCGGGGTATCATTCAATCTTCCATATCGAACCGAAATACCGGGAGACCCACCGGTTTGAGACCAAACTGCGTCTCTCCCCGGACCAGATGGTGTCGGTGACCAAGCTGGTGGAGAAGATATGCCGGGAGCTTACCGAAACTTGCCGGGAGCAGGGAAGCAGGGCCATGGCCTTCGCCTATCTCATTGAACTCATTGTCACCCTCTCGCGGTGCTACCGGACCAACAACCCCGCAAAGTATCAGGAGATCACCCGGCTGGCCCAGGTGTTCTCCTATATGGAGCAGAACCGAAGCAGGCAGCTGTCCCTGCCTGAGCTGCTTGAGCACACCTACATGTCCTACAGCACCCTGAACCGGGCCTTCCGCCTTGCCACCGGCTGCTCCCCGATTGAGTACCACCTCCGGCTGCGGATCAAGGATGCCTGCAGACTCCTGGAAAACTCGCCTTTGCCGATCACCGAGGTCGCCTATCAGTGCGGGTTTGAGGACAGCAACTATTTCAGCAGACAATTTAGAAAAATCCTCCGGATGAGCCCGAGAAGCTACCGGAAAGCCTATACACACCAGTGGTAGAAGCGCTACTCTAGGTGCAGGAAAAGAGGCAGTATGCATGCAGCAGATAACATCAATACCGTGTATGAACTCATCAGGCGCAGGGGTACCGCCCTGCTGGTGTGCTTCCTGCTGCTCACCGCCGGTTCTTTTTATCTGGTAACCGGAGATGCCGTAGGAGCGGGGCAGCTCACAGAAATTACCGGCGGAGCCGGCATCCTGGACACCCGCTTCGGCTACAGCGAGCAGGAGGCGAGGATGTATTTCTCCCAGCTGGGAGATGCCGGCCGGGAGCATCTGCTCTTTGCGTTCATCCCCCTGGACATGCTCTTTCTGATCTCCTATACCGCCCTGCTGATCACGGCAGTCATCAAGGCCGCACTGATCACCTCCCCCCCGGGGCGCTATCCCCGCCGGATGAGGTTTCTCCTTGCCGTCCCCCTGGCGGCGGGGCTTGCGGATCTGCTGGAGAACCTCACCCAGGTGCGGATCCTGCTGACCTTTCCCGACGTATCGAGGGAACTTTTTACGCTGCTGGTTGTTGCCACCCCCGCGAAATTCATTCTCTTTTCTGCGGCAGTACTGCTGCTTGCAGCAGAACTGATCTCAGCAGTACTGCGGCTCACCCGGAGGAACTGACACACCTTTGCATCCTTTTTCCCTGCGGGGGCGCTTACATTGCCCTCAGAATTATGCTATGGTCAAGCCATACCAATAGGAGTCAATTATGCAGCAGTTAGCAGTACTTTGGGACATTGAAAATGTAACTCCCCAGTCAAATTCAAGCTTTCTTCAGGATCTCTTTGATTTTCTGGAGCGCGATGACTGCAAAATATCGTCATCGCTGTGTTTCGGAGACTGGACCCGGTTCAATCTGAAGCGCATTTCAACTACCCTTTTCGAAAAGAATTTTGAGCTGATCCACGTGCCCCAGGCGCGGAAGAACAGCGCTGATATTTCCCTGATCACCCATGCAACGGAGATGATCTTCATCTATCCCCATCTCCACCGGTTCGTCCTGATCACTGGTGACGCCGACTTCCGGCCGCTGCTGCAGACACTGCGCAAGCACGGCAAGGAGACCTGGGTCATCTGCGATGCGGGAAACGCCTCGGAGGATCTGCTGGCTCTGGCTGACCGGTACTTCGACTACCGCAGCATCGGAGCAGACATCAGCGACGTCAGCGACGTCAGCGATTCAGATACCGCATCCCAGGGCGAGATTGCCTCTGCGGTGACGAAGGAAAACGCCTTTCAGCTCTTCCAGGAAGCGGTGGTGCTGATGCTCAAGCAGAAAAAGACCCCTTCCCTGGGTTCTGTGAAGGTGAAAATGAAGCTGCTCAACGAAAACTTCGACGAGCGCACCTACGGCTACTCCGGCTGGAAGGAGTTCGCTATGGACGCCATGCGCAAAACCCAGGTCACCCTGGACCCGGAGAACAAGAACAATCTTCTGCTGAAGGACAACGCCATTGAGGAGAGCCTGCCGGAAATCTTCCGGCTGCTGCTCAAAACCCTGCCGAAATCCGGCGACTGGATCACCTTCTCCCGCTCCAGCCAGCTGCTGAACACCCAGCAGGTGAACATCAAGCAGTACGGCTACAACCGGTTCAAGTCCTTGATCATCGATGCGGAGAAACGGAATTTGGTGGAAACCAAATATGAAGACATGACCTGGTTTGTCCGAAGGACCAGCAGCTGACAGGGAGGATGCCCATGCCCGGAAGATCAAATTTTCCACGAAACATCGCCGTTATCAACGCGGTGGGAACCGCCTCGGTAATTTTAGTCAACATTTTGGCCAATGCGCTGCCGATCAACGGCATCACCACCGGAGAGCTCTCGGATCAGTACCCCAACCTCTTTGTCCCTGCGGGCATCACCTTCTCCATCTGGGGACTGATCTACCTGCTGCTGATCCTCTGGACTACCTTTCAGTTCTCCCTGGCTGCCTCCAGCCGGTCTGAACAAGTGAGTATAACCAGCCCCTGGTATTTCATTTCCTGCACGGCGAACATCCTCTGGATCATCGCCTGGCATTACCAGCAGGTGCTGCTGTCGCTGCTGATCATGCTGGTGCTGCTGTGGAGCCTGGTGAAACTCTATCTGGCTTTGGGCGTCGGCGAGGCGGGAGCTCTGCGGCGGGAGCGGCTGCTGTACCACCTTCCGGTCAGCGTATACCTCGGCTGGATCAGCGTAGCCACCATTGCAAACGTCACCGCCGTACTGGTCAGATATGACTGGGGCGGCTTCGGTCTGGGAGATCCCTTCTGGACGGTGGCGGTCATCCTGGTCGGAACCCTCCTGGGACTGGCGTTTCTGCTGAAAAAGCGGGACATCATCCATCCGCTGGTGGTGGTATGGGCGTATCTCGGGATCATCATCAAACGCACCGCCGATGCCGAGACGGTCGTCAGCGTAATTGCCGCAGCATCAGCTGCCGCGGCGGTTCTGACAGTGCTCATCCTGGTATTTGCCGTCACCGGACGAAGCTATCTCACCCGGCGAGACAACTGAAACCGGTATTCCCTCTTCCACCAGATGCCGGAAGACATGCCGCTCAACTGCGGGCTCCTCAATCGTTCTGGAGAAGGTAATCGAAAGGGTGTTTCCAAATGAGCATACCGCACAGTTGGTGTTATGATTCCGGTTTGCGCCGAAGACCAAGCCGAAGGATTCGACATAGGGACGCATCTGCTCCGGCAGGCTCACCTGCCCGAGATTCGACAGGGTTCCCGAATAGCTGCGCTCCCCTGAGCGGGTGTAGATATAGCGGATGAGCCGGTTTTTCATCGGCACCGGAAGCAGCCGCAGGAACATCTGCTTTTCCGCATAGACATGATACCCGAGCAGATCACTGAGATACTTGGTATTCATTTCATACTGCATGTAGTGGTACACCTGATGGAGCACCTCCTGGAAGGTGTAGCTGCCCAGGTAGGGTTCAATTCCCGGTTTGATGAACAGATTGAAGTTCCGCAGCGTCCGGGAGGGGTAGCTGCTGCGAAGGTTCACCGGGACGGAAATACGGACCGCACGTTGTCTCCTCCGAGTTTCCTGCTGAATGATGTAAAGCCCGTAGATATAGACGGCACAGACATACTCGGTAACCGACACCCCGTATTCCCGGCAGCGGGCTTTGAGGCTGTCCACAGGCACAGTCCCGATGATCACCTGCAGGTCCCCCGGAGGAAGGGGGGTTCCCTTGAGATGGAAGGCCCGAATTCCGGCCTTCGGCCGACGGGGAAGCAGCTGGTAGTACCTCATGAAGGCATCCTCCAGCTCCTCAGGGTGCTCCGGTGCCGAACAGTCTTTCACGCCGTGGGTCTCGGGGATCTCCAGGCCCGGGTGGGCCAGTTTGAGGTACTCCGCCGTCAGGGTCTTGAAAAACACCAACGCCCCGTATCCGTCGCTCACCGCATGATAAAATTCCGCGGCAATGGTGCGCTCCTTCATCCGCAGCCGAAGCAGATGCCGGTTTGATGCAGCGGGAAAGATGCTTCTGCACCAGGGGTGATCATCGTCCTCGACGGGCAGCGGGGCCGGGTTGTCCTCCAGATAGTACCAGAAGAACCCCCGGACCAGGCGGACCCGGAAGCTGGAAAACCGCTTCAGCACGAGGGCGGCGGCTGTCTCCAGCAGCTGCCGGCTGACCTGCTCCCCCAGGGTCACGGACATCCGGTATACGTTGGTCCGCTTCCGGTTCGAGACGGCGGGATAGAGTTTAGCGGCATTGTCCAGACGAAACCATTCGGCCTGCTTCATATTCCTACTGTATCAGAACAGCGGGGTTTCGTCACACCTGAGCCATGCCCCTTACTGGGGATCGCACCGGGAAACCTGCTGAGAGGCGCGGATAATTTCCCGACCCTCGCTGATGCTCGTAAATTCGCCCATGGCCGTTCCCTGGATAAGCATATTCCCCAGGGCGGTGGCCTCAACCGGTCCTGCAAGAACGGGGATGCCCACCTCGTCGGCGGTCCACTGATTCAGAATGGGGTTTTTGCTTCCACCCCCGATGATGTACAGGGTGTCGTAGGATGTTCCCACCGCCTCCTCGAGCTGCTTCACGTACTTCGCATAAGCCCGGGCAAGTCCCCGGTAGATGGCCACCATGAACTCCCCCCTGGTGGAAGGCTGGGGCATGCCGTGCTCCCGGCAGTAGTCCTGGACCCGCTCCGGCATGGGCTTTCCGGCCATGTTGGGCTTGAGGAACCGCTCGTCATTGGGATCAATATACCCCTGAAAATGGGTCTCCTCCAGGGTTTCGGCATCGAGCTTCTTCAGGGAGATCCGCTCACCCTTGGACTCCCAGTAACGGATTGATTCCTGCTGAATCCACATGCCCATGATGTTTTTCAGAAATCTGATTCTCCCGTCGGCGGCTCCTTCATTGGTGAAGTTGTACTTCCGGGACGTCTCAGTGATCACCGGTTCATCCGTCTCGACCCCCAGCAGCGACCAGGTCCCGCTGCTGAGATACATGTACCGCTCATGCTCCCGGGCGGGGATGGCGGCAACCGCTGCGGCGGTATCATGACAGGCACCGGCCACCACCTGGACATGCTCACCGGCACCGATTTCCTTCCGGAGGTCAGGCGACAGCGGTCCGATGACCGTACCGCTCGGCAGGATCTCCCCGAACCAGCGGCGGGGAAACTCGAGGGCGTCAATCACATCCCATGCCCAGTCCCGCTTTCGGGGATTGTAGAGCTGGGTGGTGGTGACATGGGAGAACTCATTGGTCATCACTCCGGTGAGCCAGTAGTTCAGCAGATCGGGTACCGACAGGTAGCGGCAACCTGCCGCCGCCATTTCCCGGTGGTGCTTCACGAAGGATGCAAGCTGGTAGAGGGTGTTGATCTGCATGAACTGCAGTCCCGTGGATTCGTAGATCTGCTTCTGGGAAATCTTTGAAAATACCTCCTCCATGACCCCGTCGGTCCTTGAGTCCCGGTAGTGATAGGGCATGGAGATCATCTCTCC
>PWKH01000169.1 GCA_003559765.1 Spirochaetaceae bacterium
CCGAAGCTTGATCCCGGCAAGTCCTATGTGGCCAGTGATCTGATCAAGGAGTCCATGAAGGTCATTGCCCGGGATCCGAGGATTGTTTCGGTGGATGCAGACCTTGCGTCGACCAGCGGGCTGCAGGACGGAGTCGGGTATGTGGATCAGAGCCGGGCGCTGAACGTAGGGGTAGCCGAGGCGAACATGATGGCAATTGGTGAAGCCTATGCCTGTCTGGGCTACCAGGCGTGGATAAGCACTTTCTGTCCCTTCTTTGATCTGAAGGTCCTGCGCCGGATTGCCGTAGGACAGCAGGAGCGCATTGAGGTGATCGGGGAGCAGGGCTCATGGCTTGCAGAAGGTCATGGACTGGATCTCGTGATGCTGGCCACTGCCGCGAATATTGACACGAAGACCAACGGCGCTACCCATATGGGGAATGACGACATCAAGATCATGCGGGAAGTGGGCCAGGTGAGGATCATCGACGTATCCTGCCCGAACCAGCTCATGGGAATTCTGCGCTGGCTCATGGAGGGCAGCCGCGGATTAGTCTATCTGCGGATTATGCGGGCCGACTCTCCGGTGATCTACCGTGAACCGGTGGAGTTCGAGTACGGCAAGGGGTACTATGCCAGAGAAGCGGGTGATCCCCAGGTGGTGTTTGTCTCCAGCGGCAGAGGGGTCTTTGAGGCCCTGGATGCAGCCGAACTGCTGGAGAAGGATCACCGGATTGGCGCCAGCGTGATCGACATGCCCTCAGCGGACAAGGAGCTCCTTGAGAAACTCTATGATTCAGGAAAGACCGTGATCTTTGCAGAGCAGAACAACGGGTATCTGTGGAGCGAGTTCAAGGAGCATACCTGGAACCGGGAGCGCAAGGGGACGGTCTGCGTCGGGGTGAACACATCCTATGACGACGGAAGCTGTCAGTATATCCATTCGGCGATGTATGAGGAACTGCTGGATCAGTTCGGCCTGGATCCGAAGCAGCTGGCAGCGCTTGCTGCAGAACGGAGCAAGTCATAACTGGGTGTTTACAGCCCCTCCGGTGAGGAAAAAAACTTGCGGAAGGGGCTGTAAATTATAGATTTAGTAAGGATTTATTGCCGGATTTGTTAAAATATGTATATATATATTTATATTGTAAGAAATAGCAAGCGTATATTCTTGAAAAATAATGCTTGACAGGCCTGAATTCTGTGCTAATATAGGATATATCATATATGAACTTGTTAAGTTTTAAAGAATGTTGGAAAAACATTAATTAGTTTTTTTTTGGAGGTTTGAAATGAAGAAGATTGTTTCTTTAACGCTCATGGCAGTTATGCTGATGAGCGCAGGTGTTGCCTTCGCAGCTGGTGCTGCAGAAGTTGACGAAGTGAATCTGAGACTGGCTCATATCTATGATCCCAGTCATGCATGGAACAAGGGAGCTGAACTGGCTGCCGAACTGGTGGAAGAGCGGACTGACGGAAGAATTACCATTACGGTATATCCTGCAGGACAGCAGGGAACTGAACCGGAAATTCTTGAGCAGACGATCCTCGGCTCACTTGATATCGCCGCAGCAGGCGCAGGCCAGCTCGGTACGATCTACAGCCCGATTAACGTCATGGAAATGCCCTATACCTTTGAGGACAACTGGCACGTTCTTGAGTTCGGCAGAAGCGAACTGGCGAATGAGCTGTTCGAGGGACTCCGAGAAGAGCACGGTATCCGTGTAATTGGACCGAGCTCCTACGGTATCCGCCAGCTGACATCCAACCGAAGAGTTGAAACTCCTGAAGATCTTGCTGGATTCCAGCTGCGTGTTCCTGAGCAGACTGTACCGGTAGCATATGCCGAAGCTATGGGCGCTAATCCTACTACGATCGCCTATGCTGAAGTGTATACAGCCCTGCAGCAGGGAGCTGCTGACGGTCAGGAAAACCCCCTGTCAGCTATCCATGCAATGCGGTTCTACGAAGTGCAGGACTATATTAACCTGACCAGCCATGTAACCAACGTATGTGCCTTTGTGATGAACGATGCAGTATTTCAGTCCCTGAGCGAAGAAGATCAGGCTATTGTTCTGGAGGCATTTGCTGAAGGTTCCGAGCTGATCGTTGAAATTCTTTCCCAGGAAGACGAAGATCTTATCGGATACTTTGAAGAACAGGGTCTGACCATTGTTGAGCCCGATATCGAAGCTTTCCGCGAAGCAACCGCTGGTATGCCCGAAGAATACAGCTACTGGTGGGAAGATGAATTCGGCGCTGATCTGCACAGCAGAATTCAGCAGACTGGAAACTAAGCATTATTGCTAGACTACAGTGAATAATTCCGGATCGACCCGCAGAGCTTTCTGCGGGTCGGTTCGAGTTTTACCGAATCCCGGTAAATGGAGACGCACCCATGAGCGACATCACCACGCATACGCGCACATATGATTATCCAGTCCGCATTCTCCAGTTCGGAGAAGGGAATTTTCTGCGTGCCTTCTGGGATAAGGCGGTGCATGAATTAAATGCATCCGGAGTTTTTCGCGGACAGATCTGCATCGTGCAGCCCATTGAACACGGCAGACTGGCCGATCTCGCCCGTCAGAATTATCTGTATACCGTCTGTCTGCAGAGCGCCGACAGTCAGGAAGTTACCTTGGTTGAGTCGGTAAAGGATGGGGTGAATCCCTATACCGATGTTACCGCTTTTACCGAGTTAGCTGCCGATCCGAACATTCGCATTGTCATCTCCAACACTACCGAGGCGGGTATCGTGTATGATGAAAACGATTCGTTCTTTTTTCAGCCTCCAGAGAGCTTTCCCGGAAAGCTGCTTGCGTTTCTCCATCAGAGATACCATGCCCTGGGAGGGGCGCCGGGAACGGGGCTGCTGATTTTTCCCAGCGAGCTGATTGAAAACAACGGAGATGCCCTCAGGGCGGTGCTGCTGAAGTTAGCCGAAACCTGGAAGCTTTCCAGTGATTTTATTCGCTGGTTTGAGACTGAGAATGTTTTTTTCAGCACCCTGGTTGACTGCATTGTCACCGGTTATCCCGTTGATGAAGCTGATGCATATGAACAGCAGCTTGGCTACCGGGATGATCTGCTGGTAAAGGGAGAGAACTATCAGTTTCTGGCAATATCCGGGGATCAGCAATTCCGGGATGAATTTCCTATTGAGAAGGCGTCTCTCAACGTGGTCTGGTGCGATGATCTCAGTCGGTACCGGGAGATCAAGGTACGCATCATGAACGGGTATCAGACCATGCTTGCCCAGTGCGGATTTCTTGCCGGACTGGAGACTGAACGGGAGGCTGTGAATCATCCCCAGTTCGGTCCCTTTATGAAGGATGTGCTCTACCGCGAAATAGTGCCCTCCCTTCCCTACGGGGAAGCAGAAAAGCAGGATTTTGCTGAGACGATGCTCCGACGTTTGGATAATCCCCATATCAGGCATATGCTCAGTGACATCAATCTCAACAGCTTCTCAAAATTTCAGACCCGGCTGATTCCGTCGATGAACTTCTGGTTCAGACAGGGAGAACAGCCGACCCGTCTGCTCTTCGCATGTGCAGCGGCACTTCTGTTCTACCGGGCTGCCGGAGACAAAAAAACCGGATACCGGGCTTCCTGCTGCGGCAGGGAGTATCAGGTGTTTGACACTCCCGGGAATCTGGAGACCCTACGCCGGATCAATGAGGAATCCCGGCAGCAGGGTGAGAGCACTGAGGGGTACTGCCGAAGGGTGCTGCAGGAATCTTCCCTGTGGATGATTTCACCTGAGCTTGGTGAACAGGATATTACGAAGCTGGCGGAGCTTATGCGTGCTATTGAAGATAAGGGAATCCTTGCCGCTGCAGCTTCCTTGGCCTGATGATCCTTCTGCTGTATACTTGCGGAGGAATGCAGCTGACAGCTGAACAATCAGACTCCTGCCGCCGGAGGCGGTACGATGAGTATACGCAAGGAGGGAAAGCGGAAGGTGCGACTCGATGATACTGACTGTGAATATCTTCCGGTACGATAGTCTGTATGAACTGCAGACGAAAAAACAGCGCCCGCTGATTCGGCGGTTCAGTTAGAAAAATCTGCGTAAGCGCTGTTCCGGATACTGGATAACGGATATGCCTGCGGCAGCATGGACAGCCGCAAAACAACGCAATAATGCGCAGGAACAGACATTCCTGCGAGACTAAGTGCATAGGAGGATGCATGAGAAAGGTATATGGCTATATTGAGGAATACCTGCCGTCAGTGATTTTTGTAGTGATTGCTGCAGTCATGATTCTGCAGGTGCTGCTTCGGCTGATATTCGGTTTCTCCTTACCATGGACTGTAGAGCTGTCCATGTTTCTTAACGTGTGGCTCACCTTTGTGGGAATAGCCTATATTCGGCGGATCAATTCCCACATTAAAATTGAGATGTTTTTTGCATACATCAATGAGCGTCTGCCGAAATGGGGGCAGATAGCACTGTATGTATGTAAAAAGCTGATGAACGTTTCGCTGATGATCCTGCTGGTTCGTTTCGGATATGAGCTTGCCAGCCGGACGAGCAACCTGGTGAGCCCGGCGATGCAGATCAGTATGTTCTGGTGGTACATCTGCGTATCCCTCGGATCCCTCGGATACCTCTTTCGGGAAGTGCAGGATATCGTGCTGCTGGCTCGGAAAAAAGATATAAAAGCTGTAGAGGGAGGCGCCGAATGATTACATT
The DNA here is from genome assembly GCA_003559765.1 of Spirochaetaceae bacterium. Lineage (GTDB taxonomy): Bacteria > Spirochaetota > Spirochaetia > PWKH01 > PWKH01 > PWKH01. The sequence continues at coordinate 4,684 of PWKH01000169.1, forward strand.
AATGGTTATCTTGCTGTTTGTTTTTCTTGCCATGGGAATTCCGGTTGCCGTGGCAGTCGGGGTGCCTTCTATCCTGTATGTGCTTTTTGAACCCTCAATTCCCAATTTTGTGGCAGTGCAGCGGATGGTGGCCGGGGTCAACTCGTATACGCTGCTGGCGGTTCCGTTTTTCATCTTTGCTGCGAATCTGATGAACAGCGGCGGTATTACCGACCGGATATTCAACGCTATTGCCATCGGCATGGGAAGAATCCGCGGCGGACTCGCCTATGTGAATATTGTGGCAAGTATTATCTTTGCGGGTATGTCCGGAGCGGCGATTGCCGATGCCGGCGGCCTGGGGGCCATTGAGATCCGTTCAATGCGTGAGGCGAAATACGACGAACGGGTAACCCTGGGAATTACTGCAGCCTCTGCGCTGATCGGTCCAATTATTCCGCCGAGTATGCCCATCGTTGTCTACGGTGTTGTAGCATCGACTTCAATCGGGCGGCTCTTTGCCGCAGGAATCGTTCCCGGTCTGGCCATGGGACTGGTGCTGGCGATGCTGGTTTTCGGACTTCAGAACCTCTGGCAGCTTCCGCGGGGGAACAAGTCCTCCCTTCTGGATAAGCTTAATGCCCTGAGGAAGGCCTTTCTCTCCCTGCTTACCCCGGTGATCATCCTGGGAGGTATTTTTACCGGTCGGTTTACTCCGACTGAGTCAGCAGCAATCGCATGTCTTTATGCAGGACTGCTTTCAATGTTCTACGGCGATCTGACCTGGAAAACCTTTTATGAGTCAGTCCGCTCCTCCATGGTGACTACCGTGCAGGTGCTGATTATCGTTGCCGCCGCGGCACTCTTCTCCTGGATTATCGCCCGGGAGCAGATTCCCCAGCAGATCGTTTTCATGGTTCGGGCTATGGAGATCTCACCTTGGGTCATCATTCTGCTGATCAACCTGCTGCTGCTGCTGGTCGGTCTGTTTATGGAGACTATTGCATCAATCAACCTGCTGGTGCCGGTGCTGCTGCCCCTGGCCATTGAGATGGGACTCGATCCGGTGCAGTTCGGCGTAATTATGATTCTGAACCTGGTCATCGGTACTTTGACTCCGCCCTTTGGAACCGTTCTGTTTGTGCTCAGCGGGGTCGCTAACGTTACCGTTGAAACGGTTGCGAAAAGCGTGCTGATATTCATGCCGCCGCTGCTGATCGTACTGATACTGATAAACATCTTCCCTGAACTGACGCTGTGGCTGCCGAATATGCTCTACAATTGATGGGAATAAAGGCTGAAGTGATGATGAAAGCATTAATGAAGTATGAAAAGGGCAAACACAATTTTGCCTGCAGAGAACTACCTGTCCCTGAACCGGGGAAGGATGACGTGCTGGTCAAGGTGGCCTACGGCGGAATCTGCGGAACGGATATCCATATCTATCATGATACCTATCCAAACGAGCCGCCCATGGTCATCGGCCATGAGTTCAGCGGCACCGTGGTCAAACTCGGCGAAAACGCCGGCCGCTTCAAGGCGGGCGACCGGGTGGTCGCCGAGACCAACCAGTATTACTGCGGGGTGTGCGAACTGTGCAAAGCAGGCAGATTCTGTCTGTGCAATCAGCGCCTCGCCCTGGGACAGAAGACCGACGGAGTGTTCGCTGAATACGCCGTCATCAAGGAAAGCAATCTCCATGTCATCGGCGATCATGTCAGCATGAAGGAGGCGGCTCTTGCAGAGCCGCTCTCCTGTGTAGTCCACGGGGTCATGGAGCGGTCAAATATCGAAGCCGGAGACATCGTGCTGGTCACCGGTCCGGGTCCCATCGGACTGCTTGCGGTCATGACCGCGGCAATGCAGGGGGCGAAGGTGATAGTCTCCGGAACGAGTGCCGATGCCGACCGGCTCAAGTTAGCCGAGGAGCTGGGAGCCTTCCGGACTGTCAACGTTATGCAGGAGGATCTCCAGGCTATTGTCGCAGAAGAGACCGGCGGCAAAGGGGTCGATGTGGTGCTGGAGTGCTCCGGGGTCGGTGCGGCCATCAGCAGCGGCATTGACGCGCTGAAGAAGCTCGGCATCTTTACCCAGATCGGGCTTACCGGAAAATCCAGCCAAATCGAGACCGACAAGCTCTGTTTTAAGGAAATCGACTACAAGGGATGTCTTTCCAAGACCAACTGGTCGTGGAACCGGACCATCAGGATAATAAACTCCGGCAGTCTGCCCCTCGGGAAACTCATCAGCCATGAATTCTCACTGGATCAGTGGGAGGAGGCTATGAAGCATGCCGAGGAAAATATCGGCAATAAGGTGTTCTTCAGAATCGGAGGAGATGCCTAAAGCTGCGGGGGTCAGGCGAAGCTGTACGTGAAGAGGTGAAGCATGAAGGGTTTAGTGAAATATGAGAAAGGACCGGGCAATATGGAAATCCGGGAGATGGCAGAACCGGTTCCCGGCCCCGGACAGGTGAAAATTGAAGTGAAGGCCGCAGGAATCTGCGGGTCGGATCTGCATATCTACCACAGCGATATCCCCATCCCGGTGAATCCTCCGGTGATTATTGGCCATGAATTCAGCGGAGTAGTTACTGAAGTTGGTGAGGGAGTCACCAGCTGCAGCGTCGGCGACCGGGTGACCTCCGAGACTGCCTTTGACTACTGCGGTGTCTGTCACAACTGCAAGACCGGCCGCTACAATCTCTGCGACAAGCGGCTGACATTGGGATACTGGTTCAACGGTGCCTTTGCAAAATACACCATGGTGCCCCAGGGAAGGATCCATACACTGGCTGATCATGTCTCCTTTGCGGAAGGCGCCATGATGGAGCCCTCCGCATGCGTGACCCACGCCATGATGGATCTTGCCTGCCTGCAGGCCGGCAACGTGGTCCTGGTATCCGGACCCGGGGCAATCGGGATGATCGCCCTCCAGATAGCAAAAGCCCACGGGGCTTTTGTGGTGGTCTCCGGTACCGATATAGATGTCTCACGCCTTGATTTTGCTCAGGAAAAGCTCGGAGCTGATGTAACCATCGACGTGACCAAGGAAGATCTGCAGAAGCGGATTCTGGAGATCACCGGCGGGGTCGGGGCTGACGGAGTGATTGAGTGCTCTGGTTCCGGCCGGGCTACTGCTGCGGGAATTGAGGCGGTGAAGAAGCAGGGACAGTTCGTGCAGATCGGTCTTGCCGGCAGGCCCTTTGAACTCAATTTTGACCGGATCTGCTTCAAGGAAATCAAGGTGACCGGATCTCTCGGATCCACCTGGAGTGCATGGAAGC
>PWKH01000052.1 GCA_003559765.1 Spirochaetaceae bacterium
CTGCCTGGCTATTCCCACTGTGAAGCAGAAACTCTGTTCAATAAGTTCATATGCAACGCAGGGGATATTGAAATTTCTGGAGAAGTGATTGAAGTGAAACTGAAGAAAAAACGGCATCTTCCGATATTGCGTGAAGCGATGAGCCCATTTGAACAGCAGGTATTTCCGTGGCTGTATAATAAAAAAATCCGGTTCTCTGCATCTACCACTACCTGACCATAAGCAAACAAGATACCAATTACCATGTTATGGTTAGGGGCTGATTTGTTAATGAAAATCTATGATGGATTTCAGTGGATACAGAGAAAATCTCTGATGGAGGTTATAGACTGTGGCAACAAATAAACTTAAAAGAAATAAGAAAAAAAATATGATTTCCGTAAGAATAGATGAATTACAAAATAGCAGTACCTATTCATGCAATAGTTACTCGATTGATTCTACAGTAAATGTTAACAAAGATGAGGTCAAAAAAAACATATTGAACAAATATAAAAGAGCCTGGGAAGATTTGGCAAGATAATTGTGCCTCTATCTCGAAAAAGAAGAAATTATTGATTTAAACTTACGCACAATTATTCAGCACGGGGGGAATCGTTCTCAGGCGGGTGTGGTGGCAAATCTGGGCAGCTTGGATTACCTCGTGAAAATGGTTTCTGCGAAAACTTTTGGTGTTTCTATATGTCCCAATATTTATGCGAAAGCTGCTTTTTATGCTGAAAAAATCATTTCAGACCATATCTTTTTTGATGGGAATAAGAGGACTGGTTTAATTTCGGCAATATTTTTTTTAACGATAAATGGATTAGATTCTACATCAGTTACTGATACACACTTAGTTGATTTGGGTTTTTCTATTGCAAAGGGGACGTTCGAATTTCAAGAAATTGAGGCTTGGTTTAGAAAATATTACTCGTTTTGATAAACCCTGTAATTTGGGATATGAACGTGAGCCACTCCCGAACTGGATCACCACTAATCTGCATAGAGGACCTTGTAAATGTCAATCAGTTTTCCCTCAGGTAGGATAAGGAATTTTTTCCCAGTAACTGGTTTTTTCTCCGCCGGGCTGCCGAATTTGTGCATCACGGAGATCGGGAGAAGATCCAGAAGCAGCTGATTACCCTGTTTTACCCGCTTCTGGATGAATCTGCCGAGAAACCGCTGAAGGTAAATAAACGTAAACTTAATCCTGTTTCTTCTGCGGACCACTGCTGAAATATCGCTGGTCCGGTTTTTGCATGCCCTTCTCCCCCGAGGAGGAGGCTATGCTCAAGACTGCAAAGGACCGGTCTTTTTCACTTCTGACGCATCAGATTCTGTGGTATCAGGTAAGCGGTGAGGGATACCAGGAAATCATGGAGCAGGTGATCCTGCGGGTTTATGAACTCCCGAAGTTCCAGCTTCGCGGCAGCCGGGAAGATATTTCAGCTTTCTGCATCAGTTTTATCCCTAAGATTCCCCGGCTGATCCGGCAGTTTCGCTACACCGGCCGCTCCTTCGAGTGCTATCTGGCAAAATCGGTAAATCTTCAGATTAAATCATTTCTCAGGCAGCAGTACCGTCAGTCCCACCAGTCCAAAGCCGTGGTGCACCACTACAAACTCCAGCATGAACTGGATCAGTACGTCTCCGACAGCATTCCGGCGGTCCGGTCCGCCGGTACTCTGCAGCGTCCGCCCTGCACAAATCAGCGGCTGCTGATTCTGGTGCTGGTGAAAGCCCTGACCTTACCTCCGTCGCTCTACGGGGAGATTGCCCGATCCACCGGTCTTCCGGAGGATCGAGTCAGCGAACTCATGCTGGAGGTGCGCCTGCGGGAGGATCAGCGGCTGCAGCGTTTTTCCTACCTCAAACGCATGCGGGATGAGTACTATTCCCGGCTGCTGTCGATGCAGTACCAGCTCAGAGAGACAGTCTGTGATCTTCAGCGGCAGAAACTGGAGGAGCGGCAGCAGAAGCTTTCCCGGAAGCTTCTGCGTTCCCGGGAGCGTATCAGGGAGTTTCCCGTCAATGTTCCCCACCGGGTGGTCGCATCAATCCTCGACATTCCCAAGGGTACGGTGGATTCCTCAATATACTATCTCAAGCGGCAGTTTGTAGACCAGGAGGAAAAAATGCGTTAAGATTTCCCCCATGAATATACTGCTTGCTACCAACAATGACCATAAGCACCGGGAGTTCCAGCAGATGTTTCCGGACCACCGGGTGCTGCTGCCGGCTGATGCCGGCATCTCCTTCTTTTTCGAGGAGAACGGATCAAGTTTTCATGAAAATGCCCTGGGCAAGGCCGGAGAGCTCTTCCGTCTGGCTCAACAGGCGGTGATCGCCGATGATTCCGGTCTGGTGATTCCAGCCCTCGGGGGAGAACCGGGAATCTATTCAGCCCGCTACGGCGGAGAGCAGCTGACCAGTGTGCAGCGCAATGAATATCTGCTTGAGCGCATGGAGGGAGTTTCCGACCGCAGGGCCTTTTTCGTCTGCGCCCTGGTGCTGCTGCTGGATGAGTACCGCTATACTGCCGTGCAGGAAACCGTTCCGGGAGTGATCATTGACGCTTCCAGGGGGGACGGCGGCTTCGGCTATGACCCGGTGTTTTTTACGGAAGCATACGGCATGACCATGGCTGAGCTGACTGCTGAACAGAAGCATCATATTTCCCACCGGGGGAAGGCCGCCCGGACGCTGCAGGTACTGCTGCAGAATCTTGATCAAAGAGGAGCATAATCAGATGAAGCATACCATTCCGACCCGAGCTCAGATACCCCGGGAAGATCAGTGGGATCTTTCCTCGCTTTTTACCTCCCCTCAGGACTGGGAGGAGGCCTTTGCACAGCTGGATTCCTATATTGAGCAGGCAAAGCCCTTTGCCGGAACCCTCGGGTCATCCCCCCGGCGGCTGCGGGAGTTTCTCGACTTCCTCAACGAAACGGGGATGCTCATGGAGCGGCTTGAATACTATGCCCTGCTGAAATATTCCGAAGATGCCGGAGACAGCGTCAACCAGGCAAGAATGGGGATGATCACCCAGAAAAGCGCCCAGGCTGCCGCCGCCTTCAGCTTTGTTGAACCGGAACTGATGGAAATCGAGACTGAACGGATGGACCAGCTGCTGAGTGATCCGCTGATCAAGCCCTTCGAGATCAAGCTCACCAAGATTCTTCGGTTCCGTCCCTACACCCTCTCATCGGACCAGGAGCGGCTGCTGGCCCTGCAGGCTGATGCCGCAGAGACTCCCTCCCAGACATTTGAGGCGCTGACCAATGTCGATCTGGAATTAGGCAGCGTTGAGACCGAGGAGGGAGCGAAGCCCCTGAGCCAGTCCACCCTGGCTTCATTTCTCCAGCATGAGAACCGGGAAGTGCGCCGGAGCGCCTATATGCAGTTCTACCGGCAGTTTGACGCCCACAAGCACACCCTCTCAAGCCTCTACAGCGGAAGCGTCAAGCAGGATGCCTACCGGGCTCAGGTGCGGGGGTTCTCCAGTTCCCGGGCCATGGCCCTCTATCCGGATAATGTGGATGAGCAGGTCTACGACAATCTGATTGAAGAAGTCCGCAGCGGTCACAGCTCCCTGCAGCGCTACTACCGTCTCAAACAGCAGGTCCGGGGTCTTGATGAGCTTCGCCATTATGATGTGTACCTCCCCTTTTCCTCCGGGGTGAAGACCCGGTATTCCTTTGATGAGGCGGTGGATACGGTCTGCAATGCCCTGTCTGTCCTCGGGGATGAATATACCGGGGTGATCCGGGAGGGACTGACCGGAGGCTGGGTCGACAAATACGAGAACAAGGGAAAGCGATCCGGGGCATTCTCCGCCGGCTCCTACACCGGGTATCCCTACATCCTGATGAACTATAAGGAAGATGTGCTCCGGGATCTCTTCACCCTGGCCCATGAGGGGGGCCACTCCATGCACAGCCACTACTCGGCGAAGCATAACCCCTTCCAGCATTACCAGTACACCATCTTCGAAGCGGAGGTCGCCTCCACCTTTAACGAACAGCTGCTGGCTGACTATCTGCTTCAGCATGCCGAAACCCCGCAGATGCGGGCGTACATCATCGGAAAGCAGCTTGACGACATCGTCGCCACGATTTTCCGGCAGACCATGTTCGCCGAATTCGAGCATACCGTCCACCGGCTCTACGAAGACGGCACACCTCTGACCGTCGAGCTGCTGCGGGGCACCTACCGGGAGCTGATGAATGCCTATCTGGGAAGCGGGGTAACCCTGGAGGAGATAAGCGATCTGGAGGGACTGCGGATTCCCCATTTCTACCGCGCTTTCTACGTCTACAAATACGCCACGGGACTTTCCGCCGCCCTGGCGCTTTCCCGGCAGGTCACCCAAGGGGGAGAAGCCCAGCGGCAGCGGTATCTCAGGTTCCTTGCATCGGGCGGTTCGGCCTTTCCCATTGAATCACTGGCAGAAGCGGGTGTTGACATGAGCAGCCGTGAGCCGGTCCGGGAGGCGGTGGCCGTCTTTGACCGTCTGCTTGATCAGATGGAGGATCTGATATAACCGAATGCTTGTGTTCATGGAATTTCCAGTTTACCATGATCTCAAGAGGATTTCATGTTCAAGGCAGTCTTTGTAGATGATGAGATTATTGTCCGTGAGGGAATTGAGCGCCGGGTCGACTGGAAGAGCCACGGCTTTGAGCTGGCAGGCACCTTCTCCCACGGGCTGCATGCGAAGGAATATCTGGAGGCCCATCCGGATATCAAGCTGGTGTTCACGGACATTTCCATGCCCGTCATGGACGGGCTGGAGCTTGCCCGGTACATCAGCGAACATCATCCCCATATCTACGTGCTGATCCTCACCGGGTACGACGAGTTTGAATACGCCCGGGAAGCAATCAAATACCATGTCAGGGAGCTGCTGCTCAAACCGATTACCGCCCGGGAGGTCGGGGAGGTGCTCGACAGGGTGCACCGGAAACTGGCAGAGGAGCAGCAGCAGGAGCTGCGGCGGCAGGAGCTGATGGACAAGCTTTCTGAAAGCCTGTCCCTGCTTCAAACGAGATTTCTCAACCGGCTGGCTGAGGGACGGATCCAGCAGGATGAGATCGCCGAACAGCTTGCCTCCTACCAGCTGCCGGAACTGCATGCCTGCTGTCAGTGCGTGATCATCGATACCGCCTTAAGCAGAAAATCAGCGGAGCCATCCGCCGGCTCCTCGGAGCTCTACGACCTGCAAATCTTTGATCTGTGCCGGGAGCATCTCGACAGCCGGGATATGCTGTTTTTCAACAAGGATGACCAGCCGGTGTGCATCCTCCAGCATGACTCACCCGGGGGGGTTGAGAAGAAAACCCGCAGCTTCTGTGAAACTCTGAAACACTCCATCAACCAGCGTTACGGTGAGGCGGCGACCTTCGGGGTCGGCGGCATCTGCAGTCCCCTGGAAAACCTTGGGGGCTCCTACCGGGACGCCCTGCGGGCGATCCGGCACCAGTACGTGCTGGGGAAAAACCGGATCATCTGGTCAAGCCAGCTTGCCGATACCAAGGACCCCTTTCTTGAGGTGCGCCGGGAACTGGAGGATGAGCTGCTGGTGTGTCTGAAAACCCGTCCTGCGAAGGACTCCCGGGTGGTGATCCGGCGGTTCTTCCAGGAAACCTTCGGTGACGCCCTCTCCCTGGAATATGCCCAGGTGCAGACCCATCTGCTGTTAAGCCGGGTGCTTTACTTCATCGAGGAGGCGGAGATTCCGGTCATGGAGGTCATGCCCGACGGCCGTGATCACTTCTCCCTGGTCTCCTCGCTCAGCAGCCGGGAGGAGGTTGAGCAGTGGTTCTTCCAGCTGGTGGACCGGATTCACGGACACATCAGCGCTCGCAGCAGGGACCAGACAGAGCAGCGCATCCGCCGGGCGGTCTCCTATCTTGAAGCACACTACTCCGATCCCCAGCTCAGCGTGCATGCAGTCTGCAGCGCCCTGAACATGTCGGTAAGCCATTTCAGCTCACAGTTCAAACGGGTGACCGGGAAGACCTTTGTGGAATACCTGACCACCCTGCGGGTGCAGCAGGCGTCAATGCTGCTGAAGACCACCAACATCTGCGCCTATGAGGCGGCGGAAGCGGTGGGGTACGAGGACTCCCACTACTTTTCCCAGGTGTTTAAAAAAGTCACCGGCATGACCATCCGGGAATACCGGAACATGTTCACTGAACTTCAGGAGGAGACCAAATGATCCGCAGGCTCTTCTCCCTGTTCTCCACCCTGGAGTCAAGGACCTACTACATCTTCACCTTTCTGATTCTCATAACGATCCTCTCAACCCAGCTGATCTCCTACTACTTCACCCAGCGCTCCATCATCGACGCCACCAATACTCAGAAGGGATATGCCATGGAGCGGCTCACCTACCAGATCGACTCCTACATGCAGACCATGGAGAAGGTTGCAGGGGCAGTGATCAGCTCCCAGGAGACCCAGCAGTTCTTCGGAAATGACTCCCGGGAAACCAGCAAAGCGAAGCTGGAGGAGTATCTGGCCTCCTTTCTGCAGGCACGGGAAGATATTACCACGATTGCCCTCTTCGGGTTCGACGGACGGACCGCCACCAGTTCACCCGATACTGATATCAGCCCGTATGTCGATATTACCGGCCAGAAGTGGTACCGGGAGGCAGAGCAGCATCCCGACCGGCCCTATATCTCCTCGGCCCAGGTGCAGAACCTCTTTTTCGGCGACTATCCCTGGGTGGTCTCCATGAGTCTCTCCTTCATGGATCAGCACACCGGAGAGCCTTTGGGAATCATTCTGGTGGATATGAACTTCAACCGTATCCGGGAACTCTGCCAGCCGATTATGCAGGAGCCTCCTGAGTATATCTTCATCCTTGATCAGCACGGAGATTACGTCTATCATCCCCAGCAGCAGCTGGTGTTCAGCGGGATCACCAGCGAGCCGACCCGGGAACTGATGCAGCCGGAAACTCAATCCCCCCTGGAACTCAACGGGAAAAGCTACATCACCAGAAAAACAGAGACCGCCCAGTGGCACGTGGTCTGCGTCACGGAGCTGCAGGGAAACATCGCCCAGTGGCGCTATGTCCAGGTTTCCTACGCATCCATCGGACTTCTTGCCTTCATCGTGGTGGGACTCATGGCAAATCTGCTCTCCCGCTCCATCACCCGGCCGGTGAAGGAGCTCAGCGAAGTAATGCAGCAGGTGGATAAGAACAACTTCAACATCACCGCCGACATCGACTCCACCGAGGAGATTCAGCAGCTGGCCGATTAGTTCAACATTATGGTCAGCAAGATCCGTGATCTCATTGAGCAGATCCATCATGAGCAGGAGCTCAAGCGTAAAAGCGAGCTCAAGGCGCTCCAGGCCCAGATTAATCCCCATTTCCTCTACAACACCCTTGATTCCATCATCTGGATGAGCGAGATGGAGCGCAACGAGGAAGTGGTGGAGATGACCTCCGCCCTGGCGAGGCTCTTCCGCATCAGCATCAGCCGCGGCAGAGAAATCATTACGGTGAAGGACGAGCTGATGCATGCGGAAAGTTATCTGATCATCCAGAAGATGCGCTACCGGGAGCACTTCTCCTACTCCATAGAGGTCGACCCTTCCCTGCACGGGTTTCCCTGTCTCAAAATCGTCCTCCAGCCTCTGGTGGAGAACTCCATCTACCACGGACTGAAGACTGTGGAGTACAAGGGCACTATCAGGATTGCCGCAGAGCGCCGGGGAGAGATGATCGTGCTCCAGGTGATCGACAACGGAGTGGGCCTGAACCCGGAGGACTTCCACAAGCTTATCGAACAGCAGTACGTGGGAACCGGCATCGCCAGTTCCGGGGTGGGGCTGCATAACGTCCATGAGCGGCTCAGGCTCTACTTCGGCGAAGACTACGGCCTTGAGTGCTCCGTGAATGAATCAGGACATACCGTTATCGGGGTCCGGCTGCCGGTCAAAGTGACCGCAGCAGAGGAGAAGGGATAATGAAGCGCGGCAACTGGTTCTAAATCAGCATTATTATTGCGGCGATGCTCTATATCCTGCTGCTCACGGCGGTGGATCCTGCAAGCCAGCAGGATCAGCTGCGGGACCGGGAGATCACGGTGGTGCTGAAATCGGTGGAGCATCCCATGGACTTCTGGGACGTGGTGATGACGGGCATGGAGGAGGCCGCCCGGGAAAGCGGGGTTCAGCTCACCTTCACCGGTCCTCCCCACGAGCATATGGTCGATCTGCAGATTGATCTGTTCTATCATGCGGTCATCCAAAACCCGGATATGATCATTCTGGCCGCGGGGGACTATGACCTGCTTCGTCCGCCGGTGGGCTATGCCCATGCCCACGGCATACCGGTACTCACCATGGACTCGGCAGTAAACTCCCGGCTGCCCGTCGGGTTTGTAGCCACCGACAATATTGAAGCCGGACGGAAAGCCGCGGCAGCCATGATCGATGTGCTCAACCGCCGGGGCATCGGCAGAGACGCGAACATCATGATCATGAGCCACAGCGAGGGGACCGCCACGGCCATCGACCGGGAAGCGGGGGTCCGTCAGGGACTGGAGGAATACCGCATTGCCGGCACCTGGTACTGCGATATCGACTACCAGATCGCCTACGACCTCACCCGGGAGATTGTGAATACCCATTCCATCGACGCCATCATTGGGCTCAATGAAGTAGCCACCGTGGGGGTGGCAGACGCCATTTACGACATGGGTCTTGCAGGCAGCATCTCGATTGTGGGATTTGACAATGCCGCCCGGGAGATGGCCCTCCTGGAGGCAGGAGTGCTGGATGCCACGGTAGTGCAGCGTCCCTTCAATATGGGCTACATGTCCATCAAGCAGGCTGAGCTGCACCTCCTGGGCCGGACCGTCGAGCCGTTCATCAACACCGGCTCAATTGTCATAACCCGGGAGAACATGTTTCAGCCGGAGTACCAGGAGGTGCTCTTTCCCTTCGACAAGCTGGAGGGCAAGCCCCTCAGTCCGTAGATTATTCACCTTTGACAAGAGAAAATTCCATGTATTTTCCCCTCTGCCGATGCCATACTTATTTCAAAACAGAAAAAGGGGACTACGTGTTTTGGCCGCAGAAATACTTTCCATGAAGAAGATTGATAAAAGCTTCGCAGGAGTCCACGCCCTGAAGGAAGTGAGCTTTGATCTTCTCGAAGGTGAAATTCATGCCCTGGTCGGGGAAAACGGAGCCGGCAAATCAACCCTGATGAATGTGCTGACCGGGATCCATCCGAAGGATTCCGGAGAGATTTACTATTTTGGGCATCTTTTCAATCCTCGGGGACCGAAGCATGCCCTGGAGCTCGGCATCGGCATCATCCATCAGGAGCTGAATATGATGGATCATCTGACGGTGGCCCAGAATATCTTCATCGGCCGGGAGCCGGTCAAAGCCGGAGGGATGCTGCTGGATGAGCGGAAGCTCAACCGGATCACCCGGGAGCTCTTTGACCGGCTGAATATGAATATTGATCCGGCGGAGACGCTGGGCAAGCTCTCGGTAGGCAGGCAGCAGATGGTCGAAATCGCCAGGGCGGTGTCCCATGACCTGCGCATTCTGATTCTCGACGAGCCGACGGCGGCGCTCTCGAATGCTGAAATCAGGGAGCTGTTTCACATCATGCGGGATCTCGCCTCCCGAGGGGTGGGGCTGATCCATATTTCCCACCGGCTGGAGGAGATTAATGAAATCGCCGACCGGGTAACGGTGCTGCGCGACGGGGCCAATGCCGGAACCAGACACACCAAGGAAACTACCCGGGATGAGATCATCAACATGATGGTCGGCCGGGTGATCTATGAGGAGCCGAAGCAGAAAAGCGCCGTCCCGCCGCACGCTGACACCGTGCTCAGCGTGCGGAACCTGAACGCCGGAAAGATGGTCCAGGATGTGAGTTTCGAACTGAAACGGGGAGAAATCCTCGGGTTTGCCGGACTGATCGGTGCAGGGCGCACCGAAACCGCCCGGGCGATCTTCGGCGCCGACAAAGTGCTCAGCGGCACCATCCAGATCAAGGGACGGCCTGCAGATATCCGCACTCCCGAGGATGCGGTGCGTCACGGCATCGGATATCTCTCGGAGGATCGCAAGCGTTTCGGCCTGGCGCTGAAGATGAATGTGGCGGACAACATTACCGTTACCACCCTGGAGAAGTTTCAGCAGGGGCCGTTTATTAAATCCAGGAAAGTCCAGGAGGAGACGGAAAGCTACATCCGGAAGCTGAGCATAAAAACTCCTTCAATCTACCAGCTGGTGAGAAACCTCTCCGGGGGAAATCAGCAGAAGGTGGTCATCGCAAAATGGCTGATCCGCAACTGCGACATTCTCATCTTCGATGAGCCCACCCGGGGAATTGATGTGGGAGCAAAAAGCGAAATCTACACCCTGATGAATGAACTCACCTCCCAGGGTAAATCAATCATTATGATTTCCTCAGAACTGCCGGAAATTCTGCGGATGAGCGACCGGGTCATTGTGATGTGCGAAGGCCGGGTCACCGGGGAGCTTCCCATCGAGGAGGCGACCCAGGAAAACATCATCACCTACGCAACCATGAGAGAAACAGGAGATACTGTATATGCAGAAAACTGAGCTGGAAACCACCCGCAAGATGTTCAGTCTCCAGAAGCTGATGGCACCGTTGGCCCTGGTGCTGATCTACATCTTCTTCGGGATTTTCGGAAGGAATTTTTTCACCTACCCCACCTTCATCAATATTGTTGATTCAGCCTACTACATCGGCTTTGCCGCTATCGGGGTGACCTTCGTCATCATCACCGGGGGAATTGATCTCTCCGTCGGTGCGGTAATGATGTGCGCAGCTATTACCGGCGGAACGGCATACCGCGTGTGGGGCTGGCCCATGTGGGCTGCCCTGCTGCTGATTCTTGCTGTGGGAATCGCCTTCGGCATCTTCAACGGGATTATGGTCTCCCGGCTGAAGCTCCCCCCCTTCATTGCCACTCTGGGGACCATGATGATCTCCATGGGCACCGGATCCATTGTTTCCAATGTGCGAAGCGCCACCTTCCCTGCCCGGACTGCTCCTGACGGATGGTTCAAAAATATTTTCAAGTACATTACCGAGGATTTCGTCTCAATTCCGACGGGACTGTTCGTGCTGCTGGGGGTCACGGTCATCTGCCATATTATCCTCACCAGGACCAAGATGGGCCGCTACATCTTCGCCATCGGCAGCAACAAGGAGGCCGCCCGACTTTCCGGGGTGAACACCCAGCGCTGGGAGATGTCCGCATACATTGTGGCAGGCACCACCGCAGGAATCGGCGGGATATCATTTGCCGCGGTCTACACCACCATCATGCCCGCCCGGGGTCAGGGATTTGAGCTTGACGCCATTGCCGGTGCGGTAATCGGCGGAACCTCCCTCGCCGGAGGAGTCGGTTCAGTCTTCGGTACTCTCATCGGAGTGTTCATCATGGCGGTGCTGAGAACCGGGCTTCCCTCCATGGCCCTCCAGGCCCATTATCAGACCTTCTTTACCGGAGTGGTGGTCATCGCCGCCGTGCTGCTCGACATGTACCGGACCAGAAAGGCAACGGAGGTGAAACTGATCTCGCCCGCAGACCGGTACCGGGAGTTCATGCAGCAGCAGATCTCCCAGAAGAAGCTTGAAATGGCCGAGGCAAAGAAACAGGGCGACAGCGCTCAGGCCGATGCCTTGGTCAAGGAAATCAGGAAGATGAAAGAGGAGCTCAGAACTAACTTTAAGCGAATGAAGGCTGAGGAGAAAACTGAGATGGAGCGGCTCCATGCTGAAGAGCGGGAAGCTGAACGGGAATTCCAGGAGATGCTGAAAAAAGAAAAGGACAGCAGCTCCTCGAAATAACACAATCCGGAACGAACTCTTCGTCCGGAACACACATACAAGGAGGTATGTATGAGAAGTACAAAACGTATTGCTGTAGTGCTGGTAAGCCTGCTGCTGCTTACCGCGGTGGCTCTGCCGGTATTTGCCGCGGGTGCACGAGAGGATGTTCCCTACATCGCCGTGGTATCAAATGGAGAACAGCATGACTTCTGGCAGACCGTGCGCATGGGCGCAGAAGCGGCCGCTGAGGAGTACGGAGTTGAGATGACCTTTGAAGGCCCTCCCTCTGAAAGCGACATCCAGATCCAGGTCGAGATGCTCAACAGCGCCCTGGCCAGAGGTCCGGTTGCGCTGGCCCTTGCCGCTCTTGATACCGGCTCAGTCCTTGACCAGCTGGCTGAAGCCATGCAGCGGGGAATCCCGGTCGTGGGATTCGACTCCGGTGTCCCTGAAGCTCCGGAAGGATCCATCGTTGCCGATGCGTCCACCGACAACTATGCCGCAGCAGGCATGGCCGCAGAAATCATGTTCGACGAACTGAAGGAAAAAATTGCCGCAGCCAGTTCATCAGATCCCGTGAAAATCGTGGTGATGAACCAGGATGCCTCCGGGGAATCCCTCCTGAGCCGCGGCCGAGGTTTCCGGGACTACATGGTCAATGTGATTGTTGAGAATACCGATCTCACCAGAGGCGACATCAGCGTGACGGGCAACCCCGCCTACATTGCCGATGATTCCCCCACCGGCGGAGACAAGGTATTCATCGAAATGATCGTACCCGCTTCTGCTGATGAGCAGGATGCCGCCTCCTCCGCCCACGCGATTCTCAACCGGGTGTCTGACGACAGCATCATCGGTCTGTTCTGCTCCAATGAGGCTACCGTGAAGGGTCTGCTGGCAGCAACTGATGACGGAACCACCCTCGGCTCCCGCTATGAGGACCTGGTGGTCATCGGATTCGACGCCGGTGCAGCCCAGAAGAACGCCGTCCGGGAAGGATTCTTCCTCGGCTCGATTACCCAGGATCCCTACATGATCGGCTACTACTCCGTAGAGCTTGCCTATAAGGCCTATCGGGGAGAAGAAGTGGAGGATATTGATACGGGAGCTCAGTTCTACGATGCCGGCAACATGAATGATCCCGACATTGCACGGCTGCTCTACGATTGATGTTTGACTATACTTACTCTTTAGCCCGCCTGACGGCGGGCTTTTTCAATTTCTATGCATTATTTTTTAATTAATATACATATCTTCGTTGACACTCAGTAACTCCTGATCATATAATTTTCCATCAAGTAGTTGATTATACATTTCAGGAGGTATGCATGAAGCGTTTATTTTTGGTGTGTGTTATTGCTCTGCTGATTCCCGCTGCGGTATTTGCCGCAGGCCAGCGGGAACCGGAAGAGGTACGGCAGGAAATTGTGATTGCCATGGGGGCTCAGCCTGAGGCGCTCGATCCCATTGCAATGGCTTCAGCGCCGGCATCAACGGTGGGTGAGCATATTGCCCAGCCGCTGATTTATCTCGACCAGGAAGGAGCTCTCCAGCCGCAGCTGGCTACCTCCTGGGAAGCAAGCGAAGACGGGAAAAGCTGGACGCTGCAGCTGCGTGAAGGCGTGCAGTTCCATGACGGCACCCCCTTCAACGCCGATGCGGTAAAGAAGAACCTTGACCGATTTCTGGATCCGGAAAGCGCCGCTCCCTACCGATTTCTCATCTCCGAGATTACCGAAGTGGAAGCGGTGGACGAATTTACCGTGAGACTCCATATGGACGAGCCCTTCGCACCGATTATTTCCCACCTTTCCCACTCCTTCATCGCCATGATCTCCCCGGCATCCTTTGCGGATCTGCCCAAGGGCGAGACGGTGGATCATCCCGTAGGAACCGGTCCTTTCAAGATGGTCCGGTGGGACCGGGGCGAGCAGATCGTGGTGGAGCGGAATGACGACTACTACGGGGATCTGCCTCAGCTGGAGAAAGTCACCTTCAAGTTCGTCACCGAAGATTCAGCCCGGGTGGTGATGCTGGAGACCGGAGAGGCCGACGCCATCATGCGCGTTCCCCCGATGGATGCTCAGCGGCTTGAAGGACGGGACGATATCGATGTGGTCTACGCATCAAGCGTCAGGGTGATCTACATCGGATACAACGCTGTAATGGAGCCCTTCGACGATCCGAAAATCCGCCGGGCATTGAACTATGCGGTGGACAAGCAGGCAATTATTGACTCCATCCTCGGCGGAGTCGGCTTCCCCTCCACCGCACCGATCGTTCCTGCGGTATTCGGACACACAGAAGCTGGTCCCTATGAGTACAATCCCGAACGGGCCCGGGAGCTGCTGGCTGAAGCGGGATTCCCCGACGGGTTTTCCACCACCTTTCACCATCCCACCGGACGGTACCTGATGGATTCCACCATCGCAGAAGCGGTGCAGTCCATGCTGGCCGATGTGGGAGTGGACGTGCAGCTGCAGACCATGGAATGGGGAGCCTACCTTGATTTCGTACGCAAGCCACCGGAGGAAGCTCAGCACTCACTCTACATGCTCGGCTGGGGAACGGTGACTCTGGATGCGGACTACGGCCTCTATGCACTGCTCCATTCCTCCCAGTGGCCGCCGGCAGGATGGGCCACCTCACTGTGGGCCGATGACCGGGTGGATGAACTGCTCGATCAGGCGCGGATCACCCCTGAACGGGAGATACGCGAGGAGCTCTATGAAGAGGCAATCGAGATTATCTGGGACGAAGCTCCCTGGCTGTTCCTCCATGACGAAGGACAGATCAACGGTGTCCGTTCCAATGTGAAGGGGCTGATCCATCACCCCCTGGAGAATATTTCCGCCTGGGACGCCTGGGTTGAATAGCAAGCAGACCGGGCAGGCTTCAAAAAGCCTGCCCGGTATCTTCATTGACAGGAACATCCTATGAGCGGCTACATACTGCGAAGAATTCTGTTGACCATACCGGTACTGTTCGGTGTATCCCTGATCATTTTTGTGATTATCCGCCTGCTGCCCGGAGACCCTGCGGTCGCCATCGCCGGGGTGCATGCCAGTCAGGAATATATTGAGCAGGTGCGTCAGGATATGCAGCTTGACGAAGCGCTGCACATCCAGTACGGCACCTTCATGTCCAACCTCCTCCGGGGCGATCTCGGCCGCTCCACCTTCAGCAGGAGGCCGGTTACTGTTGAACTCGGCGAGCGGTTTCCCCGAACAGTGGAACTGACGGTGATTGCCCTGTTCATCGCCTCGGTGCTGGGCATCAGCGCAGGGGTGATTGCGGCGGTGAAGCGCTACTCTATTTTCGACAATGCCAGCATGCTGTTCTCCCTGTTCGGGGTTGCCGCACCGGTGTTCTGGCTTGCCCTGATGCTCCAGCTGCTGTTTTCAGTCCATCTGGGATGGCTGCCCGCCGCCGGGCGGGGCACCTGGATGCACTACATTCTGCCCTCGGTCACCCTGGGGGCCGCATCCACAGGGCTCATTGCCCGGATCACCCGGTCAAGCATGATTGAGGTCCTCAAGCAGGACTACATCAATACCGCCCGGGCCAAGGGGGTGATGGAGAAATCGGTGATCTACCATCACGCTTTAAAGAATGCCCTGATTCCGGTGGTCACGATCCTGGGTCTGCAGTTCGGCATCCTCCTCGGCGGAGCGGTGCTCACCGAAACGGTATTCGCCTGGCCGGGAATCGGCCGGCTGCTGGTCGACTCTCTGCTTGCCCGGGATTATCCCGTCGTGCAGGGAGCGGTGCTGCTTCTGGCCTCGGTATTTGTATTCATCAACCTGTTTGTCGATATCCTCTACGCCTTTCTCGATCCGAGAATCAGCTACAGTCAGGAGAGTGAGTGATGGAACAGCTCAGTGAAGCGTCCCTGCAGCAGGGAATAAAACAGCGCGAAAAGGGCGAGTCGGAATACCGGCTGGTATGGAAGCATCTGAGCAGAAACCGCACTGCGGTCCTCGGGATGATCGTTATTGCATCTTTTATTCTTTTAGCAGTGTTTGCTCCCCTGCTGGCCACCCATGACCCGATTTCCACCGACCTGGGCAACGCCCTTCAGGGGCCGAGCAGCGATCACTATTTCGGCACCGACGAACTGGGCCGGGACCTGTTCAGCAGGATGCTCTTCGGTGCCAGGATTTCTCTGAACATCGGCCTGATATCCGTGGGGATCGGACTGCTCTTCGGCATCCCCCTGGGAGCATTGTCGGGGTACTACGCCGGCAAGCTGGATCTGGTGATCCAGCGGATTATCGATATCATGATCGCATTTCCGGGGATCCTCCTTGCCATTGTGGTGGTCACCGTCCTGGGCGTGGGAGTTCAGAACGTCATGATCGCCACGGGGATCGCCTCCATTCCGATTTACGCCAGGCTGGTGAGAGGTTCGGTGCTCAGCGTCAAGAAGCAGGGCTACATCACCGCAGCCAAGGCCGGGGGCATGCGCGACAGCAGGATCGTCTTTTTCCATATCCTGCCGAACTGCATCGGGCCGATCATCGTGCAGTCCACCTTTCAGGTGGCCACAGCCATTCTGTGGGCTGCCGGACTGGGATTTCTGGGCCTGGGCGCCCAGCCGCCGACACCGGAATGGGGGGCGATTCTCAGCAGAGGCCGGGGCTACATGCGGGTTGCCGCCTATCTGACGACAATTCCGGGAGTAGCCATCTTCCTGATGGTCCTGGGATTCAATCTCGTGGGTGACGGGCTTCGGGACGCCCTGGATCCCCGTTCAAGGAACTACTGATATGGCAGAAAAGCAGCAGGAACAGCCCTTACTGGAGGTCATCGATCTGCATACGCAGTTTCGAACGGAAAAGGGGATTGTCAAAGCAGTCAACGGGGTCAGTTTTTCCGTGCAGCCGGGCAAGGTCCTGGGCATCGTCGGAGAATCGGGATGCGGCAAAAGCGTTGCCTCCATGAGCATCCTCCGGCTGATTGCCGATCCCCCCGGACGGATCACCCAGGGGAAGATCCTCTTTGAAGGCAGGGATCTGTTGTCCCTGTCCAAGCAGGAAATCCGTTCGGTGCGGGGAAATGATATCGCCATGATCTTTCAGGAGCCCATGACCTCCCTGAATCCGGTGTACACCATCGGGGAGCAGGTGGGAGAAGCCCTGAGGATCCATCAGCACCTCACCAGAGAAGAAGCGCGGCAGCGGAGCATAGAGATGCTGCAGCTGGTGGGAATTCCCCGGGCGGAGACGGTGGTCGATGAGTATCCCCACCGCTTCAGCGGGGGAATGCGGCAGCGGGCGATGATCGCCATGGCCCTCTCCTGCAATCCCAAACTGCTGATCGCCGACGAGCCCACCACGGCCCTGGATGTGACCATCCAGGCCCAGATTCTGGAGCTGATGAAGGATCTGCGCAAGCGCATCCGTACGGCTATCCTGTTCATTACCCATGACTTAGGGGTGATTTCCGAGATGGCCGATCACGTAGTGGTCATGTATGCCGGGCGGGCTGTGGAGTATGCAGATGTCTATACCCTCTTTGAGCGGCCGAAGCACCCCTACACCTGGGCGCTGCTGCATTCCAAGCCCCGGCTTGATGAGGAGCTTGATGAACTGGTGTATATCCCCGGAAACGTTCCCAACCCGCTGGAGATGCCTCCGGGCTGTCCCTTCCATCCGCGGTGCGGAAGCGCCATGGAGATCTGTTCACAGCAGTTTCCCCCGCTGATCCGTCCGGAAGCCGGTCATGAGGTCACCTGCTGGCTTTACGGATCACAAGATGATGCATCAGGAGGTGAGTCATGAGCGAAGCACTGCTGCGAGTCGAAGGGCTGAAGAAGCACTTTCCCGTCAGAAGCGGGGTATTCTCCCGGATTTCCGGGTATGTGCAGGCGGTGGACGGAATAGATTTTTCCATCGCCCGGGGAGATACCTACGGACTGGTGGGTGAATCCGGGTGCGGAAAATCAACCGCAGGATACACCATTACCAGACTGCTCTCACCTACTGAAGGGGCGGTCTACTACCAGGGAAAGAATCTCTTTGACCTCAATGCCGCTGGAATCAGGCAAGCAAGAAGAAATATTCAGATCGTCTTCCAGGATCCCTACAGCGCCCTGAATCCGAGGAAGAGCATCGGAGACGCAATGAAGGAGCTGCTGGCAGTCCACGGGATGGGCAGGGGGGCTGAGGCGAAGGAAAAGGTCCGGGAGGTGCTGCAGACCTGCGGTCTGGCGCCGTACCATTACGGACGCTATCCCCATGAATTCTCCGGAGGTCAGCGGCAGCGCATCGTCATTGCCCGGGCGCTGATTCTCAATCCGCAGTTCATTGTAGCCGATGAACCGATCTCCGCCCTGGATGTCTCCATCCAGTCCCAGATCATCAACCTGCTGGAGCGGCTCCAGGATGAGTTCCATCTCACCTATCTGTTCATCTCCCATGACCTGGGGGTGGTGAAGCACATTTCTGATACCGTAGGGGTCATGTATCTCGGCAGACTGGTGGAGGAAGCTCCAAAGCAGGAGTTCTTTGCCCGTCCCCTCCATCCCTACAGCAAGGCGCTG
Organism: Spirochaetaceae bacterium; assembly: GCA_003559765.1. GTDB lineage: Bacteria > Spirochaetota > Spirochaetia > PWKH01 > PWKH01 > PWKH01. The sequence goes on from PWKH01000052.1 coordinate 18,387, forward strand.
ATCTCTGCGATTCCGGTGATGGATCCGCGCCGTAAAATTGATCGGATCATTCTCTCCGGGGATGTTCCCAGTCCCGCAAACCCACCCGCAGGCTGCCGCTTTCATACCCGCTGTCCCGAAGCAGTCCAGCGGTGCAGCATCGAGGAGCCGGCACTTCGCTGCATCGCAGCGGACCACCGCGTCTCCTGTCATCTGGTGGAGGGGTAACCGCAGTGCAGGAGCCCTATAAGCCCGGATGGAAGGATATCATCGCGCTGATTATTGCAGGACTTCGGGTGATTCTGCCAATCCTCCTGGGACTTGCCGCCGGGGTGCTTATCATATCAAGGCTGCTCCTTCTGTTTTTCAGCTGAATGGTGTATTTCCCTTTGCCGACAGGCACCAGGTATGATAGGATTCGTTACGTGATAGGGGGGATATCATGAACACGTATACTGTCATCACCCTGGGGGTGATCGCTCTGCCGCTGGTGCTGTCCTTCGACCGGAAGGTGGCCTTCCATACCCATTGGAAGGCGGTGTTTTTCTCCATGCTGCCGGTCAGCAGTGTCTATCTTATCTGGGATGTGCTGGTCACCCGACGGGGAGACTGGTCCTTCAACCCGGTCTATGCCGGGGATTTCAGGCTGCTCGGACTTCCCGTCGGAGAATGGCTTTTTTTCATCACCGTTCCCTACGCCTGCATTTTCATCTACGAAGTGGTGAGAGCCTACTTCCCCGATAGAGTCTGCCGGCGGCAGCAGCCGGAAACTCCGTCATCGGTATACCGCATCGGCGCTGCGGCGGTCCTCCTTGCTGCAGCGGGAATGGTGATCTTCCGGGATAACGACTACTCCTTTTTGGCCCTGCTCTCCTTTCTCGTCTGGATTGCCGTCACCCTGATCTGGAATCCCTGGCTGTTCCGGGAGATTCACACCCTGTGGTTTTTCCTGTTCTCCACCATCGCCTTTCTGCTGGTGAACGGTATTCTCACCGGGCTTCCCATTGTTGAATACAATCCCGAAGCAATCTGGGGAATCAGGATCATCACCATTCCCCTGGAAGATCTGTTCTACAACTTCTCCCTCCTGGGACTCACCCAGAACATCTATGTGAGGATCAAAGGCTATGGCGCACGGTACCGGTAGCACAGCAGTCATCGGCGGCGGTCTGGGAGGACTCTCAGCGGCAATCCGGCTTGCTTTTCAGGGCCGGAGGGTTACCCTCTTTGAACAGGCGGATGTCTGCGGCGGCAAGGCGGGGCTGCTGGTCCGCGACGGATTCACCTTCGATACCGGGCCCTCTCTGCTGACCCTTCCGGAAGTTTTTGACAATCTCTTTGCCTCCTGCGGCAGAGACCGGAGAGACTATCTCTCCTTCATTCCCCTCTCTCCCCTCACCGGCTACTGGTTTGACGACGGCACCTGTTTTGCCTCTGACCGGGTTGATGCTTTCACCGATACGCTCACCGGAAATCTGGAGGTGAGTGAAACCCAGGTACGGGGATTTTTCGATTATGCACGGAACATCTATGAGACCGCCGGAGGGATATTTCTGACGAACAGCCTCCATGAGCCGGCAACCTACCGCTCCCGGCAGGTGCTTGCCTCACTGCTTCGCATCGGCAGAATTGATCCCTTTCGGACCATGGAACAGGGGATCCGCCGGTTCTTCACAGATCCCAGGGCGGTGCAGCTGTTCTGCCGGTATGCTACCTACAACGGATCTGATCCCTACCAGGTGCCGGCTGCACTGAACAACATCGCCTATGTGGAGCACGGCCTCGGCGGGTATGCTGTGGATGGAGGAATTTATGCGGTGGTGAACGCCTTGGTTGCCCTTGCTGAAGAACTGGGGGTTGAGATTCGTACTTCAAGCCGTGTCGAGGAAGTGAAGACCTCCGGCGGGAACATATCAGGGGTACGTGCCGGGGGAACTTCATACCAGTGCGATACCGTTGTCTCCGGAATTGATGTGCTGCAGCTCTATGATCTTCTGGACGACCGGGAAGCTCCTCAGGCGGCCCGCTTCCGCAGCCTTGCTCCTTCAACCTCCGGAGCGGTGTTCTACTGGGGCATGGACCGGCAGTTCAGTGAAATGGGGGTGCATTCGGTATTCTTTTCCAGGGACTACAAGGCGGAATTCTCCCAGCTCCATGGCGAGTTCAGGCTCCCGGAGGATCCTACGGTATATGTGAACATCACCTCGAAGGTCAATTCCGAGCATGCTCCGCCGGGAGGGGAAAACTGGTTCGTCCTGATCAATGCTCCCCCCGACGACGGCAGGGACTGGGAAGCACTGCTGCCTGATCTCAGACAGCGGGTCATCCGCCGGATTTCCAAGGGTCTCGGGACGGACATCTCGAAACATATCAAAGCAGAGGAGACCCTCACTCCCCGGCAGATCGCCGAGGGCACCGGCAGCTTCCGGGGCAGCCTCTACGGCATCTCTTCAAATTCCCGAGCGGCGGCATTTCTCCGGCACCCGAACCGGTCCAAACGGTGGAAGGGGCTCTATCTGTGCGGAGGAAGCGTCCACCCGGGCGGCGGCATGCCCCTGGCGCTGCTCTCCGGAAAGATCGCAGCGGAGCTCATCCGCCGCTATGAATCCTAGGAGGTGCCGATGGGGATTCTTGCGGCTTCACTGATCATCCTGCTGTGGCTGGGGCATATAATCGCTGTGCTGGTGCTGCTTCCCGGCGATTTCGGGGTGCTGCGCGGGATGTTCCATGTACTCATTCAGGCCTATCTCTACACGGGACTGTTCATCACTGCTCATGACAGCATGCACGGAAGCGTGAGCTCCCGCCGAGGGCTCAACAGCGCCTTCGGGATGATTGCCCTGCGGCTTTTCGCCGCCTTCTCCTACCGCCGGATGTTCACCAAGCACATGGCCCATCACCGAAGTCCTGCAGCAGGCGATGATCCTGACTTCTCCGAAAGCCGCAGTCCCTTTGTCTGGTTTATCCAGTTCTTTTCCCGCTATGTCACGGTCCTGCAGCTGGTGATTATGGCGGCGGCATTCAACCTGCTGCGATACGGCGCAGGCATTGAGGTGCAGCGGCTGCTGCTGTTCTGGGTGCTGCCGGCTTTTCTGGGAACCTTCCAGCTGTTCTATTTCGGCACCTATCTGCCCCACCGGCCTCCCCATACAGAACTCATGGCCCCGCACCGGGCCAGAAGCCAGCAGGCAGGCCATGCCGCGGCAATGCTGAGCTGCTATTTTTTCGGCTATCACTGGGAGCACCATGAATATCCCCGCATCCCCTGGTGGAAGCTGCATCAGAAAAAGGACTATTCCAAACCGCGGGTATAGCTGTAGCTGAACTCCCGGTCAGCGTAATAGCCCCGGTATTCCGGGGGCATCTGCTGGGCGAGACGCATCATCATCTCATCGGCAATAACTTGGCGCACCTGGGGGGTGACTCTCCCCTGAGGGGGCAGAATTTCAAAGGGGCTGCCCACGGTGAAGGTGACCGGCGTTCTCCGTAACCGGCGGATGTTCCGGGGGAACTGTTCGAATCCTGTCGTTGCCACTGGAATAATCGGCACCTGCTTCCTGGCGGCAATGTAGGCGATCCCTGCTTTCCCGCGCTGCAGCGTACCGTCTCTGCTTCTGGTGCCTTCCGGTGCAATGCACAGATAGTCCCCCTGCTTCAGCACCGCAAAGCACTGATTCATGGCCTGACGGTCCAGCACCCCCCGGTCCACCGGGATTGCCTTCCAGACCTCCATCAGCTTCCGGGTGATCAAGTGATCCCACAGCTGCCGTTTTGCCAAAGCATAGGTGTTTCTCGGCCGCAGATAGACGTACATCATGGGACCTTCAAAATTGGAGACGTGATTTACTATCATCAGCACCGGGCCTTTGCGGGGCATGGTCTGAAGCGGCGAGGGATCAAATTTAAACAGCAGTCGGGAAATCCCCCGCACCAGGGTATTTACCAGTCCTTCGAAGACGCTCATACCTGCACTGTATCAGGGGGAAAGAAAAAAGAAAAGCCCGAGGGCTTTTAACTCCAGGTATTCTCAGATATAGTTATCTTCCATGAACTTGAGACAGTTTAACCGGATCGTGGAAATCCGCACGAAAATTATCAGCATGGCGTCCTTTCTCAGCGGGAGCCTCTATGCGGCCGTGACTGATCAGGTGTGGTCCTGGCCGCTTTTCGGACTGATGCTTGCGGCGGTGCTGCTGGTGGATATGGGAACGACGGGGTTCAATAGTTACTTTGATTTCATCTCCGGTACTGACACCAGGGAACTCAACCGGGAGCAGGACAAGGTGCTGGTCCACGACGGGGTGAGTCCCGCCCTGGCCCTGGGTATTTCTGCGGTCCTTTTTTCGCTTGCCGGGATTCTGGGAATCATCATCGCCTGGATGACCAGCTGGACGGTGCTGGCCGTCGGCGCCGTCTCCATGGCCGTGGGATTCACCTATACCGGCGGGCCCCTTCCCATCTCAAGAACTCCGGCAGGGGAACTCTTTGCGGGGGGATTTCTCGGCTCCCTGCTGTTCATCCTCTCCTACTACATCCAGTCCGGCAGCTGGCAGCTGCAGACGCTGAGCGCATCCCTCCCGTTTCTCATCCTGATAGCCATGATCCTGACGGTGAACAACACCTGCGACCTTGAAGCCGATATACAGGCGGGTAGAAAGACCCTCTCGATTCTTGCGGGCAGACAGGCTTCCCGGAGAATTATTGCAGCAGAGCTGACAGTTTCCTATCTGCTGGCCGGAGGGCTGATTATTACCGGAATGTATCCATTCTTCATGCTTCCCTTTTTGGTGCTGTCTCTGCCCTTTGCCGTCCGGGAGGCGGGCATCATGCACGCCCGGGGATACTCCCTTCATACCAAGGGAGCATCCATGGGAAGCGTTTCAAAAATATTCCTGGCCTTTTCAATGAGCTTTATCTTCGGCTGCCTGGTGACCCTGGCAGTCTAATCATCCTCGTAGAGCTCATGGATCTCATCCCAGGCCTCGGGAAGATCCTTCCTCAGCCGGGCAAGCAGGTCATAATAGTACAGCAGCAGGTTGATCTGGGCGCAGCGGATCTGCTGGGGATCATCGCTGAATCCGGAGGCCCGTTTGAGCAGGTACTCATCATCAAGATCCAGCACCCGGTCGATTTCCTCGCGCAGCTCAGCCTTGGTCATGGTCAGAAAGGGCTTTTTCACCGGAAGCAGGAAGGCCGGCGAGAATGCATACCGCTTTAGATCCGCCTTCACCCGCTCAATCATCTCCTGGCCGGCATCTTCGGGAATCTGCCTGAATTTTCTTTCAACCTCTTCTCGTGTTTTCACCATACAATCTACTCCTTGCTGTCTCAATGGACTCACAGTGTGAGCATCCTATCAGGTGAGGATCATGACGGCAAGATGTACTGGGATGAATTATGATGATAGGCGCTGATTTGATTCAGCCTGAACTGCCGGGTTACTGACGGTGCCGGGGAATTCTGTGCTTCCGGTGCTCCTCATCACCGCCGCTGAACAGCTCGTCGCGGATCTCCTCGATCCGGCTCAGCCGCTGCTGCACGTCGGGCCAGCGGCGGTCCATAAACTCGGAAATCAGCGCTTCTACGACTGCGCTCATAGCCACCAGACTGTCCCACCGGCTGGGTGAGGATACTTTACAGGACAGCACGTGGTCCGCTGCTTTTGCCCCCGGGGAAAGCCACTCATCAGTAATCAGCACCACCCGGTCCGCCTGGGCGGCAGCCCTGGTAACCAGTTCGAGAACATCAAGCTGGTAACGCCGGACATCGAAGACCACCAGCACATCCTTCCTCCCGAGGTCAAGAAGCAGATCAATCCTGGAGACGGACTGCCCGAAGATCATCGATACTCCGGGACGCATTTTCCGCAGGTGAAAATAGAGATGCCGGGCGAGATTCTCGGTGAACTGTCCTCCCATGATGTGGATGTGCTTCTTCGTATCCATGAACAGCTCCAGCACCGCCTCCACTTCATCCAGCGGAAGGGATCGGAAGGTCTCATCAATATTGCGCTGCAGCTCCCGGGAAAAATGGGAAAGATAGGTGGCCGCATCCTCGGGATCCACATCCTTGCCGGCCGGATCAACCAGCAGGGGGCCCTTCATTCGCTGGTCAAGATCAGTTTTGAGTTTTTCCTGAAATTCCGCGTACCGTCGGTACCCGAGCTTATTGATAAACCGCAGCACCGTCGGACCGCTGACTGAAGCCTCCCGGGCAACCACCGATATGGGATTGAGCCCGCTCATCGGATAATCCGCCAGAAGCATCCTGGCAACCCGCTTTTCTGCGGGAGAGAATGTGTCAAACTGTGCGGTGATCAGGTTGTAAATATCATGGATGTCCATATCAAGCAAAGACCGAGTAATCGATTTCAAAGGATTCCTTGAAAGCGGGGTCCTTAGCAATATGCACATACTTCGGCTGACCCGCCCTGACGATCCGCCGGGAATTCATCTGCTGCCAGCTGCCCGGCTTGAGCACCGTAACCACCGGCGGATCAAGCCGGCCGAATTCGTTGCGCATCTGCCGGTAGTCGTTGATGTACTCCTTGAGACAGTCATCCAGCCGCCTGGCGAAGTGCCGGTCAATCCCCTCCCCGGCAGTACTGCCGGCAGGCTCAATCAGCACCTCATACCGGGGCCGGGCAAATCCCTCGGGATAATAGGGGATATAGGTGAATCCCTCCACCTCCACCCCGGTATGCTCCAGGGTCAGCTCCATGGCCTTCACCAGCTCCCGTTCCGCCGCAAGTTCTCCCACGATATTGAGAAAGAAATCCCGCTGGTAGAACCGGACCTGGGGCAGGTTGTTCTTAAAGCCGGTGACCTCCACCACATCGCCGGTATTGTACCGGTACAGTCCCTCACTAGTAGTCAGGATGATCTTGTAGCGGTGATCCTGCTGGAGGGTGTCCACCAGTCTGATCACATCGGGGTTCTGGTGGTCCTGAAACTCAAAAAAGGTGTTGTACACCGCCGGGTATCCCGAGAGCTGGTCATCGCAGATGCCCAGAGAAATCCTGCCTTCGCTGGCATTAATTCCCGGATCCCTTACCACGATGTCCCGGCCGATGACGTCCATCAGCGTCTGCATGTAGATCTTGCTGGTCTCGGTCATAAAGCAGTTGGCCAGATGGAGCTTCGGCCAGATGTGTGCGGGCTTGGGGTCCTTGAGCATCCGCAGCTTCTTCCCCCGTCTTGGATTGATCTGTTCGACGTCATTGACCAGGGAATCCCAGTTCTCCCGGATATAGTCGAACAGAAGCAGCACCTCGATGCTGGTGGTGAACCCGAGATGGGTGACGTTGCTCTGAAGCGCATACAGCGCCATGAGATAGAGTTTGCGCTCGTAGTCAAACTCATTAAAGACTTCGATGGGAATAGCCAGCCGCTTCTTCGCCCAGTCAGGGCCCTTGTAGATCAGATACCCCGAGATGCTGCCGTAGGGGATTCCCCCTTCAGTGAGTCCTTCGTGATAGGGTCCGGCAATGTAGAGGATCTTTCCCAGGGCATCCTTGAGATGGCCCTTGAGAGTCAGCCGCATCCAGATGATGAACTCCGTTTTCAGCGCCTGGATCCGTTCCTTGGTCACCGGCACCAGTTTGACCCCGCTGGTAGTCCCGGAGGTGGAGGCAAAGTATTCCACCGGGGCGGAGGTAAGGATTCCCTGCTCTCCCCGCTTGAGCCGTTCAATCTCAGGCAGGATGTCCTGATATTCGATGATCGGCACCCGGCGCTGGTAGTCCTGCACCGTTTTTATTTCGGAAAATCCGTAGCGTCTTCCGTATACTGTATGCTGATTCTTTTTCACTATCCGATTGAGCGTCTGCATCTGAACCTTTCTTGGATCCTTGAACGCTTGGAGAAACCGTTTTGTATAGACCAATGACTTCATATATGTTTACCCTTGCGGGTTTCCTTCTTGTTATATTAAGATAGTTTCTAACTATAGCTTATAATCTTTCATCATGCAAACACTTCTACCCGCGGGGGTGCACGACAATTTCGTTTTTTTCCTCATGCTAAGCCCTTTTCCGTTTATCCATAAACGAATCAAAACGGTCGCTGAGTTTGAAGCATCGCAGGGCAATTATGGCATTCGCCCCACGAACCGTCCAATGCATACCCGATTGTTTTACCCTGGCTCCAATAACATGCTTGCAGCCTGATTCGACGATACCACTGGATGTGGATACCCCCAGGCTGCGAAAATACGGATAATTCAAACGGGTTCTGTTATGAATAAGATAATCCCGGCATTGA
>PWKH01000149.1 GCA_003559765.1 Spirochaetaceae bacterium
AAGGACATCATGATCGGGCTGGGATATCAGGAGATGATGTACAACTATCTGGGATCAGAACGGGACTACATCACGAAGATGCGCATCAGCGGGGACGATCATGTCCAGATTGCCAATCCCATGAGTGAAAACTATGCATACCTTCGCGCCTCAATTGCTCCGGCGCTGCTGCAGTCTGAATCGGTCTCCAGCAATGCGGTGTACCCCCACCAGATTTTTGAGATCGGGAAGGTGGCCTTTCTGGATGATTCCGACAATTCGGGGACGGTCACCAGGAACTATCTCGGGTTTCTCTGGGCTGACAGCGAGGCGGGGTTTAACGAAATCAACAGCCACATTGCGGCGCTGTGCTACTATCTCTCCCGTGAATACCGGCTTGAGGAGTCGGATGATCCCCGGTTTATCCCCGGCCGGTGCGCCGCGGTGATCGTCGGCGGCAGAAAAGCGGGAGTCTTCGGGGAGATCCATCCCCAGGTGCTTGAGCACTGGGGCATTCAGATGCCCTGCGTCCTCGGCGAGCTGGACCTCGATCTCCTGCTTTAGCAGAGGGGCACCGCCGCAGCGGTTCAGCTGCGGCGGTTGAAGTATACCTTGTCCCAGTTCAGGTCATTCATGTTGTGGGGATTCGGCTCCTCTGCGGGATACCCCAGGGCAATGACTGCCTCAACGGAGCGGTTTGACGGAATCCGAAGCACATCCCGGACGTACTCATCGGCGGATCTCCCGTCGGCAGCCGGGCGCTGTCTGATCTGGACCCAGCATGCCCCGAGCCCCGCATCCTCTGCGGCCAGCAGGATGCTGGATGCGGCAATTGCGCAGTCCTCTATCCACACGTCGCTGGCTTCAGGAATACCCAGCACGGCAACGGCCAGGGGGGCATCAGCGAGAAAGGATGAGCCGTGCTGCCTGGATTCAGCCAGTTCCCTGATCAGCTCCGTCTCGTTGACCACCACAAACTCCCACGGCCGGATGCCCCGCGATGAGGGGGACAGCAGTGCGGCCTGGAGCAGCTGTCTGACGGTTTCCTCCTCCACCGGCTGGGCGTCATACCGGCGGATGCTCCTGCGGTTTACCAGCAGATCAATAAGCATGGGAATACCTCCTTGCATTCAGTCATCTAGAAATCAAAGAGCGAGTTGAACTTCTTCTTTGCATCCTCAGCATTTTGCTGCTGAAGGTCCCCCTCCCAGGGTCCTTCAGCCGGCGAGAAGCCGTCGCAGTAGTTTTCCCGCTCCTTGTCATAGACCGGATCGGCGATGTGCTCCCTGCAGTCATACTTCTCCCCGGGGGCGTAGAACCTGCAGTTCCTGCAGATCTTCAGGGGCTTCCCGCAGTCTGCGCACAGAGAACTGCGGTAGATCTTCCCGTTCACTTCCCATCCGCAATAAAAACAGTGTGCCATGGCTATATTGTAGTACCCTCCGGAGGGAAACTCAAGGATATTTTCTCACCGGCGGCTATGCAGGGCTGCTAAACTTGTTTACTTTGTAATAAAAGGACGCAAACATGGCAGAGCGGATGAGACGAAGACGAGTCACCATTGCAGATATCGCCCGGGAGTCAGGGTATTCAAAAACCTCGGTCTCCTTTGCCTTCAATTCCCCCCGGAGGATATCAGATGAGGCGAGAAAAAAAATTCTTCAGGTCGCAGAGTCCCTGGGCTACTATCCCGATACTCTGGCGAGGAATTTCTCCCTCCAGCGGCATCACAGCATCGGGTTCCTGCTTCCCCATGCCATCCCTGATGCCATGCAGAATCCCTACATCCAGCAGGTGATACAGGGGGTCGGTTCGGTATGCCAGGAGGAGGAATATACCCTGACGGTCATTCCCCCCTTCGGGAAGAGCCTCTCCAAGGCGATCCGCAGTGCGGCGGTGGACGGCATGATCACCATGGGCATGGAGGCGGAGCATCGGGGAGTCGACAGCATCAGGATGAAGGACATTCCCTTCATCACCATCGACGGCACTCCTTCCGGGGGGATGCACAGCGTGAATATTGACGACCGGCAGGCAGCGGGGGATATTATGGCGTACCTCCTCGGTCTGGGGCACCGCAGGTTCGCCCTCATATCGGTATCCGGGGAGCGGGACATCCCGGCGATCAGCTCCAGTGTGATTGACCGCCGGATGGAAGGCTACCGGGAGGTGCTCGCATCAGCCGGGCTTGTCTGTCCCTCTGAATCAGTCAGGCTGTATCACAGCCCCTGTTCGCTCTCCGGGGGCAGAACGGCGGGTGCGCAGGTGCTTGCAGATCATCCCCGGCCTACCTGCATCGTGACTATGAGCGACATCACCGCCCTTGGGGTTATGCAGACCCTCCGGGAGGCAGGGGTCCCGGTGCCCGGAGCAGTCTCCGTGGCAGGGTTCGACAATATTCCCGAGGCTTCCATCATGGTGCCGGGGCTGACCACGGTGGATCAGCCGGCATGGGACAAGGGGGTGACCGCAGGACAGCTGCTGTTTGCCATGATCCGCGGGGACGGGCCCCGGGCCGGCCGCGCCTGCATTTCCCACCGGCTGGTGATCCGGGAGTCGGTCGCTCCGCCTCAGCAGCTCTAGGTCAGCTTCAGCCGGGAAGCGAGTTCGTCCGCTTCTCCATCGCGGTACTGCTCCTTTTTGAACAGCGGGGTTTTCCCGTCCCCGTCGTAGCGGGGTATGATATGAATATGCAGGTGGGGGATCTCCTGGCCTGATGCCCGGCGGTTGTTGATCAGCAGGTTGTATCCGTCGATGCCCAGGACCCGCTCCATGGATGAGACGACCCTCCGGGATATCTCCATGAGGTGATTCATTATCTCAGCAGGGCACTCATCCATGGTCTCGTACTCCTGTCTGGAGATAACCAGTGCATGACCTTTGTTGACCGGAGCAATGTCCAGGATCACGATGCACCGCTCATCCTCATGGATGACTGAGGCGGGGATCTCCCTGCTGATGATCTTGGAAAAAAGTGAAGCCATATGCACCTCCCGTGGCTGTTGTTCTGAGCGCATCATAGCAGAGGAGGGGAAGTGCGTGAAGAGTTTTTTCTCAGGAATCATCCGGGGGGATTGAAAAAATAAATTGAGTAGTATAAAATTATACACCGTTGTGATTTTGGCCCATCCGCTGGTTGCATTCTGTTCGAATATTCAGTGAGACAGTAAACATCACTTCACAATATGCTTATATTGGACACAGGAAAAGAGGAACGTATATGTTTGATATTACTAAAATGAGAAATATCGGTATCAGTGCGCATATTGATTCTGGTAAAACGACCCTTTCTGAACGGATGCTGTTCTACACCAAGAGAATACATCAGATTCATGAAGTTCGGGGAAAGGACGGAGTCGGAGCTACCATGGACTCAATGGAGCTGGAACGGGAGCGCGGCATAACAATCGCTTCAGCGGCAACCCGCGTTGAATGGAAGGGGTATGGGGTAAACATCATCGATACTCCGGGGCACGTGGACTTCACCATCGAGGTGGAACGGTCTCTGCGGGTTCTCGACGGTGCAGTGCTGGTGCTGTGTTCGGTAGGCGGGGTGCAGTCCCAGTCAATTACCGTCGACCGCCAGATGAAGCGCTACGGTGTGCCCAGGGTGGCTTTCATCAACAAGTGCGACCGCCTGGGGGCGAATCCCTACAAGGTGAAGGACCAGCTGGTCAACAAGCTGGGACATAACGCCGTGCTCATGCAGATACCCATCGGACTTGAGGATAAGATTGAAGGGATTGTGGATCTGGTGAAGATGAGGGCGATCTATTTTGACGGCCCCAGCGGCGAAGATATCCGCGAAGCGGACATCCCGGAACATCTGCAGTCAGAGGCGGCGGAAAAGCGTGAGGAGATGCTTGATGCTATCTCCATGTTCTCCGATGAACTGATGGAGGCCATGCTTGAGGATAAAATTACCGAAGAACTGATCTACGATGCTGTGCGCCGAGGAACACTTTCGCAGGACCTTACCCCGGTGTTCATGGGGTCAGCCTATAAGAACAAGGGAATCCAGCCGCTGATGGATGCGGTGGTTGAATACCTCCCCAATCCCACCCAGGTGAAAAATATCGCCCTGGACCTGGACAACAACGAAGAGGAAATTGAGCTGACCAGCAATTCTGAAAAGCCCACGGTTGCTCTGGCCTTCAAGCTTGAAGACGGCCAGTACGGTCAGCTTACCTACATCAGGATATATCAGGGGAAGCTGAAGAAGGGCGACGAGCTGTACAACATCCGTTCGAAGAAACGCTTCAAGATCGGCCGGCTGATCCGCATGCACGCGGATTCCATGGAGGACATCACCGAGGCTTACTGCGGCGATATCGCAGCCCTCTTTGCCATCGACTGCGCTTCAGGTGACACCTTTGCCGGCGGCGGACTGAACTACTCCATGACCAGTATGTACGTGCCCAATCCCGTAATCAGCCTGGCGGTGAGTCCCAAGGACAAGATGGCCGCCGACAACATGGCTAAGGCGCTCAACCGCTTTACCAAGGAGGATCCCACCTTCCGGACCTATGTCGACCCGGAATCAAATGAGACGATCGTCCAGGGAATGGGAGAGCTTCACCTTGAGGTGTATATTGAACGAATGAAGCGGGAATACCGAGCGGAAGTTGAGGTCGGGCAGCCCCAGGTTGCCTACCGGGAGGCGATCAGCACCCGGGCAGAATTCAACTACACCCACAAGAAGCAGACCGGAGGATCCGGACAGTTTGCCCGGGTTGCCGGCTACATTGAGCCGTACTTTGAAGAAGAAAAGAACTACGAGTTTGAAAACAAGATCAAGGGCGGGGTCATCCCCACTGAATATATTCCGGCATGTGACCGGGGATTCCAGGAGGCCATGCTCAAGGGCACGCTGATCGGATTTCCCATCGTCGGCGTGAAGGCGGGCATCAACGACGGACAGTACCACCCGGTGGACTCATCGGAGATGGCCTTCAAGACTGCGGCAATCGGCGCATTCCGGGAAGCCTACAAGAAGGCTCAGCCGATTATTATGGAGCCGGTGATGAAGGTGTCCGTGGAAGGTCCTACCGAGTTCCAGGGGAATATTTTCGCCACCATCAACCAGCGGAGGGGAATCATCGTCAGTGCGGTGGAGGAAGGAGCCTTCTGCGTCGTGGAAGCTGAGGTGCCCCTCAGCGAGATGTTCGGGTATTCCACGAATCTCAGGTCCCTGACCCAGGGCAAGGCTGAATTCACCATGGAATTTCTGAAATACGGCAAGGTTCCCCAGAGCATCGGGGAAGAACTGAAGAAGGCCTACGAAGAGAAACGGAAAGCTGAGTCCGGAAAGTAATAGCCTTCTGCGACAGCTGTGATATACTGACAGTAACGAATACTATCCGGAGGAATCAAACCGATGGTGAAAGAAGAATTAGTTAAGCGAAGTCCCCTGCGGATTTTTGAGCAGTCCATCCACGGGGGACTGGGCAAGGGAAACCTTGGCGTTATCACCTCCCGCAAGGGAGTGGGAAAGACCGCGTGCCTGGTCCATATGGCAACGGACAAGCTCTTTCAGGATCAGCATGTGATCCACGTGTCCTTTTCCCAGAACGTAAGTCACGTGATCTCCTGGTATGAGGATATTTTTGCGGAGATTTCCCGCAAGCGGGGACTGGATAAGGCAAGGGAAGTTCATGATGAGATCGTGAAGAACCGGATTATTGTGAACTTCAACCAGGAGCACGTGGAGGTTGATCAGATCATCACGAGCCTGCACGCCATGATCGTAGACGGCGGGTTCAAGGCCGATGCGGTGATGTTCGACGGATACCGCCTCTACGGCAGTGAAGCAGAAGACCTCGGGAAAATCCGGGAACTTGCCCAGGAAATGAACCTGGAAGTATGGTTCAGCATCTCTGCGGCTGATGAGTCAGCCCCCTATGATCACTACGGGGTATCTCAGCCGGTGCAGACGCTTATTGACAATATCGATGTACTCATCGGTCTGAGCTTTGAACAGGACCACGTCTGCCTGAACCTGGTAAAGGACCGCGACGAGCAGATGGTGAAGCAGATGAGCCTGAAGCTCGATCCGAAATCCCTGCTGATTATGGGGGAAGAGGAATCATTAGACGATTAGTTCTTTAAAAAACAGGTCGATGAAGAGCCCGGTGCAGACCGGGCTCTTTCTACAGATACATGCTCTGATCTTCCTCGAGGGGCTGGACCAGAACCGAGGCGTAGGCTTCAATCGCTTCACCGGTGCCGACGGGGGGGAACCCTTCAGCGGTCTTTGCTTTAACCGAAACCGCCTCAAGGGGGATCGATACAGCCTCGGCAATCGCTGAGCGCATGCGTTCAATAAATGGGCTGAGCTTCGGCTGCTCCAGGACCACCGTGGTATCGATATGCACCGTCTGGAACCCTGCATTGATCAGCTTCTCCCAGGCATGCTGCAGCAGAGTGATGCTGTCGGCATCCTTCCAGGCAGGGTCCCCCGGGGGAAAGTGGGATCCGATATCGCCCATACTGCAGGCTCCGAAGAGGGCGTCGATTATTGCATGAAGCAGGGCGTCCCCGTCGGAGTGGCCCAGAGCTCCCCGGTCATGGGGGATCGTGACTCCTCCGATGCGCAGGGGGCGGCCGGCGGTCAGCCGGTGGCGGTCCCAGCCTTGTCCAATGGTCATATGCTGCTCCTAGAAAAGGGGATATCCGAGGGGTAGGTCACCTTCCGGTTCTCCAGGTCCCCCGTGACCGCAGCTACTCTGCCGCCGTAGTCGGTATATACTTCCGTGTCATCAATGTAGCATCTGTTCCGCCGGGCGGCCAGTCGGTGAGCTGCCAGGATGCCGGGAAATTCAAACCCCTGGGGTGTCTGGGCGCCGACGGTGGAGGTGCGGTTCAGGTGGCCGATCACCTCGCCGCTGCTGATCTGCTTGACCGCGTCGGCCAGGGGAACCACCGGAAGGGCTCCGCCGATTTCTGCCGCACTTTTGAGCACATCCCTGATGCAGCGCGGAGTTACCCACGGACGTGCTCCGTCATGGATCAGCACGTAGTCGGGCTGCTGTGCAGAGGAGGCAAGAAACTCAAGGCCGAGGCGCACCGACTCCTGGCGGGTTTCCCCTCCGGCGGTGTAGCTGACGGGAATGCGCTGCTCCATGGATCCTGCGGCCTCGCGGGCTTCCTCCATCCTTCCCGGGGGATGGGTCACGAGGACGCTTCGGATTACGCCGCTGTCCCGGCAGGCCTTCAGCGACCAGGCCAGCAGCGCCTTCCCCTCATAGCGGATAAATTCCTTTTTTTCATCGGAGTCGGTGAAACGGCTGCTGTTCCCCGCCGCGGTGATGATGCAGACGGCATGCAGCTCATGAACTGAAAAGCTCACTCTGTTTCCAGCCTGCTGAAAACCAGGCCTTCTATCTCCTTTTTCGGTTTGTCGACGGCAAAGGAGATTTCGTCGATGAGGATGCGCAGGGCACTGTCGTAGAGCTTGCGTTCCTGAACCGGAAGCTCCTTGATCTTGCTTCGATGATACAGCGTCTGCACGACCGATGCGATGGACACGATGGTGCCTTCCTTGAGCAGTTCCAGGTTCATGGAATAGCGCACCTTCCAGTCCACCGTGACCGGTTCATAGGAGCCGGAGATGCTGTCCAGGGCCTGATGCGCTTCCTCGGTGCTGACAATTGGGCGGATTCCAATGTTCTCAGCGTTGTCCACCGGGACCATCACGGTCATATCGCTGATGTCAAGGAAGATCACATAATAAAGGATATCCTTGCCCTTGAAGGTGCGTTTTGTTATATCCTGAATGATGCCGACCCCCTGGAGGGGATACACGACATGCTCGCCAATCTGATAACGTGTGTTCGAGTTTTCCATATCTATACATTATACGTAAAATATGCCCGCTCGTCAAAGGGAGGATTGCCCCCGGG
>PWKH01000089.1 GCA_003559765.1 Spirochaetaceae bacterium
ATTATCAGAGGTACGTGAGGAGGTTGTACATGGGATTATCACTTCGGACCAGTCTGCGGGGTAAGCTGACGGTCATTTTGTTTCTTGTTTTTTTCATCCCCGTAGCCGTTATTCTCTTTTTTTCAGTATCCTATCTGATCGAAGGCAGGACCGGCCAGGCGATTGAGGACATGCAGGAGGTGAGCGACAGGAAAGCCCGGCAGATCGAGGAGTATCTCAGATCCCAGCTGGGCACGGTTGCCGACCTTGCCGCAAGTCCTGAGATACAGGCATTTACTCATCAGGTGAGCGAGCTTGTCGAAGCAGAGGATGAATCCAGGCGTGCACGCTTCGAGGAAGCTGTATTTGACCAGGGACTGGTGATAAAAAGCCGGTTTTTCCGGGAGGGGTTTAGCTCCTTTGCGGTGGTGGACCGGGAGAGCGGCAGACTGCTGTATGATCAGAACTTCCTGGCTGCTGATGTCGGCAGCACCCTCGAAGGCGAAGACGGTGAGCAGACCGTTCTCCAGGAAATTTCCCGCTCACTGCGCAGCAGCGGTATCAAAATGGTCCGCGACGGTGTGCTGGACCATGACAAGCTCTATTTCGGAGTACCCCTGTATGACCGGCAGGGGAATTTTTCATCGCTGCTGATTGCCGGCCGCAGTTTCCAACATATCAGTCTGATCAGCGAAGCGGACTACGGAAGATATGATCAGCGGGAGACCTTCCTGGTGAATCAGAACTCGCAGCTGCTGACAGTCCCGAGAAGGCAGGCAGAAGTGCTCACAAGAGGAGACCGGTATGCCACTGAGGTAACTGACGCGGCTTTGAGGAACTACCCCGTACGAAGCACCATGACTGCTGAGGAAGGAGAGGTCTCCATACTGGCCGCATTTGCTCCAGTGCGGATTGACCGCGGAGATGCTGTGATCTCGGATATCAGCTGGGCCCTTATCTCCCAGCTGGATGCAGGCCTGCTCCATGGGGAGCTCCGGGGACTGATGACGCCGGTGTATTTCATTGTTTTCTTCATGGGGCTGGTAGTCATTGCCATTGCCTACATGCTTGCCGGCGGTCTTTCCAGGCCGATCAGGGAAATGACCGATGCCGTGTCCCATCTCCAGGAGGGGTATCTTGATTTCCAGGTAACCACGAAACGCTCTGATGAGATCGGCCGGCTGGTTGAGGGGATGCGGGAGATGGTAAGCAGGATCAAAGAAATTGTTGCATCCATCCGCTCTGCAGCAAAGGTGACCGGGAACGTCGGCACCACCATTTCTGCAAGCGTAGAGCAGCAGTCCTCCATTGCCGTGGAGCAGGCGGGGTCGGTATCGGAGATTTCCTCCACCATGGACGAGTTTGCCTCCTCATTCAGCCAAGTTTCGGAGAACGTCAATGCGGTTTCCGGACTTTCGGAGAGCAACTATCAGCACGTGACCGAAAGCGCTCAGCTGATTGAGTCGGTGGCGGATAAAATGCGTGACATCAACACCGACAATGACCGTGATATCCACTACATCATGGAGCTGAAGGAGAAATCTAAGGATATTTCCAAGGTGATGGAGATTATCAGCAATATATCAGACCAGACGAAAATCATCTCCTTTAACGCCGCCCTGGAGGCGTCAAGCGCCGGTGAGTCGGGCAGAAGGTTCGGGGTGGTTGCTTCGGAGATCAGAAAGCTCACCGAAGATGTGATGCAGTCCACTGCCAACATCGACGGGCTGATCACCGAGATCCAGTCCCTCTCTGATAAAATGGTGCTGGGATCTGAAAAGACGACCAAGAATATACATCAGGGCCTGGAATACTCCGGCAATTCAGTGCAGAAGGTGGAGTCAGTTGTGGACAACATCAAAAAGTCGAATGAATCGATCAAGCAGATTGTGCTGGCGGTACAGCAGCAGCAGAGTGCGGCTAATCAGATTCAGACCGGACTCAAGGAACTTTCAGAAGGAGCAAAGCAGAACAGCGAGGCGATTCAGTCCATTAATGAGAGCGGTGAGGAATTCTCCCGGGTGACCAGAGAACTGACGGAGCTGCTGGAGCATTTTAAGCTCGGGCTGCATTCGGATGATACATAAGCGGGGCGGCAGAAATTCATGGGAACGATTCGGGTACTGGTAGTTGACGACAGCGCCTTCAGCAGGGAGCTGATATCCTCATTGCTTGAGGAGGACGGTTTCGTTGAAGTGGTAGGATCTGCGGAAAACGGCATGCAGGCGGTCATGCTCAATGAAAAGCTCCGTCCCGATCTCATTACCATGGATATTGCCATGCCGGTGATGGACGGTTATGAAGCAATCGAAACCATTATGGCCCATACACCGGTTCCGATTCTGGTGCTTACCTCCCTGTACGACGCGGAGGCTGCCTTCAAAGCGGTCGGTATGGGAGCTCTGGAGGTGATGGACAAGGACTGCATCTCCGCAGCCGGATCAGCGGAGCTGATTACAAAGGTGAACTATCTTTCCAAGGTCAAGGTGATCCGTCATCTCTATTCCATAGGCAGACGTGCCCAGAGTCAGGAAGTGCAGCCTGTAACGAAGGCGAAACATCTGGATCACCCGGTAATAGCGGTAGCCGCATCCACCGGGGGGCCGAAGGCTGTGGCATCGCTCCTCGGAGCTCTGCCGCCGGGATTTCCGGCATCACTGCTGATTGCCCAGCACATCGGCGGAGAGTTTATTCCCGGTCTTGCCTCCTGGCTCAGCAAGGTCACATCCCTGGATGTGCGCATTGCATCTGAAGGGGATGTGATACTGCCGGGGTTCGTCTACCTGGCTCCGGCGGGAAAGCATCTGCTCGTCGGCAGAAATTTGACTGCCAGCTTGGAAAATCAGTCCTCCCGTGATATCTATGCCCCCTCCTGTGACAAGCTGTTTCTGTCCCTGGCCGAGCACTGCACCGACCGCGCGGTAGGGATCGTGCTTACCGGGATGGGCCGCGACGGTGCCCTGGGAATTGCATCAGTAAAACAGGCCGGCGGAGTAACCATTGCTCAGGATGAAGAAACTTCGGTGGTGTTCGGCATGCCCAGGGCCGCCATTGAGACCAAACGGGTTGACTGCGTGATGGCTCTGCAGGACATTGCTCCTTCCTTAATCAGGTTTGTACAGACGGGGGAATTATGCCGGCGACACTGAGAGATAATCTGCAGCCGGTTTATGACTATCTCGAAAAAGTTACCGGAACTTCGGCATCCCGTGTTTCCCGGTCGGTGATTGACCACGGAGTGCTCAAACATATGAAGCAGCATGATACTGCTTCAGCTGCCGAGTACCTGCGCCTGCTTGAATCAGACGAGCAGGTCAGAGACGAACTGATTTCCAGGATTACCATTAAGGAGACCTATTTTTTCCGGGAGCCTGCATATCTGGAGATGCTGATTGTCCGTCATATGCCGAAACTGCTGCGGGAAGAGGGAAAAATCACCCTGCTGAGCGCCGGCTGCTCCACCGGAGCGGAGGCCTATTCTCTGGCAATTGCGGTGCACAGCACCTACGGAGCCTCTGCTCTGCGGCGCTGCAGGATCATCGGTATCGATATCGACCAGGAAGCGGTCACCAAGGCAAAGTCCGGGAAATTCTCCCGGTATGCCCTGAGGGGGATGAATCCATCCCTCCGGGACCGGTATCTGCATCAGGAGAGCGAGCATGCCTGGTCGGTGGTGCCGCTGATCAGAAACAGCGTGGAATTCCGCAAAATGAACCTGCTTGATGCTTCTCAGCTGCGGAAGCTCAACCGAGCCGATGTCATTCTCTACCGGAATGTCTCCATCTATTTTTCCGTGGAGACCCGGGTGCAGGTGTTTACCGCTTTGTCTGATCTGCTCACCCCGCGGGGAGTGCTTCTCACCGGAGCCTCGGAAACCCTCGCCCATGATATCGGGGTGCTGGCGCTTACCTCACATCAGGGACTGTTCTACTTTACCAGGCACAGCGGGGAAAAGCCGCTGCAGCCGAAGCTGAAAATCCAGTCGGCGGCCGTACCGGTTCCGGCAGAAAAACCTTCTGTCTCACAGAAGGGGAAACCGAGGCAGTCAGCGGTTACCCTTGATGCTGTTCTTGAGACAGCCCGGGCAGGCTCTTATGATGATGCGCTAATCATGCTGGATTCGGCATCGCCGGGCAAGGATGAGCAGATAAGATATGACATCATCCGGGCAGGGGTGCTCTTCCATCTCAAGCGGTTCGATGAGGCAGCGGAATACTGCCGAAGGATCCTTAAGGAAGCGCCCCTGAGTATGGAGCCGTACCTGATCCGGGCAATGATCCACCGGATCGAGGGAGAAGCGGATCAGGCTCTGGGGGATATGAAAAAGGTGCTCTATCTGGAACATGACTGCTGGATTGCAGCATACTACTCAGCAGAGCTGTATCAGCAGCTTGGAAACCGGAAACTGGCGGTAAGCTATTATCGACGGGTTATACTGACCCTGGAGCAGCAGAAGCGCAGGGATCATCTGCTGGTATTTTCGCTGAACATGGTTGATTCACAGCAGATAATTCGGCTGTGCCGCCATGCGCTGGAATATGTGCAGGAGTAGAACGTGGCGATTGATAAAGGAAAATTCCTGGCCAAATTTATTGAGGAGGCAAAGAAACACACCGCCGGGCTTTCCTCGGGTATTATGCACCTTGAGCAGTATCCCGGGGACCAGGATATGCTTCATACCGTATTCCGCTGCGCCCACACGCTGAAGGGCTCGGCAAATATGATGAATCTCAAGGAAATCTCCGAATTTGCACACCAGATCGAAAATATCTTAAGCCTGCTTCGGGATGAACAAATTGAACTGGACAGAAATACCGCTGATGTGCTGCTGAAAAGTACGGATTATCTGTCGGGGATGGTCAACGAAGCCGGGCAGGGTTCGGCAGCATCTCCCCCTCCTGACGAACTCGTCCGCTCCCTGGCGCATTTAGGCGGAGGACAGTCCCGGGAGGAGGAGCAGCCGCAGCAGGGCAGCCCTTCACAGGGTGAACCGGACATGAAGCCCGGAGGATCCCGGGATGTATTTGAGGTAAAGACTGCAAAACTCGATGAGCTGATTAATGCGGTAGGGGAGCTGTCAGTCTGGAGTCAGGATGTTTCCTCGGAGGTTGAGCAGCTGGGGCAGCTTGCCCGAAAGATCAAGGAACTCAATACATCGCTGGAGCAGTCAGAGTTTCCGGTTGATCCGTCAGTCCTTGAAAAAAGCAGGGTCCTGCGGGATACCGGCATGGAGCTTGCCGATGTGCTTTCCCGGCACAGTTATACGCTGGGAAGTTTGAACGGGGAGCTCAAGTCCATGCTGATATCTCTCCGGATGGTGCCGCTGTCGGGGATGTTTGAACAGTTCCCCCGGCTGGTCCGGGATCTCTCATCGCGCTTCGGGAAGGAAATCGATATCTCCATAACCGGTGTTGAGACCGAACTCGATAAATCCCTGATCGATATGGTGAATGAGGCGCTGGTGCATGTCATCAGAAATGCCGTCGATCATGGAATCGAGTCTCCTGATGTACGAAAAAAGCTCGGAAAAAACGAGCGGGGAAGCCTTACCGTATCCGCCGGATATACCCGGGGGATGTGCTCCATACAAGTGGCAGATGACGGAGCGGGGATTTCGGTGCAGGATCTGATGAACAAAGGAACTGAGCAGGGAGTGCTGACTCGTCAGCAGGCTGATTCCATGGGAAGGAACCTCTCTCCTGCAGCCCTGGGTGAGCTGCTGGCGGTTCCGGGCCTCACCAGCGCCCCGCTGATTACCGATCTCTCGGGGCGCGGCGTCGGCATGGACGTGGTGCGGGAGAACATCGTAGAAAAGCTCAACGGCGTCATTGAAGTGCGGACAGAACGGGGAAAGGGCACCGAATTCATTTTTAAACTTCCCTCCACCAGGGCTGTGATGGAAGTGATGATGGTCAGTATAGGAACCGGGACAGCAGCGCTGCCGGTAAATGCAGTGCTTCAGGTGTTCAGACTTGATGCAGAAAAGTTTATTGAAGTTGCCCAGCGGCAGGCGGTGCGGCTCAACGAGCAGATTGTCCCGGTGGTCTCTCTGCATGAGCTTTTTGGGCAGAAGCAGGACCTTCAGAAATCCCAGCACATGCTCCTCCTGGTAGCGACAGGGAGCGGAAATGCAGGAATCATCGTTGATGATATCATCAAACAGGATTACTACATTATTCATTCCCTGCCCCCGCATCTGATCAGAACTCCCTGGGTAACCGGCTGTATTGCCGTCGGAGCCTACACCCTGGTAAACCTGCTGAATACCCATCGGCTCATGGAGCTTTCTCACCAGCAGGAGGCGTCTGCGCAGAAACAGAACCGTACATCCGGCGGCGAGCAGGAAAAGGCGAAAATTCTTGTTGCAGACGACTCAATCAGCACCAGAGATATTGAAAAAAGCATCCTGGAATCCTACGGCTATGAGGTGGAGCTTGCTTCTGACGGGCAGGAGGCCTACGAGACGGCCATGGAGCGCAGCTTCGATCTGATTGTAACCGATATCGAAATGCCGCGGATGGACGGACTGGAGCTGACCCGCGCACTGCGGAAAGAAAAGGACTACCGTCATACCCCGATTATTCTGGTGACCTCCCGGGACCGGGAGGAGGACCGAATCAGGGGAATTGATGCAGGGGCTGATGCGTATATCGTGAAATCCGCCTTTGATCAGGAAAATTTAATAAAGACCATAAAAACGTTAACAGGAAAACAGGTATGAAACGGAAAAAAACGATTCTCATTGCTGATGATGATATGTTCGTACGGGAGATAATCGGAGAAATCCTCACCGAGGCAGGATATGATGTGAAGTTCGCTGATGACGGAAAAGAAGCGGTATATACGTATCAGCAGGAGAATGCGATTGATCTGATTATCACTGATATGAATATGCCTCGGATGAATGGAATGGAACTGGTGGAGACCATTCGGATGGTTGATCAGGAGGTGCCCATCATAGTGCTCACGGTCAATACGGAACTGGGCACAGCGGTAGAGGCAATCAGGAAAGGAGCGGATGACTATATCCTGAAGGGGGACACCATTTCTGAAGCCCTTCCTATATCAGTGGCGAAGGTGCTGGAGATATATGAACTTAAGACGCAGAACCGGGATTTGATTATTGACCTGTCGAGGAAGAACTCCGAGCTTGAACGGCTTGCGTTTTTGGACGCACTTACCGGGGTATCCAACCGCGGTCATTTCGACGCAACCCTCACCACCGAATGGGACTATGCTATGCGGAAACGGCAGCCGATTTCGGTCATCATGACAGATATTGACAACTTCAAAACCCTGAATGACACCCTGGGACATGAATTCGGAGATCTGTGCCTGCAGCAGGCTGCCAGAGCTTTGAACAAAACCCTGAAGCGCTCGACGGATTTCCTTGCACGGTACGGCGGTGATGAGTTTGTCTCCGTTCTGCCCGGTACAGCCATGGAGGATGCAGAAGAAATTGCAGAAGAGATGAGAAAACATGTAAATTCCCTGCTTATTGAAGAGGAGAAGACCCAGTCGGTGAAGTCATTCTCCATGAGCTTCGGCGTATACGGGCTCATCCCGCAGCCGGGGTCAGAGCCCAGAATCATCATGGACGGCGCAGACCGGGCCCTCTACCAGGCAAAGCACCTCGGAAGAAACCGGGTCTTTGCAGGAGAAGTCCCTAATGATCAGCCGCTCTAAAGGAAAGGTAGGGACGGGGTATATTGGAAAGATGCCCCTCGAATGCTCGTTTTTATGCTATTAACCAGGATCTCCTGTTTCTACTGATATGAGATTTTTCAAAGCAGTATAAACTGTGATGCCTCCTCTTTTTCCCCGGTGATGTACACCATGCATCCCTACTGCCCAGTGACCTTGAAGGAAATGTAGGGTCTGAA
>PWKH01000113.1 GCA_003559765.1 Spirochaetaceae bacterium
AGAAAAAACCTTAACTGCTGCGATTCATCTTGATTGAAAGCATCCCATCCGCTCCAGCTGATCACTCCCCATGATCAGAGCTCATGCGTGTCATGAACACCCCAGCAGAGTTATTTCATCCCCCTGTTTTCACTACACATACAGGCATCTTATACCTACATGTCGCCGACGGCTCTTGGATTTGGTTTTTTATCTATCAACTGCAGATTTCATACGGTTGTCCTAGAGTTATATCTTTTTTATTTGACATGATCCGCAGGGTCGAGTAGACTGAATTATTCCAACTATATATCGAAGGAGCGGAACATGCAGGAACTGTCTTTTTATGATGTTAAATCAAAATCAAAATTTAATTCATCACAGTATGATATCAGAGAGAAGAACGGAAGGTTCTTCGCTGTCACCAAATCCCCGACAGGTACCCATGAATGCTGGAGAGTGATCAGCAAAAACCAGGCGGAAGAGCTGAAACAGTAGTAACGCCTGCAGAAAGCACAGCAGGGAAGCATCCCTGCTGTGTTGTCGTTCTCCGAAAGCATCTTTCTTCTATTCAGCTTCTATCGAACAGCCCTCGCTCACTGTTGATGCGGAGGGGGTTATGATTTACACATATCTCGATGCTCTTTACCAAAACCATACCGTAACTGAAGGGGCTTATATACTGCTTCGATGATTTTCGGATAACAGGCGTGCGGTTCTCTCCAGATATTCCCTGGTTTCCCCCCATCCCCCGGGACGGGACCGGAGATGCCATAACCGGGAGAACTCCTCAGTAATCTGCTGCCACCTTCGGGGGTCAGCCGGAGGTATTCCTCTGCCCTCCATTCCGTAATGATATCGTCCGAAGCTGCAGGAGAACTCCATCATCCGGGCTGTAAGCAGGATTTCATCCCTGCAGAGGCTTTCAGGCAGCAGTTCAATCTCCCGGCGAATTTCAGCAACCCGGTGATGCAGTTCGGTAACATCACTGCCGCGGCAGCTTGTGAGCTGCTTACGATAAAAGGGAACGGTCTGGTCGATCATCAGGGCTCCGAGGACTGTGGCATTATGGAGCCGCCGGGGCTCCAGCAGATATGCATCGGCAAGGGCTGTGAGCAGAAAAAACTCCCGGGAATTCATGCCCATGGGCAGAAGCCATTCGATGCAGGAGGCAAGGTCAAGGTCCTCCAGGCTGTCGGGATTCCAGGCAGCTGCTGCCCCGCAGAGCAGCGGCGGAACCATGCAGGAGTGCTGCTGCAGATGCCCGTTATCACCCCATTCACTGACCAGCAGTCCCCCGGCATCTGCACGGGCGGCTTCCGCCGCGGCGCGCTTAACATTTTTCAGGGCATTGGTCCATCGTCCCGCCAGGGAGTTCCACACCGAGGTGCCGCAGCAGACATACATCGGCTGGCGGTGCTGCAGAAACAGGGCTGTCTCCTCAGCAAAGGGGTGGTCTGCTTCATAACCCCAGTCAATTACCGTCACGTCATCAGGAAGCTCGCCGGCCAGCTCCGGGTATGCTGTGATGATATCCCCGTAGATCAGCGGCTCTCCGCCGAGCTCCCTGACGATTCCGCAGAGCTTGGTTATGAAATCCAGGTACACCCTGCCGGTTCCGTATCGCCGGCACAGATCCCTGCTTTTTCCCTGGCCCAGTTCCCAGGGCTCATCCCCCCCGATATTCACCTGTCTGCCGGTGAAATTGGGCAGCAGTTCCTCCAGCAGCGAACGGATAAATCCGGGAGCCTCGGGAGCAGCCGGGCTGAGGGAGCTCCCCACCGGCCGCCGGAATCCCCAGGGATCGGTGAAACCCTCAGGGGTTTCTGCCAGATGGCGGTACTGGGGAAACTGGAGCCACCGTTCGAAATGGCCGAAACAGTTCTGATTGGCCGTCAGTTCTATTCCGCGCCGCCGGCAGCAGCCGTCAAGAAACCGGATCTCTTCGGCAGTCAGCGGGGAGGCATGCTCCCACACCCGACGATGCTCCCGGTAGGCAAAGGTATGTTCAGTGTACAGCTGGAGATGGTTGTACTTCAGCAGGGAGAGCAGATCGACGAGCTCCTGCAGCGTATCCATGGACGGGACCCGGTTTCGGGAAATATCGAGATGGAAGCCCCGCACCGGGAACCGGGGCTCATCAATGATATCCATTCCAGGCAGACTGCCTTCGGGATGCTGCAGCAGCAGCTGCCGGAGGGTGATAATTCCCCACCATGCTCCCGGGGGGGATGAGGCGGCAATCTCAAGTTTTCCGGGACGGATACAGATCCGGCTGCCCTGCTCGGGAACAGATGCATCCTGACGGAACTGAAGCTGCCCTCCATTCGAAAGATCGCCGAATCTCCGCTTCATGATATCATCAGCAGTCTGCGCGTCAATCCGGCAGACTCCGGCGGCAGAGGTTATTGATTTGGGCTGGGGAAGCAGTGTCATGTCCGTATCTCCTTCGGCTGCGGGAAAATCAGCATCTCTCCGGTCATCACGATACCGTTCACCTGCACATCATAGGAGTCATCCTTCCGGGTTATCAGGATGTCGTAATCCCTGCCCCGGAAGGTGCGCCGCACCCTGACTCGGTCCATTCCCTGAGGCAGAGCCGGGTCGATGCGCAGTCCGTCAAACTCCGGCCTGATGCCCAGGATATACTGACTGAGGGCAGTCAGGTTCCAGGCCGCCGTCCCGGTCAGCCAGGAATTCTTCGCCTCTCCGATACGGGGAGCTTCAGTGCCGGCAATCATCTGGGCATATACATAGGGTTCACAGCCGTGGAGTTCACTGATCGCCTCGCGGTATGCAGGAGATGTCAGGGTGTAGTATCTGAAGGCTTCATCTGCATTTCCTGCAAGCACCTCGGCTATCATAATCCAGGGGTTAGTATGGCAGAATACTCCGCCGTTTTCCTTGTATCCAGGAGGATAGGAGGTAATTTCCCCGTAGCTGCGCCGGAAGCTGCGGAATGCCGGAGCAAGCAGGCAGATTCCGTGGTCACAGACCAGATTCCGTCGAACTGACTCCAGGGCAAGTTTCGGGTATCCGAGGTCGGCTCCGATTCCCGCCATGGAACAGAACCCCTGGGGCTCAATAAATATGCTGCCCTCCCGGTCGGCACTGCTGCCCACCGGCTGACCGTCGTTGTCATATCCCCGAAGGTACCACGACCCGTCCCATCCATGGGTGAGCACAGCTGTTTTAGTGAGTTCAAGCTCCCGGAGAATCTCCCGGGAATCCTCCCGGTACCCGCTGCGCCGGCACAGCTCCGCCCAGTCCGGAGCGATAAAGGCGAATATCCCGGCGATCAGTACACTTTCCGCTCTTCCCGGTCCCCGGTTCTCGCAGGTCTGAAAGGATTCTCCCGGCTGCTCGCTGCAGGCATTGAGGTTGAGACAGTCATTCCAGTCTGCCCGCCCGATCAGCGGCAGATTTCTCGGCCCTTTTCGGTCCCGGTAATGGAAGAAGGAGGCCCTTAAATGGTCGTACAGGACGGATTCCTGCCATGGAGCGTCGGTGAAGTTTACCGGCTCATGGAGGATGCTCCAGTCTCCCGTCTCCTTGATATACCCCACCGCTGCATAAACCAGCCAGAGAGGATCATCATTGAATCCGGTTCCCGCCTCACGGTTGCCCTCTCTGGTCAGCGGCTGGTACTGATGATAGGCGCTGCCGTCGGTGAACTGGATGGAAGCGACATCCAGGATACGCTGTCTGCACTGCTCCGGGAGGACATGGAAGCAGCCGAGCATATCCTGGTTGGTATCCCGGAATCCGATTCCCCGGCCGATTCCCGACTCGAAGAGGGAGGCGCTCCTGGCCAGGTGAAAGGTCTGCACACACTGGTACTGGTTCCAGATATTCACCATCCGGTCCGCCCGGGGTTCTCCGGTTTCCACCTGCAGGCGCCCCAGCCGGCTGCTCCAGTGTGCGGCTAGCTCACTGAAGGCTTCATCCGCCGCTTCGGGTGTGCCGAACCGCTCAAGCAGATCCCAGGCTGCTGCCGTATTGGGAATCCCCGGGGCTTTCCATTTTTCCCGGGGACTGTTTTCATGAAACCCGAGATGGAAT
Organism: Spirochaetaceae bacterium; assembly: GCA_003559765.1. GTDB lineage: Bacteria > Spirochaetota > Spirochaetia > PWKH01 > PWKH01 > PWKH01. Next base: position 4,042 of record PWKH01000113.1, read on the forward strand.
ATGATCCGCCTGCTCTCGCCGGGCTGCAGGGTCAGAGAAATCCTGAAGGCCGCTATGGGAGCCCATCCGCTTGCAATGCTGGAGCCGCTCCTGCCGACCGACGGCATCAGGGGAGCCTCGCAGCCGCAGTCGGCGCCGATAAATGCATCCCGGTCGGTATCAAACCCGTCGGGAGGGCAGTTCACTCCGTACCAGCTGTAGTGGCTGCGCCGCTCCCGGTACTCCGTAACATGAGAAATCACCTGCTGCTCACAGTACACCTCCCCGGTATTCAAGTTCCGCTGAAAATTGGTCATATCGTCTGCCGCGTCCCAAAGGCAGAACTCCACAGCGCTGTAGAACTCCAGCCGCCGCTCCCGCCGTGAGGTATTCTCGATCACCGCATCCTGGATTTCCACATTCCCCCGAAGGGGAATGAACCATCGGATGCTCGTATGTATCCCCTTCCGCTTCGAGGAGATGACGGTGTATCCCATTCCGTGGCGGCAGGAATACTCGCTCAGGATAGAGCGCACCGGCTTCCAGACCGGGCTCCAGAGTTCGCCTTCCTCATGGATATACAGCAGCCGTGAGCCGACATCCCGGGGCACCCCCTGATACCGGTAGCGGGTCAGCCTCCGCAGCCGGGCATCCCGCCAGAAGGCATAGCCGCCGGCGGTATGGGAGATCAGGGAAAAGAGCTCGCCGTTTCCGAGGTAATTGATCCAGGGCTGGGGAGTGCTGGGAGTGGTGATGACATATTCCCTGTGCTCATCATCAAAATATCCGTACTGCATAACCCTCCCTCTGCATTACTGATTCCGGCTGCTGGCCTCAAGGTGATAGAGCCTGCTTAAAGAGAGGGGCTCTCCGTCAATCCGGGTAATCTCCCGGCTCTCCCCGGCCAGCAGGTGAAACCCGTTGTCACTGAGCACCGCAGGCTCAGCTGTTTCAATCCATACGTAGAAAGCGGGAAGCTCTGCGGTGATGCGCATTTTCCTACCGTCGGAGGAAAATTCCGTCTTCACTTCGGCTCGCGGGAGGGGCATCTCCCGGGGATGAGCGCAGAGAACAATCTCCCGGCTGATCAGGCTGCCGAAGGAGCACTTCACCTCCAGCAGCTGCTGCTTCGCAGGGACTTTTTCCGAGACCGGTCGGGAGCAGTGCAGGACGGAAGCAGCCGACGGGAGGGCAGCTTCCAGTTCCTCCCGCTCCAGAAGGGTGCCGTCGATGTTCCGGAAGGTCAGCTGAATCGTTCCCCTGACTTCTCCGGCGGTATCATTGATCCCGTAGATATCAAACAAGCCCTCCCGGGGAATGACTGCAAGCCGGATTGGAGCGTAGCACCGCTTCACTTCATAATGGAGCAGCTTCCATCGGCCCGAGTATTCGATGGAGGACCAGGAAACCGCAGGCCACAGATCGTTGAGCTGCCAGTAAAGTATCCCCATGCACCGGGGTCGGCGGCTTCGCCAGTAGTCAACAGCGGTTTTTACCGCCAGAGCCTGCTGCACCTGGGAGAGGTAGAGGGTGTCGGCAAAGGAGGAAGGCATGCGGAAATACCGGGTCATGGTGCTGATGATCACCGTGCTGCCCTGCGGACTGCGCTGGCGGTGCAGCATATCGGGACTGGTGATGTTCCGCTGAGACGCATCGGTGAAGGAGGCGGTCTCAGGCAGGGAGGGAAAGGACTGGAATCCGAACTCGGAGCAGAACCGGGGGACTACCTCCCGGTATGCCTCGAAGGGTCTGCCCTCATGCCATACATCCCAGAAATGCATATCCCCCTTCGAGTCGTCATGCCAGCAGTCGGTGTAGTCCCGGGGCCCGGCGCTGGGGGATGAGGGCCACCAGGGCCGCCGGGGATCGAGCTTCTGCACCGTCTCGCCGATTGTCCGCTCATAGAGCCGGTCGTAGTCGACAATGCAGCGGTCCCGCTGATTTCGGGTCTCTTCAAACCAGCTGATCGCCCCCAGGTTCTCATTATTCCCGCACCAGATCACGATGGAGGGATGGTGCTGCAGCCTGCGCACCTGACAGGTAATCTCCTTCTCAACTTCCTCCAGAAACGGCCCGTCGGCGGGATAGACAGCACAGGAGAACATGCAGTCCTGCCATACCATCAGCCCCAGCTGATCGCATAATTCGTAGAACCAGTCCGCCTCGTACTGCCCTCCTCCCCAGACGCGGATCATGTTCATCTCAGCCCGCCGGGCATCCGTCAGCAGCCGCAGTGCGGCCTCCCGGGTCTGGCTTGACGGCAGGGCGTCGGAGGGAATCCAGTTGGCTCCTTTGGCAAACACCGGTACGCCGTTGATCCGAAAGGTCATGCTCCGTCCCCACCGGTCATCCGCTGCCTCAAGCTCCGCTTCCCGAAAACCGATGCGCCGGATCACCCGGTGTCCCCCCGCCTCAGCTTCCAGTTCATAGAGCCGTGCCGCTCCGTATCCCGCCGGCTGCCACAGCTGCGGCCGGAGGTTATCAAGGATCAGTTCTGCGGTTCCGTCGGGCTGCAGCAGTGCGGCAGACTCGGCGGAGAGTTCTGCTATCCTCGCTGTGCAGACCGTTTCCCCGGGGTCTCCCCCGGTGACGCCCAGGCGCACCGCCGTCTGCCATCGGGTATCATCCAGGCGCTTGGTATCCGCGGTGATCCATTCAATCCGAGGGCGCATACCGTGCTCCAGGGTGATGCTCCCGTAGATGCCGCTGACCATGAGACAGGGACCCCAGTCCCATCCGCTGTGGCACTGGGGCTTGCGCACCAGATTCCTTGCCGGCGACTGCACCGGGTATGCGACATGGGGGGCGGGAGATCTCAGCTGCTCTCTGCGCTTGAGCGCCTCCTGCTGAGCTGAATAGAGCACCACAGTCAGTTCGTTGGTACCGGTCTTCAGCAGCCCTTCAGGGAGACTGAACCGGTATGACTGGAAGGCGTCTGCACACCTTCCGATTGACTGTCCGTTTATCCGGATCTCTGCTATGGTATCAACCCGGTCCGTCCGCAGCACCGCATCTGCCCAGACTGCGGAATCATCCAGTTCAAAGGTACGGGTGAGTTTCCAGTCCAGTGCATGGAGATACTGGACATCCAGCTCCTGCTGCTTCCAGTAAGGATGGGGGATGAGAGAAGCGCCGATCAGGGCGCTGTGGATGTCGCCGGGTATCCCACAGCTGCAGGAAGGCAGCCGACCGTCCAGCGGTTCCAGGGTCCATGTTCCCGAAAGATCCAGGTTTTCCATTGATGCCCTCCGGGCCGAAATTCCGTCGTTGGTTTTATATTATACTAACTAACACTATCCCACGAAGATGTTCAGGAGTCAATACTCAATTATTCCCATTTTTTCGAAGATTACTCCTTGACGATTTGGAGTATTCGTGGGAGAATTTGTTAGTTGATTTTAATACCAACCAACGGGGGCATATGAAACGTACAAAGATCATTAACACCACCAGAGTGCTCAACTACATCTGGATACGGCGGGTAGCAAGCAGAATCGATATTGCCAAAGCCCTGGATGTAAACAAGTCGACCGTATCGAATATTGTCGCAGAACTGATGGATGCCGGCATCATCGTGGAGGATTCCGTCGGAGAAGCGGGAAATCAGGGGGGACGCAAACCGATCAACCTGCGCATCAACAGCAGCTTCGGATGCGTTGTAGGCCTGGAGCTCAGGCCTGAATCCTATACGGCCATCGGGACGGATCTGCAGGGGATGATCCTCTTTGTGAAAACCGAATCCATGGAGATCAGCGGGAGCAATCTCCCGAGTGTCTTCTCGGAAATTCTCCAGCGCATCGAACATGAATGTCGCCGGGTGAACCGTCCCCTGGTCGGCATCGGCACCGGAATAGCCGGCCCGCTTGATCCCTACCGGCAGATCATCAAGTACTCTATTCCGATGCACATCACCAGCTCCTACGACTTCTACGATCAGGTCTCCCGGCATCTGCCGATTCCCGTGTTCCTGGAAAACGACGCCAACTGCGGGGCCTGGGGGGAGCTTGCTTTTCATCGGCACCGGGACATGCAGAATTTCATCTTTACCCTGGTTGAATTCAGAACAATTGATCAGGACCGTCGGGTCCACGAAAAAACTTCCGTCGGTCTCGGCATTGTCATTAACGGCAGCGTCTACTACGGCAGGGACTACACCGCCGGTGAGTTCAGAAGCGTATTCCGGGGCGAGGAACACCACGGACAGTTCTCCTTCACGGCTGAGGAGGCGCAGCGGCTGGAGCAGGATCCGGAGCTGATGGACCGGTTTATCCGGGAGCTGTCAAAGAACCTGGCCATGGTGATAAACACCTTCAACATAAGCCAGATATTTCTGGGGGGACACATCGTATCCTACCAGTCGAAGGTGCAGAAAATCCTTCGGGAGGAAATCCGGGCGAACTGGCCGTACCCGGACCCCTGGAGCTGTGAAATCCTGTTCTCTTCGCTCAACGATAAAGCGGTGGCCTACGGTGCCGCCGGAATGGTGCTGGATCGGCTGTTCATGAATCTGGAGCTGGCGGACAACCGCATCGATATGCGGTACAGGAACACCGATCTGGTTTCCCTGTGGCTGAACGGCGTGGAGGGACCCTTCCGTCCCCTGCCCTATGAGGAAGTCATATCCCGTATGGGGAATGCATATACTGCTCATCATTGATCAAAAAAAAGGAGGATTAAGATGAAAAAATTATTGGCTGTTTTTCTGGTACTGCTTCTGTGCAGTACCGTGCTGTTCGGCCAAGGAGCTCGGGACCGGGTCGAGGAGGAGGTCATTACCCTTTCGTTGTTTCACTACCTCGATCTGACCGATCCTGTGTCCAGCGCAAACTGGGAGGAGCTGCTCGATACATTCTCTGAGCAGAACCCGGACATCCGGTTTGACATTGAGTACGGATTTGATGAAGCCTATCATAATAAACTTCAGGTACTTACGGTGGCAAATCAGCTGCCCGACATTATGTTTCTGTGGCCGTGCAAACGGACCGGAGAGGTTACCGGATCCGGACAAATCAAGGACCTCAGGCCGTGGCTTGAAGGCAAGGAGGATCTCTTCTCTCCCATGGCGATGACCCCCCAGGGGCCGGACGGAGAGATTTATGAACTGCCTGAGCAGGTGACTGCCACCCATGTCATGTTTGCAAACGAAAAACTGATGGATGAACTGGGACTGAGCTTTCCGGCGACCCTGGAGGAGCTGCTCGACCAGGGAGATGTCATCCGGGATGCAGGACTGATTCCGATTGCCATGACCAACCGCGGAGGATGGCAGATGCAGTCATGCCTGCTTTCTGCGCTGGTCGAGCGCACCGGAGGCATGGACTGGTTCGACCGGGCAATCAGCGGTGAAGCGAAATTCACCGATCCGATGTTCGTGGATGCACTGCGGGTCATCGACACCCTCTCCCGAGAGCAGATGTTCTCACCGGGAATCAACACCCTGGATTACGGTGAGGCCCTTACCTCCTTTGTGACCGAACGGGCTGTCTACTACATTGACGGCGGCTGGCGGGTCAACAACATGGTGGGAGAGCTCTCGGAAGCGCAGAAGGAATATGTGAGCCTCAATGTGTTCCCGGAGGTGCCCAACACCCGAGGGCAGCAGGGCTCCACCGCAGCAGTTGCAGGCACCGGCCACGGCATGAACTCCCGGCTCACCGAGGAAGAGGCTGAGGCGGCCTGGAAGTGGATCTGGTTCTACTCCGGTCCCGAAGGCTCCGGAATCCGCCAGGAACACGGAGCACTCCCTGCGTACAACCTGCCGCCGGCACCGGGAATCGACAGCATGACCGAAAAGCTGATGCACTTCGTCGGGGACATCCCCGCCGGGTATGTGATTGATGCGGTCATGGATGCCGCCGGCATGGACATACTGCATGCTGGACTCCAGGAGATGATCATGGGGAGAAAAACCCCGCGCCAGGTAGCCTCGGAATACGAAGCATGGGTAAGCGCCCACGATTCAGGCAGACAGCAGTAGGTGCCCGACCTGCAGGCCCCGGTATATCCGGGGCCTGCATCCCTGCAGAGGACAGGTAATCTATGACTGAGATCAGGAAACAGCGCACAATTGCATATGCGGTGTTCACCGCACCGGCAGTTCTGGTGTACGGAAGCATCATCATTTTTCCGGTCATCTACAGCTTCTCCCTGAGCTTTTTTCAGTGGACCGGCTTCGGCGCTCCGGAATGGACCGGGCTGAGCAATTATTCCGTCATGTTCTCCGATCAGGTATTCCGCCACGGTCTGAGAAACAATCTCCTGGTGGTGGCAGTTTCTATCTTCGGCCAGATGCCCCTGGGATTTCTCCTGGCCTATATCCTCTACCGCGGTCTGGTGAAGGCGGGACGGTTTTTTGAGACTATGATCTTTCTGCCGATTACCATCGCCGCTGTGGTGGTGGCTCTGCTGTGGGCGCAGATATTCTCCCCAACGGGACTGTTCACTACCCTGATACAGCGGGCAACCGGAAATCCGCGTTTTGTCCTTCGGATATTCGAGAGCCGGACCTTTGCGATTGTTCCGGTACTGTTTGTGATCCTCTGGATGTATACCGGAATGTATATGGTGATCTATCTGGCAAATCTTCAGAAGATTTCTCCCTCGGTAATTGAATCGGCAATCATCGACGGAGCAAGTGAATCCCAGATACTCTTTCGGATCGTCACCCCCGCCATGATCAACATCCTCTTCACAACCGCGGTGTTTGCTATTTCCGGAAGCCTCAAGAGCTTCGATCTCATCTGGGCGATGACCCAGGGAGGACCGGCAAACTATACCACGGTGATTGCAATCTATATGTACATCACCACCTTCAAATATTACCGCTACGGCTTCGGGAGCGCCGTCTCGGTGGTCATCATTGTACTGAGTCTCGGACTTATTACCCTGGCTCAGCGGATCTATCGGTACTTTGAGAACCGGTACGAGTAGGAGCGGCGTAATGGGAAGCATAACAGAACGGAACATTCATTGGGCGGCATTTGCATATGCAGTCATGCTCCTGTTCACCCTGCTCACCCTTGCTCCCCTGTTCTGGCTGCTGTATTCCTCCTTCAAGCCCCATGCTGAAATCGTCCGCAGCATATTCAGTTTCCCCGCATCCCTGCACTACCAGAACTACGTCAATGCCTGGAGGATCGGCAATCTGGGAATCTACAGCTTCAACAGCATCATCTATTCCTCCGTTTCCACCTCAGTGACGACCGCGCTTGCCCTGATGGCAGGCTACGCCTTTGCGAAATTCCACATGGTCCGTCTCACCCGGGTCCTGTACACCTTCTTCATCCTCGGTCTGCTGATCACCGCCCATTCGGTTCTGGTTCCGCTCTTCCTCCTTGAGACGAGACTCGGCATCGACAATACCCGGCTCGGAGTGATTCTGCCCTACATCGCCTTCGGTCTCCCCTTTCTGATTTATCTTGCCACATCATACATCAAGGGTATTCCCGCCGCCCTGGAGGAAGCGGCAATTATCGACGGGGCGAGCTGCTATAAAATCTTTCAGTACGTCATCCTTCCGATGTCGGCTCCGGTGATCGCCACTATGGTAATTTTCAATTTCCTGGCAAACTGGAACGAGTTCGTCTTCGTCTTTGTCCTCACCAGCAGCACCCATCTGCGGAGCCTGCCGGTGGGGATCAATGCCTTCGCCGGCGGCATGACCAGGAACTACGGGCTGCAGTTCGCAGCCCTGGTGATCGGGACGCTTCCCATGATTGTGTTCTATCTCTTTTTTCACCGGCAGTTAATGCGCGGCTTCGCCGCCGGGGCACTGAAGGAGTAAGGGCTTTCCAGGAACTGACGCTTGTGTTAGGATGGCCGGCATGGAAGAAGATATGCTTTGTCCTTTATGTGAATCATCCAGCATGCTGCTGTGCAAGCACCGCCAGCGGACCTACTACCGGTGCAGCGGCTGCTCCTCGGCGTTTCTCCACCCAGCTCAGCGGCTCTCCTTCGCAGAGGAGCGAAGACGGTACGAACTGCACAACAATGATGTTGAGGATGCCCGCTACCAGCGCTTCGTTACTCCATTGGTGGAACAGGTGCTGTCCCGTTTTGATTCTGCCCACCGGGGACTCGATTTCGGGGCGGGAACCGGACCGGTGATCACAAAGCTGCTCCGCGATCAGGGGTATGACATCACCGTGTATGATCCATTTTTTTATGACGATTATCAGGCGCTGGAGCAGGTCTATGATTATATCGTCTGCTGCGAGGTGATGGAGCACTTTTTCCATCCGCGCAAATCCTTTGCACTTCTCAAATCGCTGCTGAAGCCTGAAGGGAGCATATTCTGCAGGACATCCCTGTTCACCGATGATATCGATTTCTCCGCCTGGCACTACAAGAATGACGAAACCCATACCTTCTATTATCATCCGAAATCCATTCAGTGGATTGCAGACTACTTCGGTTTTACCCGGCTGAGGGTCACGAGCAACTCGCTGATAGAATTCTCCCTTTCTCAGGGGTAGCAGCTCTTTGCTCAGTCCCCGCACATCAGGTATACTGCAGTTGTCAGGAGGAAGCCATGAAATCACTGATTCGATTCAGCCTGCTTGCCGCAGCCGTACTGCTGGTGCTCGGCTGCGCAACCCCGCCGCCGCCGATTGAGGAGATTCCCGAGCCCTTGGAGGCTCCCCCCCCTCCTGAGCAGCCGGAACTTGAGCCGCCTGCGGAATCACTTGCCCTGGTGCTCACCATGGGCGTCGGCAGCAGTGAGGCAGTCACCTATTCCGAGGCAGCGGCAGCAGGGGCCTCCCTGGCCGAAGACTATCTGGTACTGTTCATCGACCGGGGCAGTTCATTCTCCGGTTCGGACTTCACCGATACCGATGAAGCTCAAGGGGTTGTCACTTTGAAAAACGCCGTGGGCTATCAGGCAATGGGGCTGAATACCGGGGACTTCTTTCATGACGCCTTCCGGCTGGAGGAGCTTGCCGACCAGACAGAATTTCCCATCATCGGCACCAACCTGACCGGTGCCGACTGGATTCCGAAGTACGGCATGGTTGAGGCAGGCGGAACCACCCTGGCGGTGTTATCCCTCCTTGACGACCGGCAGTTCAATTCCCTGCACTCCACCCTGATCCAGGATATCCGCTCACTGCCGCCGGCGGATGCTCTGCTGGAGACGCTGCAGCAGCTGCAGGAGCAGTATTCCCCGGATGTGTTCCTCATCCTTTCCCAGACTGATCTCACCGATTCGTTTTCCCAGGATGAGCTGGAGCAGGCAGCCGGGATGCTTACCGGAGGGGCAATTGTCATTCAGCAGCTTCCCATGGAGATGACCGAACTTTCCGGAGCCCGGCTGCTGGGAAGCGATCTTCCCCTGTTTGTTCTGCTGCTCCATATGGAAGCAGGAACCCTTTCAGAGGCCGAGGTTATTGCCTATGATGACGATCTGGAACCGGACCCGGAGATAGCCGAGATCCGCCGGGCGGTGCTTCAGCAGCAGAAACTGATTGCTGAGCAGGCCATGGGATATGCCGAGGACGGACTGGAGGCCCCCGACGCCTACGGACTCACCCCGCTGATGAACGCCCTCCAGTATGAGCGGGAGACCACGGTAATTGGAGTGCTGCTGCGGGAGGGAGCCGACGTTTCAGCCCGGGACGACTATGAGATGACCCCGCTGATGTATGCCGCATGGCTGAACCCCAACCCCCGGGTTACCAACCTGCTGCTTCGCTCCAGTGCGTCGGTCCGCGCTCAGGATATTGAAGGATGGACCCCCCTGATGCGGGCAGTTACCAATGAGAATCCCGAGGTGCTCAAGGCGATCCTCGATCTTGATATCGATGTGGATGCCCCCAATGCTGAGGGCTGGACGGCTCTCATGTATGCCGCCGGTTTCGGTGCAGACACCACGGTTGCCCGGAAACTGCTGGATGCAGGAGCTGATGTAAATGCCGTGAATGAAGAGGGTATGACGCCGTTGATGTATGCGGCGGGATTCAACCATTCCTCGGAGATGGTGAAGCTGCTGCTGGAAGATCAGGCCGATGCGGCGGTGGCCGACGAATACGGCAACACCGCCCTCGAATACGCGATGCAGAACCGTCATATCCGGGATACCGAGGCGATGGAGCTGCTGCGGGAAGCCTTCGAGCGTCAGCAGTAGATCATTTTCCTGGTCATGCCGCCGTCGATCACGTAGTTCTGCCCGGTGATGAACTCAGCTTCGGGCGACAGCAGGAATGCCGTAAGGCAGGCCACATCGCTCCCCCTGCCTACCCGGCCTGAGGGATGCTGAGCATGGTCCTCCCGGGTGATCTTCTCCGGTCTGCGGTCTGAAGCTTTTTTGATGTTCGACACATCGATCCATCCGGGGCTGACAGCGTTGACCCGGATCCTCGGTCCGAGACTTACCGCCAGGCTGTGGGTCAGTGCCGCCACTGCGCCCTTGGAGGCGCTGTAGGCCTCGGTGTCCGCCTCGGACATCACCGCCCGGGTTGAAGCGATGCTCACCACTGCCCCTCCCCTGCCCATGAGGGGGGTGATATGCTTGGCAGTCAGAAACACCGAAGTGAGATTCACCGCCAGCACCCGGTTCCATTCCCCCAGTGACAGCTCGGTAACCGGTTTTGTACAGCCGATTCCTGCATTGTTGACCAGCCCCGACATCGTCAGCTCAGCTTTTCTCAGCCGTGCAGCCAGCGTTCGCATCTGTGATTCCCGGGAAACATCCGCCTCAACCAGCAGGGCTGAGCCGCCGAATTCATCCTTCAGCTCCTCCAGGGCTTCAGCATCCCGGTCGGCTATCACCACATGGTACCGGCGCTGTATCAGCTCCCGGGCAATGCACAGACCGATTCCCTGGGCCCCTCCGGTGATCAAGCAGGATTCACTCATCAGATGCCTCCTTGCCCCATCATACCAGAGTAATTTCTGCGATGCTATCTTTTCACAGTGAGGTTTTTATGCTACATCATGGATACTTTGAGAACAGGGAGGAATCATGATCCCGGAACAGGTACAGCAGGTGCTGGATGCGTTTCAGCTCAAGCCGCTGGTATTCGAGAACGGCTCCACCCCGACGGTAGAGGCCGCGGCGGCAAAAATCGGTGTGGAAGCCGGACAGATTGCAAAATCGATCCTCATGCGCGGCAGTGACGGTCAGTTCCGCATGTTCGTTACCGCCGGAGACAGAAAGGTCTCCTCGGGCAAGGCGAAGCGGATAACCGGCGTCAAGCAGAGCATGGCCACGGCAGAGGAAACCAAAGAAGTCACCGGGTTCTCCCCCGGGGCAGTCTGCCCCTTCGGGGTTTCAGATATCGATATCTATATTGATCAAAGCATCCGGGAATATGAGGTGGTCTATCCCGCTGCAGGAACCGACGCCTCGGGCGTGCCGGTTACCTACGATCAGCTGCTGGAGATCACCGACGGAACTCCCTGCGATGTGACCGCATAATATCAGCGGTGCTGGGCTGCAGGGCGTTTTGATCCGGCATGGGTGCCTGCCGGCCGCTGTTCCGGACTGAATGATACCGGTAGAGAGAGCACCAGCAGTACCGCTGCGGCGATGGCGCTGGCCAGTCCTGCGGCAGCATATCCTCCGGTGACATCAAATATGAGGCTGAACAGCCATGGACCCACCGCACTTCCCGCAACGGTAAAACTCATAGCTAACCCCGACACTGCACCGAGATGCTTTTTCCCGAAGAGCCTGGGCCAGGTGATGAAATTCAGCATGCTGAACAGTCCCCCGGCGGTCCCCATGCCGATGATCAGAAACAGCTCCCCGAGGGGATGCTCCAGCCGGAACAGCGACGCACCGGAAAGGGCAACTGCGGCGGCCTGCAGGGTGATGAAGTGCTTCAGATCAATTCGGTCGCTGAACCAGCTGCAGACAAACCGGACGGCAAAGGAAATGACCCCGATGGGAAAGAATATCCGCAGTGCCTGAGCTGCGGCGGCTCCTGTCTGGGCAAATATTGATATCACGTGAAAGGTCAGGGCGGTATTGAACAGCGCCCAGAGAAACAGCAGCACAATAATGATCCAGAACCGTATATCCCTTCTCGCCTGGGAGGCGGTCCTGCTGACTCCCGTGTCCTGAATCCGGGAGGTTTTGAGGGGTCTCTCCTTCATCCCCTCCTCCACCTTGAGCCCGCAGTGCTCCGGACTGTCCCGGTACAGCAGTGCGGCAAAGGGAAGAAATCCGAGGATCAGCAGTCCCGCCAGCAGCAGCAGCGCCTGACTCCATCCGAAGCTGTCGATCAGCCCGTGGAGCGGCCGGGGAGCGTAGGAGAACCCGAATGAGGTGGCCACCCCGATCACGGCAACCGCAATGCCCCGTCTCCGATCAAACCATTTGATTACCATCCCCCGGGCAACCAGGGTGAGCACTCCCTGACCGAAAAAGCGGATACCGAAGAATGCGAGTGCGGCGATCACAAAGCCGACGGAAGCAAGCGGTACAGACAGCAGTGCTCCCAGCTGATCCGTCAGGATACCCGAGCCTGAGAGCAGCAGCAGAAAAACACCGAGCATCAGGGCAGCTGCGGCAGCGGTTTTCCGTGCTCCGTGGCGGTCATAGAGTTTTCCGGCATAGGGTATCATCAGGGCGCTTGCCAGGGTACCGGCCATGTAGGCGGTTGAGAGGTTGACCCGGGAAACGCTCAGGGCTTTTATGAGGTAATCCGTAAATGCTGATACCCCCATGGTCTGGCCGGGAATGCTTGCAAGCACGCCGACAGTTCCGGCAATCAGGATCACCCATCCGTAGTAAAAGGGCAGGCGCTTGATTAATCCTTCATCAGCTTCAGTGTTCGGTGTTCGGGTAATGATAATCTCCTTCTATCTGGATCGAAAAGTGCAGTCTCAGCGAGTCTCTGCACTGCATGACACAGTACAGGCCTGCGCGCGACCGCACTCCGATGAGTGTGTTCATTGCTGCGGAAATACGTGCACTAATGTGTATGGACAAGATTATGACATATTCCGGAAGAAAAGGCAACCGCCCCCCGGCTACTGCCGCCAGGGGGTGATGCCGAAGCCCAGATAGGTTTCAAAGGCCTCCCTGAGCACTTCCGCTGTCCTGCCGTGGACTGCGGCGACATGGTGATGGTATCCCTGGGTGCCGACAGTATAGAGCACCTCCTGCAGTCCGGGCACACGGGCAACTCCGGCTGAACCGAAGTAATCCGCAGGTATCGGATCAGTGGTAAACTCCCCCTCTCCGAAGTAAAAGGAAAGCAGTCCCTCTTCAGTCCTTCCCCCGGCAAAAGTCATCGGTCCCGGAGCAATCCGTCCGGGATGGCATCCGCAGCTGGTTCCCGGTCCCAGCACCCGCCCCAGTATTGCATGTTCGGCAAGCGGCTGCTGAGAGGCGAGCATGCTTGCGGCCACGGGACCGCAGTGAAAGAGGATGCATTTCTCTTCGTCCTCACCGTAGTTGTTGTTCCAGTCCAGACAGGCCGCCGGGCGGTTTGCCGCAAGCTGCAGGGCGTACATTGCAGCGGCGGTCGTTCCGTCCATCTCGCAGGCGGCGGTGACTCCCCGTTCGTTGAGTAATCCCAGGAGCACGCAGGGAGATATCTGCAGCTCCTTCTGCATCTCCATCCAGCAGCGCAGGGCTATCATATCCAGCTCATATTCACGGATAATCTCATCAAGCACGGTGCCGAGACGCACCAGGCTGTCGAGCTGCGGTGCCGGGACCCGGGAGCAGTCGGCATAAGCAGTCAGCTCCTCGTGCTTCTCCCGGTAATCCGTGGATGCGGGATCCGCTGATTTAACCCGGGAGAAGACCTCCGAGAGATCCAGGGATTCCACGGTGATGCCGTGGTTCTGGAGGGTCGCCTCATCAAACCGGACGGTTTTGAAGGCGGTGGTTCTGGCCCCCAGTGCCCCGAGGGTGCACCGCCGCATATGCTTCACTACCCGGCAGATGCCGTCGAAGGTGTGGAGGTGTTCGAGAAATCTCGGATCCTTCGGGGAGAGCACATGGGGCTTCAGGGCGGTAAAGGGAATGCGGTACTGTCTGAGCACATTCATCACCGACAGCTTTCCGCAGAATGCGTCCCGGCGGAATTCAGGACTCATGGCATCCAGGGTATCGGGATAACCGTGGATCAGTACGGGCACCTGCGCATCTCTCAGCGCCTGGGCTGCTCCGTTCTCGTCCCCGAAATTGGGCAGCGTCAGAATGATTCCGTCAAAGGAGCCCTGATGGTCCTTCAGGAACTTGGCGAAGGAGCGGGCATCGGCGGCATCCTTCACCGCTCCGAGGGGGGTGAGATCCTCCGGCGGAAGAATCAGCCGGCAGCCGGCGCCGGTGATGATCTCCTGAAGCTCCCTGCGGGCATCTGAGAGCACTGCCGGAGGGAAAAGGTCGCGGTTTCCGACTAACAGCACAAAGGTTGACGGGGGATATACCATAATCCTGCCTCCTGTGTAATATTCTACCATTGGAAGGGGAATTTTCCCATCATTCAGCATCCGGATATCTGCTGATTTACAGGAAAATTTGTTCATGAGGTTTCATAATTCTGCATATTTATGCACTGCTTCTTGACACCCCAATTATGATTAGATTACCATAGCGGAAACTATTTCCGAATAAACAGGAGTCAAGACCATGAACACGAAACGCATCTCATTGTTCTGCATACTGATGCTTGCAGCGGCGGTGGTATTTGCCGGAGGCGCCCGGGAGGAGACCGCAGCGGAAAGACCGGATTCCGTCGATCGGATCGCCCTGATTCTCATCGGACGGTCCGATGACCTGGCATGGAACACCGCAGCATATCAGGGAGTTCGCCATATGGAGGAGACCCGGGGGATTGAAGCAACCATCGTCGAAGAGGTCAGCGATGCTGATGTCGAGCGGGTGCTTCGTGACTTTGCCGCCCAGGGGTATGAACTGATCATTGCCCACAGCTTCAACTACGGGGATGCCGCCCTGCGGGTCGCCGGGGATTTTCCCAATACCTACTTTCTCCACGGAGATGCTCCGGGGAATGATGAAAACATCGCCAACTACAGCATTCCCTCCCACGAAGGAGGTTATCTTGCCGGCATGATTGCAGGGTCTATAACTGAGTCAAACTCCATCGGGATCGTAAACTCCTTCGACATTCCTTCGATGATCATGGTTTCTGAAGCCTTTAAGCTTGGTGTGGAATACGTCAACCCCGATGCGTCGGTGCATGAAACCTTCGTCGGCGCCTGGGATGACGCCCCCGGCGGACGGGAAGCCGCAGAAGCGCTGATGGACGGCGGAGCCGACTTCATTATGGCCATGGGCAACCATACCGGCATGGGAGCAATTGAGGGTGCGGCAGCCCGGGGAGTCAAGTCAGCAGGACTGTATGCCGACCAGAATGATATCGCCCCCGACTACGTGGTAACCTCCATCGTGAACCGGTTCGATGCGATCATTGAATACGCCCTTCAGGATATTGAAGCAGGGAACTACGCTAACCAGGAATATCATCTGACTATGCCCGACGGAGCAGTTGAGCTTGCTCCCTTCCACAACCTCGCCGACGAGATTCCCCAGAATGTGAAGGACCTGGTTGAACAGAGAAGGCAGGAGATCATCTCCGGAGAATTCGAGGTTCCAATCATCACCACCACTTCCAATTAGTCTCCTGCCCTGCATGCGGATGCCGCAGCCGGAATCTGATGAAGTTTCTCATGCCGCATCAGGCATGGGAAACTTCTTTCGTATATAAACCTGAAGGAGTGATACCATCCATGGAGCAGCCAGTTGTCGAAATGAAGGGCATGGTGAAACGGTTCGGTTCCCTGACAGCGGTGGACCGGGTTGACTTCACCCTCCAAAAGGGCACCATCCATGCCCTGCTCGGAGAAAACGGGGCAGGAAAATCAACCCTGATGAACCTCCTGGCGGGACTCTACCAGCCCGATGAAGGGAAAATCCGCATCAACGGCGAGGCGGCGGTCATCCACTCTCCCCGGGATGCCTACGACCGGAAGATCGGCATGGTGCACCAGCATTTCATGCTGATCCCGAAGCTTACGGTGGCTGAGAACATCATCCTCGGCCTGCAGACCCGGTCCTCCCCCCTGCTGAACATCAAAGATGCCTCCGGACAGATCAGGGAACTGTCTCAGCGATTCGGCATTCAGGCAGACCCTGACGCCCTGGTTGAGGAGCTCACCTCCGGGGAGCAGCAGCGGGTGGAGATTCTCAAAATGCTCTACCGGAATGCTGATATCCTGATACTCGATGAGCCGACGGCTGTCCTGACTCCCCAGGAGGTTTCAAGTCTCTTTCAGGTCCTCAGGAAGATGGCCGGTCAGGGTTTTTCCATCATCCTGATCACCCATAAGCTGGAGGAGGTTCTGTCGCTGTGCGACACCGTGGACATTCTCCGGGACGGAAAAAAGATTGACTCCCGGCCGGCGTCAGAGTCCGATCGGAACTCTCTGGCGAGAATGATGGTGGGACGGGAAGTGCTGCTGGAATACGACCGGCTGAGCGGCGAGCAGGGAGAGACGGTGCTGGAGACGAAGGGTATCAGCGCAAAGGGCTCCGACGGACGGGACCTGCTGCAGGATATCAGTCTGCAGGTTCGAGCAGGAGAGATCCTCGGGGTGGCCGGGGTGTCGGGAAACGGTCAGAGCGAACTGGCGAAAACCTGCGCCGGCCTGCGCCGGGCAGACAGCGGAAGCATCCTCTGCAGCGGCCGGGACATTACCGGGACATCCATTGCTCAGCGTATCCGACTCGGCATCAGCTATATCCCCGACGACCGGCATGCGTTAGGGATGTTCCCGGGAATGGGGGTTGCAGACAATCTTGTGGTGAAACAGCATGACCGCCCGCCCTTCTCCCGTCGGGGATTCCGCAGGGAATCGGCGATCCACAGCAGCGCTGACAAACTGATTGATTCCTACAATATCAGGACCACCTCGAGGGATACGTCCATGCGCTCCCTCTCGGGTGGAAATCAGCAGAAGGCGGTGCTGGCCCGGGAGCTGAGCGTCAGTCCGCAGGTGATCATCGCCGACCAGCCGACCCGGGGACTGGATGTCGGAGCAATTGAGTATATTCATCAGCTGCTGCTGGAGCACCGAAGGCGGAATGCCGCCGTGCTGCTGATATCAACGGAGCTTGATGAGATCCTGAATCTCAGCGACCGGATCATTGTGATGTATGCAGGAAGAATCACCTACACCTGTGATACCGATTCAGCAGATATCGAACAGATCGGCCTGGCTATGGCAGGAGAACTGCAATGACGAAACAGAGGCAATATATCAGAACACTGCAGCACCATCTGCTGTGGAGCGACTTCGGACGGCAGGTCACCACAGCGGTGATGGCTATCGCAGCGGCTCTGCTGCTGGGAGCGCTGTGCATTGCAGCCATCGGGGCAAGCCCGCTGAAGGCATACGGCGCGATCATATCGGGTGCCTTCGGCAATACAAACGCCGTCGCAGAAACGGCGGTAAAGGCTGCTCCCCTGCTGCTGGCAGGTCTGGGGCTGTCGGTAGCTTATCGGGCAAATATGTGGAACATCGGGGCTGAAGGGCAGATCTTCGCCGGAGGCATGGCGGCGGCTGTGACGGCCCTCACCCTGGGAACTCAGCTGCCGGCGGCTGTCGTAATCCCGCTGCAGTTTCTGGCGGGACTCACCGCCGGGGCTCTCTGGGCGTTTATCCCGGCAATTCTCAAGACCAAGCTGGGGATAGATGAAATTATCAACACCATTATGCTCAACTATATTGCAGTGCTTGCAGTGGGATGGCTGATTCAGAATCCCCTCCGGGATCCCTCAGCGGGATTTCCCCGCACCAGCATGATCCCCGAGGCCTCCCAGCTGCCGATCATTCTTGCCCGGACCCGGCTCCATGTCGGGGTGCTTATTGCTCTGGTTTTTGTGGTGATTATCCACGTCGTGCTGTGGAAGAGCACCCTGGGATTCAAAATCAGGACCGCAGGAGACAATCCGGGGGCCGCCCGCGCCTGCGGGATCAGGGTGAACCGGGTGCTGATCATCTCAATGCTGATCAGCGGCGGCATGGCGGGACTTGCCGGCACCATTCAGGTGACGGGGCTCCATTTCCGGATGATCCAGGACATCTCCGGGGGCATCGGTTTTTCGGCGATCGCCGTTACACTGCTGGCGAACAACCAGCCCGCCGCACTGATTCTTTCGGCTCTCTTCATGGCCGCCCTGGATGTGGGGGCAAACACCATGCAGTATCAGGCGGATGTTCCGGTAGCGGTGGTGAATCTCATCCAGGGACTGGTGATTCTCTTTGTCGTCGGCCGGGAATTTCTCTACCGCCGAATCACCAGAAGACACCAGGCCTTTTCTGAAAAGCAGGAAAAGCTTTCCCATGCGGCCGAAGGGGCAAAGGAGCAGTAACTATGTGGGAAGTACTTGCATCAACAACATTCGTCATCGGGCTGCTCCAGGCAGCTCTGCGTACGGCCACGCCGCTGCTGCTGGCAGGCATCGGCGAGCTCTACGGGGAGCGCTCGGGAATTCTGAATATCGGGCTTGAAGGGATCATGCTCATCGGATGTCTCTTCGGATTTATGACTGCAAACATGACGGGGGTGCCGGCACTGGGCATCCTCGCAGGCGGAGCCGCGGGAATCGTCATTGCCCTGATCCACGGGGTGCTGAGCATTTCCCTGGGGGTGAGCCAGGTAGTCAGCGGGGTGGGAATCAACATCCTGTGCACCGGACTGAGCCTCACCATCTACCGGGCGGTCTTCGGGGCTTCATACTCCGACCTTCCCCGGGCTCCCGGAATGACACCGGTGCAGATTCCCTTGCTCAGCGACCTGCCGGTGATCGGGACGCTGCTGTTCAGCCAGCTGCCCTTAGTCTATATTGCCTTTGCGCTGGTGCCGGTCACCTGGTTTGTGCTGTACAGGAGTGAACTGGGGCTGAAAATCCGCGCCTGCGGGGAGCATCCCATGGCCGCAGAGACCGTGGGGATTCATGTAGCACGGATCCGGTATCTCTGCGTGGTGATCACCGGATTTCTCACGGGAATCGGAGGCACCTTCCTGTCCCTGGGACTGCTGAATTTTTTCCGGGACAACATGACCGCCGGACGGGGCTGGATCGCTATTGCCGTGGTCATCTTCGGCCGATGGAAGCCGACGGGAATCATGGGAGCGGCCCTGGTTTTCGGCCTGGCAAGCGCCTTCCAGATGCGCCTCCAGGCTATCGGGATCGACGTTCCCTATCAGTTTCTGCTGATGATTCCCTACGTACTGACCATGCTGATACTGATTGTCACCTACGGCAGATCCGCAGGACCGGCTGCGCTCGGCAAGCCGTTTATAAAAGAGCAGTAGCTTAAAAAAACTTTGAGGAGCAGGATATGATTCGCAGCTACATGGATATTATTGATCGGGCCGAGCAGGGTCCGAAGATGGATAAAAAGGACTGGGACCTGGAGCAGGTCGTCATGACCAACCAGGAGCTGGTGGAGCAGTATGATCTCTCCTGGGACGGAGCGCGGGTGATCACCGATGACCCCGACCTGGCAGACCGGGTGTTCCAGGCCGGCTTGGAGCTTTTGGAGCGCATCGGGGTGTATGCGATCTCAAGCCGCCGGGTGATTGAACTGTCCCGGGATGAGATTCTGGAGGCCGCCTCCTTTGCTTCCCGGGAAGTGGTTATGGGGGAAGGGAAGGACCAGCGGGTGCTGAAGCCGCGGGGCATCGGCGACGAAACTCCTCCCCTGGTATGGGCCGGCAATCCCGGAGTTCCTACCCCTGAGGAGCTGTTTCTCCCCATGGTGACCAGCTGGATGCAGGAGCCGATAGTCGATCTGGTTACCTGCGGCTCCCTGGTCAGCGTCGACGGGCGCGAAGTGAGCACCGGCCATCCGACGGAAATTGCGGCGACCCGCAGGGAGCTGCGTCTGCTTCGGGAGGGACTCCGCAGGACCGGACGGTCCGGCACGGGGCTGCTTGCCGCCCAGAGCAGCGTCTCGGAGCTGGGGGATTTGGCCGTAGCTCACCCGGACTATCTCCGTCCCTGCGACGCCCATCTGGTGGCGATGTTCAATGAACTGATGATCGACAACAACAACATTGCCCGGGCGATGAATTCGGTCGAATACGGCATGCGCAACGCCTCCCTGGCTACGGCCATGGTGGGAGGCCTCGGGGGCAGTCCCATCGGTACTGCGGTTGTCCAGACCGCCTCCTTCCTTGCCGCGAATATCGTCTGCCGGGCGGACTACCATCTGCTCCATCCCATTGACCTGCACCATGTGGCCACCTCGACGAAGAGCGTCATGTTCGTGCAGAACATCGTCCAGCAGGCCTTTGCCAGAAACGCCCCCTGCATCATCGTCTCTGATGTCTTCCCGAAAAGCGGAGCCCTTACTCAGGAACTGCTCTATGAGGTTGCCGCCAACGCCGTGGTGATCACCCTCACCGGCGGACACCTGGAAGGTTCAGGTTCCTCCGACGGCAAACTCCCCAACGGATCCGGCCTTGAAGCGCGGCTGATGGGCGAAGTCGGCCATGCAGTCACCCGCCAGGGTATGGAGCTGGAGGAGGCAGATAACCTGGTGCAGACCCTCCTTTCCCGGTATGAGCACATCTTTTCCGACGGCAGGGACCATGCGGGTCTCCGGTTTGACCAGGTCTACGACATGGTGACCCTGCAGCCGAAACCGGAATGGATGCAGCTCTATGAGCAGACCGTTGCTGATCTGCGGAGCCTCGGACTGCAGCTGTAGGATTCTTCCTGCGTCCCGCCCTCCGGCGGGGCGCTTGCCCGTTCAATTCAGAGAAAATGCAAAAAATTCTGCTGTACGGTTGTACAAATCCGATGAGAGTTGTTACCTTAGTTGTATAGTCTCCTATGCAGGGGATACGAAGGAGCAGATATGGGATTTTCAGGGATTTCCCGCGGCGTGCTTGCGGGTGCTGTATCTCTAGTTATTTTTATCACCATCTCCTGCGGCGGCGGAGACGCAGAAGCTGAAGCGCCAATGAGGCTGTCGGAACACGAGAGGGAAACTGAGCGATTTGAGGAATCCCGGGAGGAGCTTGAGCAGCAGATGGTCCTGCAGCTTCGTCATGAAGTGCTTTCATCCCATATTGAGAAACTTCGCCGGGATATGGATATAGAAATTTTTACAGAAGCCCTGGAGTCCGGGGACGAGGATGCCCCCGTTGCCCGGGTAAACGACGCGGAAGTATATCTGTGGGAACTGAATTATCTGATTGACCAGCAGATTCAGCAGATGGCCCTGACGGGGATTGACCCCAAAAGCACTGAAGGGCTGCAGCGTATCCGGGAAATCCGTCCTCAGCTGCTTGAGAGAATCATCAGTTCCGCGGTGCTGGAACAGCGGGCGCAGGAGATCGGACTCACGGCAACTGACCGGCAGATAGAACTGCAGTATCAGATGCTGGCCGAAGAATTCGGCGGAGCGGATGCCCTTGAAGCGGAACTCGCCCGCTCCGGGTTGACGGCAGAAGAGCTGAAGGTGGATATTGCCCGGCAGCTGCCGGCACAGATGTATGCAGAACACTACCTGGAAACTTCCATTGATCCTCAGGATCTTGAGTTTACCGAGGCGCAGCTGCGGGAGTTTTATGACAGCCGGAGGGAGCCGTAACGGGCATGCACCTGACTGTGATGCATCAGGGATATCGCGTTTCTTTCGGTTTTGACGGAGGCGGTATCGGGTTGCATAGGTTAATGAGAATTGTTAGGTTGATCTTTACATCCTTGGGAGTATTCCGAAGGAAGCTATAGTTTGGAGGATTTTATGTTTTATACTGGAAAGAAGCGGAAACATGCAGTTTATATCGGGGCAGCTGTGCTGATAGTTACCGGTCTGGTCCTGGGTTCCTGTGCAACGGTTGATGAGGCGGCTGCACCTGCTGATATGGGTGAACCTGCAGCTGAAGCCGGAGAGCCGGTGGAAGTAGCAGAACCGGATCCTGAAGCTGCAGAAGAGCTTGAGCAGCTTGAAATGATGGATCCCGAAGACCTTGACAACGGTTTCGAGGAAGCCCGGGAGCAGATTGAACAGCAGCTGATCCAGGAACGGCGGAATGAGCTGCTCATGGCCCACCTGGCGGAACTGCAGGAGGCTGCTGAAATAGAAACCTCCCTTGAGGCGATGGATGACGGGGATCAGCATGCCGTGATTGCGGTAGTCAACGGTCAGGAAATTGTCGCAGGCGAGCTGATGCAGCAGGAACAGCAGCAGATGCAGCAGATGATGATGATGGGCATGGATCCCGACAGCGAGGAAGCCCAGCAGATGCTTCAGCAGGTCCGTCCTCAGATCCTCGACAGTCTGATTCAGATGGTCCTGGTTGAACAGAAGGCCGCTGAAGAAGGAATTACCGCAACCGATGACGATATTGAAGAGTACTACCAGATGTACATTGAGCAGTTCGG
>PWKH01000131.1 GCA_003559765.1 Spirochaetaceae bacterium
CGGACAGGGCGGCCGGAGCATCAGGGAAACTCACAGACCCGCCTCCCCCGGCGATGACGCTCCAGGTCAGATCACCTGAGGGCAGAAACTGATACAGATACGCTTCTCCCGTGTCCACCAGCTGTCTTTTTTTATCCTTATTCAGTCCCTGCTCCCCCTGGACAAACCCCTGGAGGTCGGCAAACACCCGGAACCTGCCGGGCTGCTCATAGGCGAGCTTTCCTGCCGCCAGGACGGTTCCGGGGCCGTAGCGGTAGCCGATGAAGCTGGTGCCCCTGGGCCCGCTCATATTGGTCCCCTGGACCAGGTCAAGGTTGAAGTGATCGGTTTTGTAGGTCTTGGTTGGAGGAGTTATTTTTTCCTCCTCACTATAGTTTCTCCGCAAATAGAGATAGGTGGAGGTCATCGCCCCCTCCAGATACCCGGAGAGATACCCGCTTCCGGAGGGCTTGTGGAACTCCGCTCCGGTGAGCACCCCGAAGGCGTTGGGGAAGAGATCCCCTGTCCGGTAGTGGTCCACTTCGTCGGGGAACTGGATCTGATCGATGAACAGCTCGGTGTACCACAGCACTCCCGGGGTAACGGCAATATCGAGATCCAGCTGATAGAAGTTCTTCATCTCCGTGTAGTTGAGGTAGTTGTGGAGGAACATCAGGGGGCTGAACATCCTGATGTCAAGCTTCTCACTGTGAAACAGCGCCCCTTCGCTGAAGGCCAGGGTGATCCTGGGGGAGGGGCGGAACTCCATGCGGTGGGCGCTAAACAGCCGGGTGTCGTGATTCAGGGAGAACTCCTTGGTTTCTCCGGCATCATCAAGCTCATCCATCTGCAGGGCGGTGAAGCGGTAGGAGAAGCGCCCCTCCGAGGCGCTGAAGGAGAGATGGTCATGGTAGGGGGCGTGATCCCCGATGAAGAGATTCCCCGTGTTCCCCCGGCCCCAGGAGAGGATGTCCCGCCCGGCGGAGAGAGTGAGGCCTCCGGAGGAGACCCCGCCGAATGCCCGATGGGGAAAGGTGTCCTCCATGTGGAAATCGTAGATGAGGTTGCTTGTCAGATAATCCGGGGCAAAACCCAGTGAACTGTCTGAAGGGGTCATGTCCCGGACCCGCTTTCTCAGCTCCGAGGTGAACACCCAGTAGAACCTGCTGATCACCCCGTCAGCCTCAATGAACAGCAGCGGGTTTCGGTAACTGGGATGATGGAGCCAGTCTCTGGGAGGCACCGATTCCTCATCCTGATAATGCCAGTAGAACTCCGGTGCGAGGGTAATGGAGGCTCCGCCTGCGTGATCCCCGGTGAGCTCCCGGTGAATCTCATTATAGATCTGCCGTCCCTGGGGAGACAGGGCTTCAGGATCAATGCGCCGCAGCTGCTCGTAGAGTTCATGGGCGCTCCAGGGAGCTGCAGATGAGGCCGGGGCAGCGCCGCTTTCAATGCTGATGCGCTGCAGGGATTCGTAGAGCTCATCCCCGGATGAGTAGATGACCGGCAGGGGGGCGGATGCCGCCTGAGCGGAAGCCGCCAGAAACCAGAGTGCAGTCAGCAGAATAGCTTTACCTGTCATAGGCTGCTCCTCGTACATGCAGAGAATTTCCCTTCCATGGTAACCCGGGAGTGTGCATGGGGCAACCGGTGAGAAGTAATGCAGCGCATATACAGAATACTGCATATATATACTGAATGAATTCGGAAAGCGCTGTTGACATTTATGAGCGATTCCGTTATAAAAGATGGCACCAATTGAAAACTTTTGTGCGAGGTAGCAAGATGATGAAAAGAACATGCTGCGGCAGCACCCGCATGGGGGCCTCTCAGTCCTCTGCAATGCAGTCGTTCAGGAAGATGACCACCATGACCAGTCAGGCCGGACCCTTCGGCGCCGTTTCCCTCCTTCCTTCCATTATTATTCTCCTTTCTTCACTTGCAGTAATCGTACTGCCTGCTAGTATCAGCATTCTCCTTCTTATTATTGTAGTAGTATCCATTATTCTATAAATGAGCCCCAGGGCTGACTGAAACTGATGTCAGGGCTCCCGAGGGGGAGTCTCTCTGTATCATTTCAGCAGCATCGCTATATTCCGGGCGGATTGTTGTATCCGCTCAAGAACGTAAAAGGAGCAGTCTATGGACCGGTACATCTTATCGGTTTTGGTGAACAACCATTCAGGAGTCTTAAGCAGAATCGCAGGGCTTTTCAGCCGCCGGGGGTACAATATCGACAGCCTGTCGGTAGGGGAGACGGAGGACCAGGAGGTCTCCCGGATGACCATCGCCGTCAGGGGAGATGCCGCGGTGCTTGAGCAGATCACCAAACAGCTTGAAAAGCAGATCGACGTCATCCATGTGCAGGTGCTGAATCCCCAGGATTCGGTGTTCCGGGAGCTGATGATGGTGAAGATCAACACCCCCCAGGATAAGCGGGCAGTGGTGGTTGAGCTTGCGGACATCTTCAAGGCGAAAATTGTCGATGTGGATACCGAGACGGTGACCGTGGAGCTTACCGGGGAAACCGATAAGCTGGAAGCTTTTTTCAGACTCATCGAGCCCTACGGAATTCGGGAGCTGGTACGGACGGGACTGACCGCCGTCGGCAGGGGAAATGAGACGATCAATGATGCAAGATTATCATAAGGATGAGGAGATAAACAGAATGGGACGAATGTATTACCAGGATGAAGTAAGTCAGGCGAAGATTGACGACAAGACTGTAGCAGTGATCGGATACGGCAGCCAGGGCCACGCCCACGCGCTGAACCTCCATGAGTCTGGAGTCAATGTCATCGTCGGACTGTATGAAGGCAGCCCTTCCTGGGCGAAGGCCGAGGAGGACGGACTGAAAGTAGCCCTTGCCGCAGACGCGGTAAAGCAGGCCGATGTGGTGATGATCCTCGTGAACGACGAGAAGCAGGCGAAGCTCTATGGTGAGAGCATCAAGCCCAATCTGAAGCCGGGAAGCTATCTCGCCTTCGCCCACGGGTTCAATATCCATTACGGGCAGATCATTCCGGATGCATCGATCAACGTGATCATGATTGCCCCCAAGGGACCGGGACATACCGTGCGGAGCCAGTATCAGGAAGGCAAAGGCGTGCCCTGTCTGGTGGCGGTGCATCAGGACCCTTCAGGGGACTCCCTTGAGGTTGCCCTCTCCTACGCGGCAGGTATCGGCGGAGCCCGGGCGGGAATCTTCGAGACCTCCTTCATCGAGGAGACCGAGACCGATCTTTTCGGCGAGCAGACCGTGCTCTGCGGAGGACTCTCGGCGCTGATCAAGGCCGGCTATGAGACCCTGGTGGATGCGGGATACAGCCCCGAGATGGCCTATTTCGAATGCTGTCACGAGGTGAAGCTCATCGTCGATATGATCAATCAGGGCGGCTTAAGCTATATGCGCTACTCCGTAAGCGACACCGCAGAATACGGCGACTACAGCGTGGGAGACCGGATTATCACCGAGGAGACCCGCAGGGAAATGCGCAAAGTGCTCGGGGAGATCCAGGACGGAAC
The DNA here is from genome assembly GCA_003559765.1 of Spirochaetaceae bacterium. Classification (GTDB taxonomy): domain Bacteria; phylum Spirochaetota; class Spirochaetia; order PWKH01; family PWKH01; genus PWKH01. Next base: position 3,508 of record PWKH01000131.1, read on the forward strand.
CTTCGCCCGGAACTGGATTTTGGAGAACCAGGCCAACCGGCCCTATTTTAACGCGAAGAAGCGGCTGGAAGCAGCTCATCCGATTGAGACGGTGGGAAAAAAACTGCGGTCTCTGATGAGCTGGCTGAAGAAATAACGACGGACACTACGCTAAAACGAGGTATGGTATGGCAGATGTAATTAAGATTTTTGATACGACCCTGAGGGACGGAGAGCAGGCTCCCGGCTACAGCATGAACATTGACGAGAAGGTGCGCATGGCCCGGCAGCTTGAGCTCCTCGGGGTTGACGTCATTGAAGCGGGGTTTGCCGCAGCCTCCCCGGGGGATTTCACCTCAGTTGAGGCGGTGGCCAGGGAAATAACAGATACGTCGGTGTGCTCCCTGTCCAGGGCGCTGGAATCCGATATCGATGCTTCAGCGCAGGCGCTCAAACCTGCGGTGCATCCGCGGATCCATACCTTCATTGCAACTTCAGACATCCATATGCAGTACAAGCTGAAGATGGATCCCGATACGGTGCTTGATCAGGCAGTGCGCATGGTCAGATATGCCAGGAACTTCTGCCCGGTGGTGGAGTTCTCCGCTGAGGACGCATCCAGAACCCGGCCGGAGTTTCTCTATCGGATCCTGGAGCAGGTGATTGATGCCGGGGCGAGATGCGTGAACATCCCCGACACCGTAGGCTACAGCACCCCCGACGAGTTCTACCGGCTGGTGTCGGACATCCGCGGCAATGTGCCCAACATCGACAAGGCCGTGGTGTCGGTGCACTGCCACAACGATCTTGGCCTGGCGGTGGCCAACACCCTGGCGGCCATCCGGGCCGGAGCCGGCCAGGTGGAGTGCACCGTCAACGGCATCGGGGAGCGGGCCGGCAATGCCGCCGTGGAGGAGCTGGTGATGGTCCTGCGGACCAGGAAGGACGTCTACGGAAAGGAGACGAACATCAACACCCGGGAAATCCACCGCTCCAGCAGGCTGCTCTCCCATGTCACCGGGGTCCAGGTGCAGCCGAACAAAGCCATTGTCGGGGCCAACGCCTTTGCCCATGAGGCGGGGATCCATCAGCACGGCGTGATGTCCCATGCCAGCACCTATGAGATCATGACCCCGGAGTCCATCGGGCTTCAGGAGAGCCGGATGGTCCTGGGCAAGCATTCAGGGAAGCACGCCTTCACCCAGCGAATGGAGAGCCTCGGCTACTCCGTGGACCGGCAGACGATCAACGAGGTGTTCGAGCAGTTCAAGCGGCTGGCCGACAAGAAGAAAGTGGTCGAGGACAAGGACCTGGAGGCGCTGATGGAAAGCAGGGCCGCCCTGGTGCCGGAGACCTTCACCCTGGACCGGTTCGTCATCAACTCAGGGAACACGATCTCAGCTACCGCATCCCTGCGGGTGGACCGGGAGGATGAGCACTTTGAAGATGTGGCCACCGGAGACGGACCCGTGGATGCCGCCTTCATGGCGATCGAGCGGATCGTCGGAGAGTCCTTTGAACTGGAAGAATACGTGATCCATGCGGTCACCGGCGGAAAGGACGCCCAGGGCGAGGTTTCGGTCAAAATTGAGAAGGACGGGAAAATCTACAAAGGCCGTGGAGTCAGCACCGACGTGGTTGAGGCAAGTATTCTTGCATACCTGTCGGCGGTCAACCGATATTTTTATGAGGAGCGCAACGTATGAAGAAGATAGAGCTGCTTGATTCAACCCTCCGCGACGGAGCCCAGGGAGAAGGAATCTCCTTTTCGGTACAGGACAAGCTGAAGATCCTCAAGGCCCTCGACGAGATCGGTGTTGATCTGGTGGAGGCGGGGAATCCCGGATCGAACCCCAAGGACCTGGATTTCTTTCAGCAGGCGAAGACCCTGGAGCTGCACACCAGCCGGCTTGCGGCCTTCGGCAGCACCCGGCGCCGGAACATGAAGGTGGAGGAAGACGACAATGTAAAGTCCCTGCTGAAAGCTGAAACCCCGGTGGTGGTGATATTCGGCAAAAGCTGGGATTTTCACGTTACCGAGATTCTCAAGACCACCAAGAAGGAAAACCTGGCGATGATCCGGGATACCGTGGCGTTTTTTGCAGAAAAGGGCAAGGAGGTGGTCTTCGATGCCGAGCATTTCTATGACGGCTACAAGGCCGATCCTGAATACGCCATGAAGACCCTGGAGGCCGCCAAAGAGGGAGGGGCAGTTTCCCTGGTGCTCTGCGATACCAACGGCGGCTGTCTGCCGATGTTCATCTACGAGTCCACCAAGGATGTGTGCAGCCGGTTTACCGACATCCCCATCGGGGTGCACTGCCACAACGATTCCGGATTCGCCGAGGCGAACAGCGTCATGGGTATTGACGCAGGGGCGACCCATCTCCAGGGGACCTTCGTGGGATTCGGCGAGCGAAGCGGCAATGCAAACCTGGCGATTCTCATCGCCAACCTGCAGCTGAAGAACCAGTGCGCCTGCATCCCCGAGGAGCAGCTCGTCAATCTCACCCCCATCGCACGGCGGGTGGCCGAAATCGCCAATGTGACCCTGCCCAACGGCATGCCCTATATCGGGACCAGCGCCTTCGCCCACAAGGGGGGGATGCATATCGACGGAGTGTCCAAGAACACCAGTTCCTTCGAGCACATCAGCCCTGAGCTGGTGGGCAATGAACGGCGGTTTCTCATGTCCGAGGTGGCCGGAAGAAGCCTGATCATCGACCGGATCAAGCGCATCTCTCCGGAGCTCGGCAAGGACTCTCCTGAGACCAAGCAGATCATTGAGCAGATGAAGCGCATGGAGATGGAGGGATACCAGTTTGAGGGCGCCGAGAGCTCCTTCGAGCTGATCATCAGAAAGATCCTGGGAAAATACCGGCCGTTCTTCGAACTGGACCATTTCCGGGTCATCGGAGACCAGCCGACGGAAAACAAGGATATCAGCAACTCTGCGATCCTGAAGATCAAGGTGGACGGCACCGAAGAGATCACCGCCGCCCAGGGGGATGGACCGGTGAACGCACTGGACAAGGCGCTGCGCAAGGCCCTGGAAAAGTTCTATCCGGAACTGAGCGCGGTGCATCTGACGGACTACAAGGTGCGGGTGCTGGACTCCAAGAAGGCTACCGCTGCGGGAGTTCGGGTGCTCATTGAGTCGAGCGACGGCACGGAGTACTGGACCACCGTGGGAGTCTCCACGGACATCATAGAAGCAAGCTGGATTGCCCTGCGCGATTCGATTGAATACAAGCTGCTCAAAGAGATCGAGAGAAAAATGAGCGCCTATTTCTAGGCTGAAAGGAGCGAACAACAAAATGGGAATGACAATGACACAGAAAATTCTCGCAGCCCATGCCGGACTTGATGAAGTCAGATCGGGACAGCTGGTACTGGCTGACCTGGACATGGTGCTGGGGAATGACATCACCGCGCCGGTGGCGGTGAGGGAATTCGAGAAAATCGGGCAGAAGGAGGTCTTTGATCCTGCAAAGGTGGCGATCGTGCCGGACCACTTCACCCCGAACAAGGATATCAAGAGTGCGCAGCAGTGCAAGCAGATCAGGGAGTTTGCCCGGGACAAGCAGATTGAGAACTACTTCGAAATCGGCGAGATGGGCATCGAGCACGCGCTGCTGCCGGAGAAGGGACTGGTGGTTGCCGGGGACCTGGTTATCGGGGCGGATTCCCACACCTGCACCTACGGCGCTTTAGGGGCGTTTTCCACCGGCGTGGGAAGCACCGATATGGCCGCCGGCATGGCCGCCGGCAAGGGCTGGTTCAAGGTTCCCTCGGCAATCAAATTCGAGCTGACCGGCAAACCTTCGAAGTGGGTCAGCGGCAAGGACGTAATCCTCCATATCATCGGGATGATCGGAGTGGACGGGGCCCTCTACAACTCCATGGAGTACACCGGCGACGGGATCGCTCACCTCTCCATGGACGACCGGTTCACCATTGCAAACATGGCTATTGAGGCCGGAGCGAAAAACGGCATCTTCCCCGTGGATGAACAGACCCTCGCCTACATCAAGGAGCACAGCTCCAAGGAGTACCGAAGCTTCAGCGCTGATGCCGATGCACCCTACGATGCGGTCTACACCATCGATCTTGCCGGGATCCGCCCGACGGTCTCCTTTCCCCATCTGCCGGACAACACCCGGACCATCGATGAGGTTGGCGATGTGCCCATTGACCAGTCGGTCATCGGCTCCTGCA
>PWKH01000026.1 GCA_003559765.1 Spirochaetaceae bacterium
AAGTATCTCTCCGGCGGAGAACGCCAGGGAGTCGCCATCGGCAGAGCCCTGCACTTCGAGGCTGAGCTGATCATCCTGGATGAACCCACTATGGGGCTTTCACTGTCTGAAACCCGACGGGTCCTGGATTTTGTCCAGGGAATCAAGGACCAGGGAAAATCTGCAATATTCATCAGCCACAATATCTACTATGTGTATCCCGTCGCTGACCGATTCGTCATCCTCGACCGAGGACTGGTGGCGGGAAATATCCTGAAAAAAGATATCACCCAGGACGAGCTGGTGCACAAGATGGTCCATCTGGCGAAAACCGGATCTCTGGACTGACTTGAGATACATGACATGAGGGTAACGGTATGAAATCCAAACCGATTAACTGGCGGCTGTATAAGCTGGAACTCAGTATTTTCGCAGTGTTCACAATCATTTCGGGACTGTTTTTCTTCGGCAACCCCCAGGTGTTCTCCCGCTTTGATATTTACTACTCCTTTATGTGCACCATCCCCTTCACGGGGATTCTCGCCCTCTCCTTAACCTTTATTGTGGTGCTGGGGATGATGGACCTTTCTTTTCCCTCGGTGCTGGCGTTTTCCGCCTGGATATTCGGTGCGGTATTTAATCTCACCGACAATATGCTCATAGCCGCTGTCGCGTGTCTGCTTGTCGGCACCGCTGCAGGATTCCTGAACTCCATCCTGGTGGTGCGTATCGGCATCCCGTCACTGGTGGCCACCATCGGATCCATGTTTTTCTGGAGGGGCGCGGTGAACGTCGTCGCCCAGGGGCAGGGGATTTCCCTGGTGGAAACCAGGGGCAGGTTTCTCTACCAGCTTTTTGTCGGGCGCATCGGTGACATACTGCCCGCTCAGGCCGTTTGGTTTCTGGTCCTGGGGGTAATCTTCTGGCTGATTCTGAAGCGCCACCGGTACGGTGCCCACCTGCTGTATGTCGGAGACAATGAGCAGAGCGCAGCCATGATGGGAATAAACGTCAGGCGGGTTAAGACCATCGCCTTTATGCAGGTTGGGTTCTTCGCCGCATTTGTGGGCATCCTCTCCACCCTGGAAGTCACCTATTTCTGGCCCAGTCAGGGTCAGGGCTATCTGATGACCGCACTGGCGGCGGTATTCATCGGAGGGACATCGGTCTTCGGCGGCATGGGAACTATTGTCGGAACGTTTCTGGGTGCGCTGATCATCGGCTCACTGGAAGCCGGCATTATTGCCATCGGCCTCAGCGGATTCTGGATCCAGTTCATCTACGGTCTGATCATTATGGTCTCAGTTTCCCTGTACTCATTCATCATGGGGAAAGCGCAATGACCCCCCGCCAGCGGGTGCTGCTCGCCCTCTCACACAAGGAAGCAGACCGGGTTCCGATTGATCTCGGGGGAACCATTGTCACCTCCGTCACGAAAGCCGCCTGGCATGATCTCAGGAACTATCTGCATCTTCCGTTGCAGGAGCACCAGCCTATGGCTGATCACGTCCAGCAGCTTCCCTATCTGGAGGAGGATCTGCTGATGAGACTCCATGCAGACGTACGGATGGTGCAGATGCCGGCTGCAACTGCCGCAGCACCGGAATACCGCCGGGAGGGATCCTACTACACCCTTCGGGACCGATGGGGGGCAACCCTGAAAATGCCTGTTGAGGGGGGACTGTACTTCGACTGGACGGATTTTCCTGTTACCGATACCGATCTTTCCCAGCTCAGGCAGTTTGATCCTCCTCCCCTGGATGCGCCGGAGGTGATCGAAGATCTGCGGATGCAGGCGGCGCGGCTGAGAAGCACCACCGAGTATGCAGTTGCCGGAAGCGGAGTTATCGGAGGCGGCATCTTTGAGCAGGGATGCAGGCTCATGGGCATGGAGGCCTTCATGATGGCCATGGCTGCAGAACCTGCGTTTGCAGAGTCGCTCATGGACATGATCACCGACATCTATATCGCCTCCTGCGACCAGTACCTCGACCGGGTGGGGGAATTTCTTGATGTATTCACCTACTGGGACGACGTCATGACCCAGCAGGGATGGATGATCAGTCCCGAGATGTACCGGAGGATGATCAAACCGAGGACCCGCAGACTGGCTGATGCAGTCAGGAAGAAGACCGATGCCAAGCTGTTCTACCATGCCTGCGGGGCAGCGTATGAACTGCTCGGCGATATTGCCGACATTGGGTTTGATATCGTAAATCCGGTGCAGGTTTCCGCAGCGGGTATGGACACGAGCAGGCTGAAACGGGATTTCGGAAAGGATCTCGTCTTCTGGGGCGGCGGAGTTGACACCCAGCGAATTCTGCCCGAAGGAACAGTTCAGCAGGTTGAAGACGAGGTGAAACGCCGGATCCATGATCTTGCCCCCGGCGGCGGGTTTGTTTTTGCTGCGGTCCACAATATTCAAGCGTTTGTTCCGCCGCAGAACATCATCGCCTGCTTCGACTCCGCAGTACGATACGGAGGGTACCGATGACCCATCGGGAACGGGTGCTTACCGCCCTGAACCATGAAATTCCGGACCGATGCCCCATGCAGATATCATTCACCCCGGAATTTGCCCGCAGGCTGAAAGCGGATCTGCGTCTTCAAGGCAGAAGTTTTCACAACCCCCACGGCGGGGGCAATACCTATGAGCTGGAACGGATGCTGGGACAGGATATGCTTTTAACCTCCGTGGGATGGGCAAACTCCTACTACGCAGGGGAGGATGCCTATACCGACGAATGGGGCGTAGGATGGAGGCAGGCTGTCTACCGAACTCCCTACGGTGAAGGGCGGTATACCGAGATTGCATCCCACCCCCTGGCGGATGAACGGGAGGTCTCATCCTACAAGGCTCCGGACCCCTGCAGGCCGGAACTCTACAATGACAGCAGGCAGACCGTCGCTGATTTTTCCTCCACCCATTTCATTGTCGGGGTGACGGTCACCACTATTTTCGAAACCGCCTGGGCGCTTCGGGGGTATGAGCAGCTGATGGAGGACATGCTTCTCGATCCGGATCTGGCAGACGCTGTACTGGAAATTCCCTTCCGGTATCATCTGGAAGCGGCGAAACAGCTGGCTGCCCTCGGAGTTGATATGATCTGGTGCGGTGACGACATGGGAGCACAGCATTCCATGATCATCTCCCCGCAGCTGTGGAGACGGTTCTTCAAGCCGAGGATGGCCGAGTTCATAGCATCGGTCAAGGCCGTCAGCCCCGGCATTCTGACCGCATACCATTCAGACGGATGGATTCTGCCGATTATCCCGGATTTAGTTGAGATCGGTCTGGATGTCCTGAATCCGGTGCAGCCTGCGAGCATGGATCCGGAGCAGCTGAAGCGAAACTACGGCAGCGACCTCTCCTTCTGGGGCTCCATTGATGAGCAGTACACCCTTCCCATGGGAACGCCTGGGGAGGTGCGCCGGGAGGTTGAACAGCGCATCAGCACCCTGGGAAGAGGAGGCGGGCTGATATTAGGGCCGACCCATCACGTACAGCTCGACACCCCAATGGAAAACTTCCGGGCTATGGTGGATGCAATCCGGTCTACCCCCTATCCCGGATGACCGCGACGGCACCGAATCACCCCTGCTGACCGGTAATCGTCTCCATCATGGCAGCCAGGTTTTCCGCTGACACATCACCTTCCACTGCATGGGCGGGAGAAAATATATATCCCCCTCTGCTTCCGGCTTCCAAGAGCGCATTCACCGCACACACTACGTCTTCAGCTGTTCCGTAGGGCAGCGTCTGCTGGGTGGAGAGTCCGCCGTGAAAACAGAGCCTTCCCCGATATGCCTCAAGCAGGGAGAAGACGTCCATCACCTCCGGCTGAAAGGGGTTGAAGCAGGTGAGCCCGGCTTCAATCAGGGAATCGAAGAGCTCGTCCACATCCCCGCAGGAATGGATGAACACATAGCGCCCCCGGGATGTCACAGCCCGGTACATGCGTTTAATCTGGGGATAGATGAATTCATACCACAGGCTGGGCCCCATGAGCAGCCCCTGCTGAGCTCCCCAGTCGTCACCGAAATAGACCGCATCCACTCCCCAGTCACAGACCCGCGAGACCACCTCGATATTGAAATCTGCAATTGCCCCGAGAAGCCGGTGAACGAAGGCTGGATCATCAATCATGTCCATGTAGAGCTGCTCCATTCCCCGCAGCGTCCAGGCCCGCTCAAACAGGGAGAACCCGATCTGGTACACTGGAAACTTATCGGCCGAGGCCGGATCAGTCCGCCGAAGCTCCTCATAGAACCGATGGTCATCGGGATCGGGAAACTGATAACCCCGCAGAGTCGGGCTGTCCAGCTGATAGTGCTCCACCACCCCGATATCCTTATCGACGGACCGGTTCCAGATCACCCCGAAATGATCCGCTACGCGATGATTATCGAGAGACTTCATATATCCGATCGGATCACCGTAGTGGAGCAGATGATTTCCCATAGCCTGCTCAAGATCATCCTGCCGATAGTACTCCCGCATCTTTTCCCGGGCTTCAAGAGCCAGGGATATGTGCCAGGGCACATAAGGCGGCACTCGGCCGTCCAGGACCGTCTGCACCACTTCACGCTTGGTCATGACCTACCCTCCTGCATTATAGTACCCCACTCTGACCGAAAGCGAAAGAAAAAATCCCGCTACGGCACTGAAGCTGAAAAGCCGGACTCAGTGCCGACCGCCCATTCAGCGGCCTCGCCGAAGGCATACGCCACCCAGACCTCCTGGGATGCATGCAGTGCATCCCCTATCTCCAGCGGCACTCCGGCAAGGATTCTAGCTGATGCTGTTGGTTGAGTTCGGTATCCCCGGATCCAGCGGAGTTCCCCGCCGAGTCCGGCGGATAAGCGGTCGGCAATGCTGCTTCGGGCCGTCAGCCGGGGACCGTGAAAAGACGTATACCCCGAAGGGCCGAAGATGATGCCGCCATAGGTATACTCTAGGTGCAGGACTGCTGTCTCGGTCAGGTCGAAGCGCAGCCCTCCGCAGACCTGCCAGGCTGACCGGTCCGCCGTCCCGGTTGCCCCAGGGACGGCGATACTCCAGGATGCGCCGAAGGATAGTCCGGCTGCGGAGTACGCCGGCATCAGTACGACAAGGCATATGATCAGCAGAGAACAGATTTTCACAGCAAACCTCCCAGGAATTCAAGTGCCGCAGCGATGAACGGATCATCCCTCCAGCGGCGGTCAAATGCATCTGCAGGGAGCATCCGCAGCACCGGATGATCCCGAAGCGCATCGGGGGTGATGTTACTGAGCACATCAATGTCGGGAACTATACCCCTTTCAGCATGCATGCCCTCGGGATCAACAAACACTGATGCCGCATACCGCAGGGTAAGGTCCTCGGTCAGCGCTGCCGCTTCAGAGATGCCGCTTCCTCCGCCGGTTTTACCACCGACCAGCACGAGGGGCTGCTCCCTTGCCCCGGATTGTTTGACGCAGCGGCACAGGGCTGCAAAATGGTGGGCCGCAGAGAACACTTCATGGTCAGTCAGCACCGCTGCAGGGCCGTCAAACTGCTGACCTCGCGGAGCAGGGGGACCGACTGTCCGCTGGTGCGCTCCGGTTACCCCGCAGACGATGCGGAAACTGAATTCCTGCTGCAGTGCAAACCGGGCAATGAGAAACTCGCTCACCGCAGAGTTTCCACCGCTGTTTCCCCGCAGATCGATGATGAGGGCATCTGCGTCCAGGAAAGCATTGATCAGCTCGTCAATCCGGTTGATATCATCAAGGTATGCCATGGTGGGCACGGCAATGTAGGCAGCAGTGCGGCTTCCCCAGTCAAGCATTCGCCCGTAGGGCTGCTGGACTGCAGGAAAGTCCTCCTGCCTGCTCCTCGGTTCAATAAAGCGGGTGAGTTCTCCTCCCTCGCGGATAATACGGAAGCCGATATATGCATGATCACTGTCCATCACAGCCGCGGCAATGAGAAAATCGGCGGCAAACTGCTTTTCCGCCTCCCGGGAGGAGGCTGTTACATACCTGCGGGCCTGGTCGAAAAGCCGCCTCCAGTTCTCCCGGGGAACCGGATCATCAGTGCTGTCTGCCGGGGTGACTGCCATGACCCGGTCTCCAGGCTTCAGCTCATCTCCGCCGTGGAATGCCTCGACATATACGCCGTATCCCGCAATCCACCGCAGGCGGATGCCCGGGTAGCTTCCCAGCACATCCGGAAACACTGCCGTATGTCCGTCCTGCAATGAGGCGATTTCCCGTCTCAGCTGCCGCAGCCATTCATCCCGGCGTGCTTCGGGATCTGCTTCCAGAGCAAATTCGCTGCGCCGAGGCCAGTGAGTTTCATAGGCGTGGGCATCCGCCGCCCAGGTATCCGAAAAAAAGGCAAACCGGCTGCAGATCAACTCTTCAGCTTCAGCGGTCACCTCCAGCCGGGCGTCAGTTTTCTCCGCGGACATATGCCCGCAGGAAATCAGCACCAGAGCACAAATCATGACTCCCCATCTCATATCGTGGATATGATATCAGCAGGATCGGCTGAGAGCAACCTGGTGGGCAAATTTTTGCACATTAGTAATAATTCACTATTTCCAAATTTCTGAATCTCGACTAATATGACACTTCAATATATGAATGTCAGAAATAGGAGTAGAAACGAATGAATACATATGAACGGGCAGTTTCACTGCTTCATTCAGTGAAACATAAATTTCCATACTTTGATATCCCCTCCCTGCAGATCGGAGATCTTACGGTAAAGCTGCCGATCGTTCAGGGCGGCATGGGGGTCGGCATCTCTCTCTCCGGCCTCGCCTCTGCGGTGGCAGACCAGGGGGGCATCGGAACGATTGCGGCAAACGGCATCGGTCTGCTGGAGCCTGACTACTTCAAGGACGGGAAAGCTGCGAACATCAGGGCGCTGCGCACGGAAATCCGCAAAGCTAAAGCATCAAGTGCAGGAATCATTGCGGTGAACATCATGGTGGCCCTCCAGGATTTCTCACAGCTGGTGCAGACAGCCATTGAAGAGCGGGTAGATATGATTGTCATGGGCGCTGGACTGCCGGTAAAGAATATTCCGGTAGCGCAGATGCGGGAAGCCGGCATCAAGGCTGTCCCGATTGTCTCCTCATCCCGGGCGGCGGAACTGATCTTTAAGATGTGGAAACGCATCTACAAAGACGTTCCCGACGCCGTAGTCGTGGAGGGACCAGAAGCCGGAGGGCACCTCGGATTCAGCGAAGCGGAACTTACCGATCCCGCATATTCCCTGGAGACGGTGGTTCCGCAGGTTGTCGAGACGCTGAAGCCCTACTCCGAGGAGTTCGCCCGTCATATTCCGATCATCGCCGGCGGCGGCATCTACACCGGGGAAGACATCTACCGGATCATGCAGCTCGGTGCAGACGGGGTTCAGATGGGCACCAGATTTGTCGCTACCCATGAGTGAGATGCCGATATCAGGTTCAAGGAAGCCTATGTGAACTGCACCAAAGAGGACATCCGCATCATTAAAAGTCCCGTAGGGATGCCGGGGCGGGCAATTAACAATGCCTTTCTCGAAAAAGCCGAAGTCAGCAAACGCTCCTTCACCTGCCCCTGGCAGTGCCTTGCCGGATGCCGGGCTGACG
>PWKH01000154.1 GCA_003559765.1 Spirochaetaceae bacterium
AGAATCCCGTCTCACTATCGCCGATGCCGCCGCTGACTGAGGCGGCAATATTCCTGCGGGGGTCCGCCCCGATGGGAAACTGGTAGATGATCTTTCCGTCCCGCTGATCAGCTCCCTGATTATACTGCTCAAGATCATCGGGAGCACCCGAAACATATGCAACCGTACTGTTGTGGATCACCGGAGCCTCGGGAGATTTGGCGTCCTCGATGCTCATTACCGGTTCAAGCAGCTCATAGCTTACCTTTATCACAGAGAGGGCCCGATCTGCGGCCTCCTCGGTCTCGGCAACCACCGCAGCCACCCGGTCTCCTGCATGGCGGAGTTTCTGGTTGAACATCCTCCGGTCATAGGGAGAGGGCTCGGGAAACCCCTGGCCCGCCTGGCCGTAGAACCGGTCGGGACAGTTCTTATAGGTAATCACCATCACCACACCGGGAACCGCCTCGGCTTCTGCGGTATCGATACGGGTAATATAGGCGTGGGCATGGGGACTGCGCAGCATTTTCAGCACGCAGCTGCCCGGCTTCACCATATCTTCAACAAAGGCTCGTGATCCGCTGACTAAGGCGGCTCCGTCCACCTTCCGGCGGACTGTTCCTACATGGCGCAGCTCATCCCGGAACTGTGGAGCGATGTCGCCGGTGAAGGATGGATCCTCCAGCCGCCGGGTGATCAGCTCAGCCGCTTTGAAAAACTGCTCATACCCGCTGTCCCGGACATACAGTCCCGAAAGAGCATCCTGAACCTCCGCTCTGGAAGGGGAAGCCCTGCGGGAGAACAGCTCGGTGAACAGCAGTGCCGCAGCGGGACTGTTGAACCCCGACTGAACCACGCCGGCATCCACCAGGGACTGCTGGATCACCGAAAGCCGCCTCCCCTGAGCAAGGGATTCGGCAGTAGTGATCTCCCGCTGATCCGCCTGGGCCAGGACCATCAGAGAGGCATAGGCAGACCTCCCGTCCACCAGTATGGTATCGCTTCCGGCAAATCCTTCATCATCATCGCTGCTTCGCACCGATCGATATCCCAGCTGTTTGAGCACCCGCTGAAGGTTCTCCCCGGGATCTGCATGAAGGGTTTTCGGCACTCCGTTTATCCTTACGTGTACTGACATGGGTTTCATCCTCCCCGCTTCTGGTCAATGAGGGTGCGCAGAAACTGCCCCAGCAGCACGCCGGCGGTATACTGCTTGTATTCCCGGCTTCCGGTAAAGTCATCCCCAGGGTCAAACTCCCCGGCAGCCAGGTCTGCAAGTTCCTGATCATCCCTGACGGCTCCCTGATCAAGCAGTGCACCGGTATTCTGCAGCACCACGAGTCCGCACCGGACGGCTGATACCGCGGCACGTATTTCCGTCCCCCAGGAGCAGGCTGCCGTTACCGCCGCTTTGGTCTGGGAAGAGCGGGAAATCCTGCGCTGCACTGCCGGCACCGTGATATCGGGTATGATCACATGGGTGATCAGCCCCTCCCTGAAGGCTTCTACAGGGATCTCCTCAGCAGTGCTCCCTTCCTGATATACCCGCACCCGGGCATTGAGCACCGCCAGAGCCGGCAGCAGATAGGACTCATCAAGTCCTGCGGCAATATTTCCCCCGATGGTTGCCATCTGCCGCAGCGTTCGGGACTGCGCGCTCAGACAGGCGTCCTTGAGGACAGGGGGGATCTCAGGATGATCTGCCAGATCCTGAAACACCGCCGCTGCTCCGATGGTGAGGGTTTTTTTATCCTTCCGCCGTATTTCTCCGTCGGTCACCCCCTGCAGCACAATCTCCCGGCTGCATTTCCGATCTCCGCCGAGGCGGTGCAGCTGGGTCCCCCCTGCAAGAAACCGGGTATGCGCCGGATCTGCACGGTAGAGCTCCAGCGCATGATCGAGGCTTTCAGCCCGAATGATTTCACGTGTCATGAGGACACCTCCAGTAACTGCCGGGCAATCCGGTTCGCCCGGTGCTGTATCTCCCGCTCATCAAATCCGGTGAGCCGGTTGTGCTCCACCACCACCCGTCCGTTGACGATGGTATAGGCTGCACCATGATTATATCCTGCAAAAATCAATGCCGCCAGAGGATCGGCAAGGGAGCCGGCATATTCAAGGGAGTCGATGGAGAACACTGCGATATCAGCGGCCCATCCCTCCTTGAGCTTGCCGATCTTCGGGAACCCCAGCACCCGGGCACCTCCTGCGGTGGCGATGCTGAAGGCCTCCCTGGCGGTCATGCCGCCGCTGCCGTAGCGCACCCGCTGCAGCAGCATGGCATTGCGCACCTCTCCGAGCATATCTGAGGTGTCGTTGGAGGCTGAACCGTCCACGGCAAGGCCGACGGGAATGCCGAGCTCCCGCATCTCCTTCACCCGGCAGATGCCTGAGCCGAGGCGCATGTTGGAGCTGGGACAGTGGGACACCGCCGTCTGAGTCCGGGCGAGCATCCGCAGCTCTTCGTCATTGAAATGGATGCCGTGGGCATAGAACACGTCATCCCCGATAAAGCCGCAGTCCTCCATCAGCGCCAGAGGCCGTCTGCCGTAGATTTCCAGGCAGAAGTCGTTCTCATCCTCCGTCTCTGCCAGGTGGGTGTGCAGCTTCACTCCGTATGAGCGGGCCAGCTCCGCCGACCGGCGCATCAGATCCTCGGTAACGCTGAAGGGGCTGCACGGCGCCAGGACAATCCTTCTCATGGCTGTCTCACCGGGATCATGGAACCGTTCAATCACCCGCTGGGAATCTTTGAGGATCTCTGCTTCGGTCTGCACAACCGAATCCGGGGGCAGTCCGCCGTCCTTTCTGCTCAGGGACATGGACCCCCGGGTGGGGCTGAAGCGCATCCCCAGATCCTCGGCCGCCTTGAACTGCAGCGCCATCAAGTCCTCGCTGAAGTCCTTCGGGTAGAGATAATGGTGATCAGTCGAGGTAGTGCAGCCGGTTTTCAGCAGTTCTCCCATCGCAAGCAGTGAGGAATAGTACACCGCCTCAGGATGGATATGCTTCCAGATCTCATAAAGATGGACCAGCCAGTCAAACAGCTTGGCATCCTGCACGGCAGGGATATTTCTCGTCAGCGTCTGGTAGAAATGGTGATGGGTGTTCACCAGCCCGGGGATGACCACGTGGGAGGAGCAGTCGATCACCCGGTCTGCGGCATCCGCAGGGATGCTTCCGACTGAAGCGACAGTTCCGTCGGTTACCAGCAGGTCAGTTCCCTGAAGCTCCTCCAGTCCTTCACCCCGGTAGAGATGGTAAATATTTTTCAGCAGCAGTGAACTCATTCCCTGTTTTCCTCCTCTGACAGATTTCTGAGAAACTCCTCAGCCAGCCGCAGAGCGGCAGTCTTGCGGTAGCGGGCGGTTGAGCGCTGATCATCAATAGGTCGAATATGCTTTTCATAGGCTGCAAGCACATCGGGGATACGCTCAGAGAGCTCCTCCGGGGTGCTTCCCCGGAGGGATTCTTCGATGTCTTTCATCCGAAGCACCTTCGGGGCCACCGCCCCCAGGGCGATGCGAATATCAGTGATCACTCCGTCCTGCACGGCCGCATCGGCGCAGACCGAAAGTTTGGACAGGGCGTTCGCCTTCCGTGTGCCTACTTTCCGGTAGAATACGCGGGTGCAGTCAGAGGGCCTCAGGGTGATCTCGGTGATCAACTCATCCTCCCGCAGAAGCGTCGTCCCGGGACCGGTAATAAACTCCTCCAGGGAAATGCTCCTGCTTCCCTGACTGCCTGCGATCCTCAGCCGTGCATCCAGCGCCGCCAGTGCGCAGATTCCGTCCCCTGCCGGTGAGGCGTTGCCGATATTGCCTCCCAGGGTTGCAACGTTCCGCAGCGCCGGGGAGGCCATCTGGGAAGCTGAGCTTCGCAGCAGATACGGCAGGCGCCGGTCTGATTCGATCACCGACAGGGGCACCGCCGCACCGATGTGCAGTATTCCCCCCTCCTCGGTGATGCGGGCAAGTTCATCCAGATGTCCCAGCAGCACAACCGGCCCGGGAAGCTCAGGAAGCACCCCGGCAGGACGGCGGTATTTCACCATGAGATCAGTCCCTCCGGCAAAGGGGATCGCCCCCCGTTCAGTGCGCAGTTCCAGGGCCTCTGCCAGACTTCCGGGATAATATGCATCTACCATAGGCCCCTCCCCCGCTCTGCGGCCAGGGCGACTCCGCTGACGATCATGTCGTAGCCGGTGCATCTGCAGAGGTTTCCCGACAGTCCGATTCGGATTTCCTGTTCCGTCGGATCTGAGTGCTCAAAGAGCAGCGCCGCAGCCGCCATGACCATCCCCGGAGTGCAGAATCCGCACTGCACCGCTCCGGTTTCAGCAAAGGCATCAATAATGCACCTGCCCCGTTCGGTCTCCCTGAGCCCCTCAAGGGTCAGGATATCCCCGCCGCTGACTGCCAGCACCGGAAGAATGCAGGAGTTCACCAGTTTTCCGTCAAGCAGTACGGAGCAGGCGCCGCATTCCCCCTCGCCGCAGCCCTCCTTCACGCTGGTGAGTCCGAGATCATCCCTCAGCACGTCTAACAGCCGTCTGGTGCCGGGTGACGAGATGGCGACAGGGCTGCCGTTGATCCTGCAGTGTATCTGATTCATGCTTCAGTTATCTCCATGATGTATTCCGGGGTTGCCGGAATCCGTTCAACCTTCCGGTCTACTGCCCGCTGCACCGCCGCTGCGTATGCGGCAGCGGCGCCGTCAAACACCAGCTCTCCTGCTCCCTTTGCCCCGAAGGGGCCGTACTCATAGGGATTCTCCACCAGGAAACTGGTCACCTTCGGGAAATCCAGGGAAGTGGGAATACTGTAGTCAGCCAGGGTATGCTGTGCGAACCCTCCGCCGGAGAGCTCAAGCTTCTCAAGGCCCCCGTAACCCAGAGCCTGGTTCACTCCGCCGATCACCTGACCGTGAACGATTGCTTCGTCAATCGCCCGTCCGATCTCATGGCCGGTCCACACCCCGAGGGTCTCAACTTCCCAGGTCCCGGGGTCAACCGATACTTCAACAATGCATACTCCCCAGCTGAAGCAGGGATAGGCATCACCCTGGAGGGTCTCCTGGTCCCATCGGATCCAGGGAGGGTGCTCATACTGCACCAGCACGGACTCATCGCTTGTTCCGCCCCACCGTTCCCTGAGCTGTGACGCCGCCCGTTCCACCAGCTTTCCCACTACCATGATGGACCGGGAGGCAACCGTCGGTCCGGAATCGGGCACCCGGGCGGTACTGGGATTGGCAATTTTCACCCGATCCAGGGGTATGTCCAGCACCCGGGCGGCAATCTTGCTGAAGGTGGTGGCGGTTCCCTGTCCCATTTCAACATTGGACAGCAGAATTTCAGCACTGCCGTCCTTCGACCCGGTGATCCGGACCTTCCCGTTGATGATCTCCTGCTCTCCGCTTCCGGTAAACCCGCCCCCGTGGAGGTAGAAGGCCGGAGCAATTCCCCGATAGGATCCCGGAGGATAGGCCTTCAGCTTCTCATAGTACCCTGAGAGCTCAGCCGCCCTGCTCCACATCTGTTCAAGAAGCACCTCCTCACGGACGGTGCCGTTGGTGACGGTCTTTCCCCCTTTGGCAAGGAAGTATTTCCGCTTGAACTCGCTCTCCTCAGTTCCCAGCTCCCGGGCGAGGTGGCTCATGTGCATCTCTGCTGCAAAAATCCCCTGGGGAGCACCGAATCCCCGGAAGGCATCGGAGGGCACCGTATTGGTGGCAACCGCCCTGCCCCGGATGTTCACGTTGGGAATATCGTAGACGCTGTTTGCCGAAAAGATGGTCCGCTGCAGTACAATAGGAGAGCAGCTTTCAAATGCCCCGGCATTGAGCCGGGCGTCGATATCCATAGCAGTGATCCTGCCTTTTGCATCAAGGGCGGTCCGGAAGAGCACCTGACTTGGATGGCGCTTTACGGTGTAGAGCATATCCTCCCGGCGATCAAAAATCACCTGCACCGGCCGGCGGAGCACATACACTGCCACCGCCAGGGCGGATGCAATAACGTCGGGGAAATGCTCCTTTCCTCCGAAGGCTCCTCCGGTGGTGGTCTGGTTGACGATAATATTCTCATAGGGCATATGCACCGACGGGGCGACCGCCTTGCGGATGTAGAAGGGACACTGGCAGGAAGCATGGAACACCAGTTTTCCCTCCTTCCATTCAGCAGTGATTCCCTGGGGCTCCATATAGACGTGCTCCTGGAACCCCGTCTCAAGGGTATCCTCAACAATCCGGTCGGCCTGGGAAAACGCCGCTTCGGGATCACCCTTTTTCAGATGAAAATCAGCAAAGAGGTTGTCATCCCCGTGGATCGCCCCGCCTCTGCAGGCAAGTCCCTCTTCAATCGTGTAGGCCGCCTCCTGAGTCCGGCAGTGCACCGTAATCTTGGAAGCCAGTTCATGGAGCCGCTGCCGGTCCGGTCCGGTCAGAATTCCCACGGTCTGGCCGAGGTATCTGACCGTATCGGAGACGAAGACCGGCCAGTCGGATTTGATCATCTGGATCCGGTTTTCCCCTCCCGGGGGGATGTCGGCTGCGGAAATATATCGGTATCCCTCAGGCATCTCCGGCAGCTCCACCCCAGTCAGCACACCCCGGCTGACGGGAGTTCTGATGAGCCTGCCGTAAAGCAGCCCCTCAAACTTCATATCCGCGAGATACTGAGCATATCCTGCGGCCTTGTCATAGGCGTCCACTCGGCGGACGGGATTACTGATGGAATCGTTCATTGCCTCTCCCTTCTGCTCGTACAAATATACTACCGTTTTTTTTCTATCGCATAGGGAAGCATCGCGTAAAATGCCGAACAGATTTCCAAATCGTCAATCCGATTCACTTCATTGGGAGCATGGGCCTGGTCCTCATCCCCGGGGCCGAATCCGACAGCGGGGATCTGATGGCGTCCGGTAGTCGCCACCAGATTGGTGGAGAAGGTCCACTTGTCCACCACCGGTTCTCTGCCGTAGAGCGCCTGGTATGCGGAAATCCCGCTGGTGACCACCGGATGGTCCTCGGGGATCTTCCAGGTCGGAAAGTAGAGCTCCTGGCCGTAGTCGGTCTGTTTCCACCCCTTTTTCGTGTACCAGGGCATGGTCACCTCCACCTCATCAGGGGAGAGCCCTGCTGCTTCGGCCATGTGCTCCTTCACCTGCTGAATCGCAAGCTCCTTGTCCTCTCCCCAGGTGAGCCTTCGGTCAAGGTACATCATCGCCTGGTCGGGCACGGCGCACTGGCTGGGGCCCTTCACGTCCACCTGGGAGACCACGATCGTTCCTTTGCCCAAAAAGCGGTCATCATCCGGCTGCAGCTGCTCATTCAGCCGCTCCATCGCCAGCACCGCCCGGGCGCTTCGGTAGGCCGCACTGACTCCCCGCTCCGGGGCGGAGCCGTGGGAGGATGTCCCCCTGATCCTGGCGATCATC
>PWKH01000067.1 GCA_003559765.1 Spirochaetaceae bacterium
CGCTGATGTTTTCTTATCCCGTATAAGGAGGCACAGAAGCACAAATTTTCAAACCCGGTCATCTCATCATAGAGATTATTTTCATCGGGAACGGTTCCCATGCTCTGTTTGGATCGGGTCCGGTTAGGAATGCAGTCAATTCCCTTGAAGAGAATGGTGCCGGCATCCGGGCTGATGAGGCCGGTGATCATGTTGATCGTGGAAGTCTTTCCTGCCCCGTTAGACCCGAGAAGGCCGAAGATCTCCCCTGGATGAATTGAAAGATCAATGCCCCGCACAGCATCAACCGTTCCGTAGCGCTTTCTGAGCCCGGTGATTTCAAGCATATACATAACTATTTACAACAGCATTCGTGATCTGCCGTGCTGTGGTCTCCGCAGCTGCATGGATGATCAAGGGGAATCACGGCTGAAAGATTTGTGATGGATTCCGCTGTGGCTTTTAGCTGCTGGGCATCTACCTGGTAATGGGTGTAGTATCCCCGTTTTTCTCCCTTGACGAGCCCCGCTTCCCTGAGAATGCGAAGATGCTGGGATACCGCGCTTTGTGATATGCCAAGACGCTTTGCTAAGGCCTCTACGCACAAATCCTGCTGCTGGAGCATCGCAAGAATTTTGAGTCTCCGTTGGTCAAACAGCGCCTGCAGCCTGGTAAGCATAGTCTCCATATCTGCCTCCATATAAGTATCTATTAATATAAATAAGAATATACTAATATAGATCAGGTTTATCCATCTGTCAAGGGATAGGTCCCGGACTGATTCAGTATTCGAAAGACCAATGGGCTAAGAGCCTGAGGCGGGGGAGGGAGAAGAGAGCTTGTCGGGATTACCACCGATGGTGAACTTCAGGTTTTATGAACTGATCATATACTGCTTCAATCCTGTTCATCAGCGAATCGGAAAACGGCGGAAACTGGGCTGCGGCGGTATTTTCCTCCACCTGAAGCGGACGTTTTGCCCCAGGTATTACCGTAGAAACTTCCCGAAACATCAGGATCCAGCGGAGGGCAAACTGCGCCATGGTCATACCCGGCGGGATAAGCGGCCGGAGAGCTTCCACCGCCTCAAGACCTGTCTCATAATCAACGCCGCTGAAGGTTTCCCCGCGGTCGAAGGCCTCTCCGTACCGGTTGAAGGATCGATGGTCATCGGAAGTGAATGTTGATGACCCGGTCATTTTCCCGGTAAGCAGTCCGCTTGCCAGGGGGACCCGGACAATGATTCCTACGTTCTTTTTTGCGGCTTCCCGGAAAAACAGTTCACTCGGCCGCTGTCTGAATATATTGAAGATGATCTGCACAGTGCTCACATTGGGATATTCAATGGCTTTCAGAGCTTCCTCAACCTTTTCGACGCTTACCCCGTAATGCCGAATGAGCCCCTCTTCAACCAATCCATCCAGCCCGGCAAACAGTTCAGGGTTGTAGTACACCGGGGTGGGGGGACAATGGAGCTGCAGCAGGTCCAGTGAATCGGTCTGCAGATTTTTCAGGCTTGCCTGCACGAATGACCGTATGTGCTCAGGGGTGTACGCTTCCGGGATGTGCGGGGAGAGCTTCCTTCCGGCTTTTGTAGCAATAATCAGATCCGCCGAGGTTCTCTGCTCCAGTTGGGCGAGGAACCGCTCGCTTCGGCCGTCACCGTAGACATCGGCGGTATCAAAGAAATTCACCCCGAGTTCCGCTGCACGGTCGAGGGCTTGCTCTGCTTCCTGGTCGTCCACCCGGCCCCAGGCAGACCCGATCGCCCAGGATCCAAAGCCGATTTCAGAAACCGAATATCCGGTTTTTCCCATGCTCCGATAGTTCATGCATTCCTCCTGCGCTGAATCGATGGTTATGCATTGGCCGCATATCAGATGATACCATGGAGCAGCGGGATTTTCAGCAGAAATCTGAGAAAAAGCCCGTTTCATCGTGCATGGTTCCCTGCCGATCCGCCGAGTCTCAGACTGCGGCAAGCAGCTGATGTGCGGTCATGCTCCGGATGATCTCAAGCACATCCGCTTCGCTGAACACCTCTGCATTGATCACTCCTCCAAAGCGGCGCATGAAGGAGGCCGCCCGGCTGAACCAGGGAGCATCAGGGGAGAACCCCTGGTGGTCTCTTCCGTCCTTCAGCCCATGCAGGTGAATTTCTCTGATCTGCGGACCATAGGCATCAAGAAATGCAGCAGGCTCATTGCCTTCCAGAAGGAGATGTCCGGTGTCGCAGCACACCGGGATGTCCGGCATCTGCCGGATTGCCGCTGAGAACTGCTCCATCCGGGTGTTTTCCAGCAGGAACACATCGCCGTATGCGTCCCTCCATTGGGGAAGAAATGTGTGCAGCGGCGGGGCTGATGCATCCCTGGGGGGATGCAGAATATAGTGATCAGCTGCATCCAGGGTGGCCTCCACCAGTTCCCGGTGCTCAGGAAGCAGGGTGTCAGGGAGGTGGATGGTGAAGGAGTATCGGCTTCGGTGCCCTTCCAGACGCTCCCGTTCCCGGTCGAAGAGCAATCGGATTTCCCGGTTGTAGAAGAAAAAAAGCAGTTCAATTCCGCTCACCGGAGCAAGGGATGCCGAACGGGCCAGATGTTCAGCATTCTCAAGGTAGGTTCCGGGAATGATATATGAAGGGACGGAAAGACTCACAGCAGACTCCTTCAGCGATGATCCTGCGACTATAGAAATTTCTCAGATCGTCTGTCAACGCCCCGGCGGGAAACCGCCGGAGTATTTGCATCTTTCAGGTTTTCGGCTACACTGGAGATATCACTGGAACACGAACTGTTCTGCGGTAAGGAGTATTGCATGAAATTTATCTGTATCGGAAAGAACTATCTTGCCCACGCCCGGGAAATGGGATGGCAGATTCCCCAGGAGCCGATGTTCTTTTTCAAGCCGGAAAATGCGCTACCGTCACAAGCAGGGATCTTTCCCTATCCGGAGTTCTCTCAGGATGTGCATTACGAGATTGAGGTAGCTGTCCGAATCGATGCAGGCGGGAGGAATCTGACGGAGGAGCAGGCTGCAGGATGCTATTCCCACATTTCTCTGGGGATCGACTTCACTGCCCGGGACCTGCAGAAGCAGCAGAAAGAGCTCGGCTTTCCCTGGGAAATCTGCAAATCCTTCGAGGACTCGGCCCCGGTGGGCAGCTGGATTCCCCTGGAGGAGTTCGGCGGGGATATCCAGAACCTGTCCTTCACCCTGGAGGTGAACGGAGAGGGCAAGCAGCAGGGGGCTACCCGCGACATGATATTTCCGGTGAATCAGCTGATAGCTCATATTTCCAGGTACGTCACCCTGGACCCCGGCGACATCATGTTTACCGGCACTCCTGAAGGAATCGGGCCGGTGCAGCCGGGAGACACCCTGAAGGGGTATTTGGAAGGGACTGAAGTGATCACTGTCACGGTACAATAGCCTCCGGGAAATTTCCGACTGCCGCGTTCATACAACCTTCACATTTCTCGTGTATGTTCATGCCATGACAGCAATGAAGAATGAGGAGGATAGAGTATGGGAATACTGCAGAACGGCACCTGGTGCCACGGATTTGGCAGTTACGGAGGATTTTTTTCTACGACAGGAGGAATTACCATGGGAATAGCGATACTGCTGGTTGTCGGCATATTAGTATATTTACTGGTTTCGAGAAACAGGGACCGTCAGGAGTTTCAGCGGTTCTCCTTCGGATCACAGAAACAAGAAGACACATCTCAGGCGCTCTCAATTCTCAGTGAGCGGTTTGCCCGCGGCGAGATAAATGAAGAGACCTATCACCGGATGAAGCAGCAGATCCACGATCAGCAGTGATGCGGATGGACCAGGGAGCTGGCGGAAAGAAACGCCCGCTTCCTGGTCTGGACCCGTGTCTCTGCTTCATTAGGGAAGAGCCCGTCCGCAGTGCGGACAGGTATCGATTTCATGCGGAATCAGTTTCTTGCAGAACGGGCAGGGTTGTTCGGGATTCTGCTTGGGGGGATCACTGCTTCCTGCTTTCTGGAGAACAAAAAAAAGCACTGCCGCGACGACCAGGCCGACGACAAATCCTGTCATCCCCGACAGGAGCGCCCCGATGATCGGGACAAGTATGAGCGCGTAGAGGGACTTCGGAGCATCTGCCATATCATACCTCCTCGTATGAGCAGGTCTCACACAGTTTGTGCACATGCCGAAAATCGGAAACTGCAGGGTGCCGCATCAAGCGGAGCGCCACACGATAAGTCTAAGTCCGAACCGCCGATACATCAAGAGCCCGCCGGGCACAAATCTCAAGATTGCCCACGCTATACGGAGGCGTAGCTGAAACCGAGCAGCAGCACAAAGAACAGGGAGATGAACACGGTGATCTGGTTGAAGCTGAACTTGAATCCCCTGACTGCGGCCAGGAAGTCTCCGATGCGCTGCACGCCGAAGCGGTAGACCGCAATGCCCAGCGCGAGGGTTGCCGCAAATATGAGGATTTTTTCCCCGCTCAGGGCTCCTGCGGCTGAGTAGCTGGGCCCGTATATCAGGGCCACTGCCTGGCTTCCGAAGATGCCTCCGGCCAGGATTGCCGCCCCGAAGACCAGGGAGATTCCTGCGACAAAGGGATCCCGCGAGGGCTTCGGTTCGGTCTCAGGAGTGCCGAAGAGAATTGTGGAATACTTGACGAACGAGAGGATGGTGCCGAAGTTGATCAGGTACAGTCCGAGCTCTCCGAGGCTGCCCTGAGCGCCGAGCTGGATGAAGTATTTGGAGATGCTTCCGTTGAAGAACGGAGCGCCGGTAATGCCGAGCACTCCTGCAATCGTGGCAATGCCGATTACCGGCATGCGGGTGAACACCCCTCGGATTTCTGCATAGGAGCGGGTGCCGTAATCCTCGATGATGACTCCTGCTGAAAGAAAGAGCAGTCCCTTGAACAGAGCATGGTTGATCATATGGTACATGCCTCCCCAGAAAGCTTCCTCTGTGCCGAGATTCAGCCCCATGACGATCAGTCCTACCTGGCTGATGGTGTGGTAGGCAAGAATCAGCTTTATATCCTTCTGGGCAATTGCCAGCAGAAACCCTGCGGCGGCGGTGAGAAATCCGAGGATCAGGAAGAACAACCGGGTATCAGCAACCGGGGCAAACACCTGATGCAGCCGCACCAGCAGATACACTCCGGCTTTCACCTGCACCCCGGAGAGCACAGCGGAAATGATTCCCGGGGCGCTGGGCGCGCCGTGAGCCCTGGGCAGCCAGCTGAACAGCGGCAGCAGGGCTGATTTCACTGCAACAGCCGTCATGATCATGGCATAGGGGACGACAGCGGCTCGGGGATCCTCAAGCTCCGCCAGCCGCCGGCTGATGACCTGCAGGTCCAGCACCCCGGTAAGCCGGTAGATGTAGGCAATGCCCAGCATGAAAAAGGCCATGGCAATGAAGTTCATCATGATGTAGAGCATGGCGTCGTAGACAGCCTGCTTTTCCTGTTTGTACATAATCAGAATGGCGATGGTGATCATGGCCAGCTCCATGGCCACGTAGATGTTGAAGAGATCTCCGCTGAGAAAAATGGCAAAGAGGGCGCTTTCGAGCATCAGAAAAAGAAACATGAAGGTCTTGTCCATATACCCGGCCATGGTGCTGAAGAGAAATGTGCAGGAAAAAAACAGGGCTGTCAGCAGCACCAGGGGAGCGGAGTACGTGTCGGCTGTCAGCTGAATCGCAATGACCTCCGGCCAGCCGGCGACATACTGGACGGCGTCGCTTCCCCACCGGACGGAGATGAACAGCTGCAGGGCGAAGGCTGCCGCGGCGATGCTTCCAGTAAGCATCACCCCCTGATAGGCTCTCCGCGGAAGAACGTATGCCGCCGCACCGGTCAGCACCGGAAGGAGCACCAGCACATGCAGCGGGATGATCGGTCCGTTCATCAGTCTCCAAGCCTCCTGATCAGGGTATTCCAGTCTGCAGTCTTATAGCGGAAGACTACCCGCATATACATAGCCAGGCACATGGCGACCACGGACACTCCAATGACGATTGCAGTGATCATCAGCGCCTGGGGGATCGGGTCTGCCATCTGATCTGCCGGCGTTCCTGCCACCGGGGAGCGGTGCCCCGGCTCAAAGTTGATCATTACGAAAAACACGATTGCCGCCGCATCCATGATGCCGACGGACATAATCGTTTTGATGATGTTCCGCTGGGTCATGGCGCCGTAGAGTCCGATGAAAAACAGCCCTACCGCCATATCGGACAAGCTCAGTCGGCTGAAGAATTCCGCTACAGATGCCATGTCTTTCCCACCCCCTCAAAGAATGCAAAGCGCAGCACCGCTACGCCGAGTTCCAGCCCCACCTGAAGGCCGATGAGGATGTTCATCAGCAGGAGATACCAGCTGCGGAACTCAGGATTCTGATGGATGAATCCGGTGAACAGCAGCAGCATCGGAGTCAGCAGGATCAGCGCAAGAAATATTCGCTGCAGTATGTGCATGGTGTCGCTGTTTATGTCATGCACGGGAAAGACGATATACCGGGCAATGAACAGCGCCGCCAGAACGCTTCCCCCCTGAAACCCTCCTCCGGGGGAATGATGACCGTTGAGGATGATGAAAAACCCGAGCAGCAGCATGAAGGGGTAGAGGAATCCGATTACCACTTCGAGAATCAGAGACTGCTCCGGCAGGTCATGGGAGAATGAATTACCGCTGTTCATGGGCATCTCCGTTTTGCTCCTTCAGCTGCTGCAGGTCCTTCGGACCCGGAAGGAACTGCTTCATCCCGATAATTGCCGTCAGCAGAATCAGCACCTCGAACATGGTGTCGTACATGCGGTAGTTCAGCAGTACGGCGGTGACGGCATTGTCGGTACGGGCGTCCTCCTGAAAATGGCGGATTATGTACTGTGAGAGCACCGGCTCCTGCTGTTCATAATGCTCCATGCTGATGAACGTTACTGCAGTAAAGAGCAGGCATACCAGCAGGGCGGACATCAGAATTCTCATTGATCCCCCCTTTCACTGAGCCCGGCCGCATCATGCCGGACGATCCGGATGTCTGAGCCGGTCCCGTGGATCATGAACATCATTTCCAGCTCTTCAAGGACATAGCTGAGGGAGGAGCCGTGGGCTGAGATTCCCGCTTTCTCTTCCTTGATCACCAGGTCAAATGCGGGATACTGCAGGGCCTCTTCAAGAGTTTTTTCCGAGAAGACGATCTGCGGCTCGAACTCCCTGCGGCGGAAGAACTGCCGGATGTCCCGCATAGCCCGCATGCGCTGCATGTACCCCAGATAGGCGTCGGTCATCCGGTAGCTGTGGCCCTCAGC
>PWKH01000084.1 GCA_003559765.1 Spirochaetaceae bacterium
ATATCAACGAGCAGGGTGAGTTTGACCGGAGACGGTACAATGAGACTCCTGCTACTCAGCGTCAGCAGATTATGAATCAGGTTCGGGATCAGCTGCTGGTCCAGCAGGTCAGTTCGGATCTTTTCGGGGCCAAAGTTCCCTCAGGGGAAGCAGAATTTGTCTTCTCCCTCGGAAGAACTGAAAAGGCCTTTGACTATGTAGCCTTCAGTCTTGAGGACTACCCCCTGGACAGAACCGCTGATTATGCAGCAGACAACCAGGACCGGTTCCGGATCATCGATGTCAGCAGCATATCCCTCATAGAGGACCGATCCCAGGCTGAATCTGTACGCCGAAGGATTGCCGACGGCGAGATTACCTTTGAAGAGGCTGCACGGACCTACTCCCAGGATATCTTTGCCGAGGACGGAGGGACTGCAGGCAGGTACTACTATTTTGAACTGCTCGAAGAGTTTGAAGACCGAGAGCAGCTGGATGCACTCTTTTCCCTCCAGGAGAGCGAAATTTCCGAAGTGGTAGAGACTGACTACGGTTTCGCCATCTACCGGGTGAACACACCCGCCCAGCTGGCTGACCTTGAGGATGAGGATACCCTTCAGGAAATCAGGCAGTACATGGCCCGTACGGCCAGAGGAGCGATAGAGGACTATTTTACAGATCATGCCAGATCCTTTACTGCTGATGCAGAGGCCCAGGGATTCACCGAAGCTGCCCAGGAGGCAGGTCTGACCGTATATTCAACGGATTCCTTTCCGCTGAACTACGGCGGGTCCATGTTCCTCGGCAGAATCAGCCAGGCTGACGACGGCGGAATTCTCGAAGGCATCTCCAATAATGAATACGCGCTTCAGAGCCTGTTCTCAGTCGATCAGGGAGAAATTACCCAGCCGATCACCGTGGGCAACAATATCGCCGTTGCAGTCTGCAGGGAAGTGGTCACCATAAGTGAAGCAGACCTCAGCCGGCTGAGCATGATCTATCCCTACTACATCGGAGAAATCCAGCAGGAAGAGTTCACCCGCAGCGTGCTGACTTCCGACAAGCTTGAGGAGAATTTTATGAACGTCTTTGTCGGACAAATCCTCCAGTGAGAAGTCCGACAGCATAAAAAAGAGGCTGCTTTCCGCAGCCTCTTTTTTATGGGCAAAAGTGGTTATTACTGCACAGCTACTCGTCGTCATCTCCCTTGAGAACGGCGAGAAAGGCATTCTGAGGCACTTCCACGTTACCTACCATCTTCATCTTCTTCTTACCTTCCTTCTGCTTCTCCAGAAGCTTTCTCTTCCGGGTAATATCTCCGCCGTAGCATTTGGATGTCACATCCTTGCGCAGTGCACTGATGGTCTCCCGGGCGACAACGTTGTTGCCCACAGCCCCCTGGATCGGGATTTTGAACTGCTGCCGGGGAATCTCCTCTCTCAGTTTTTTACAGACCCTCCGTGCACGATAGGCGGCGTTGTCCCTGAACACGAGCTGGGACAGCGCATCTACAACATTTCCGTTCACCAGAATATCCAGACGCACCAGATGGGATTCCCGATAGCCGATTACTTCATAGTCAAATGAGGCGTATCCCCGGCTGAGACTTTTCATCCGGTCATAGAAATCAAAGAGCACCTCCGAGAGGGGCATGTCATAAATCAGCTCCACCCTGCGCTCATCAAGGTAGTGCATAGCTTCCTGAACTCCCCGCTTTTCCATACAGAGGGACATGATGTTTCCGAGATAATCTCCCGGAGTGATGATGCTCGCCCGTATATAGGGCTCCTCGGTGTACTCTATGGACATGGGATCGGGGTATTCCAAGGGATTGTCGACATCTTTGACTTCCCCGGTTTTCAGATGCACCTTGTACAGCACGGAAGGAGAAGTAAACACGATGGACAGGCCGTACTCCCGCTCCAGCCGCTCCTGCACCACTTCGAGGTGGAGCATTCCGAGGAATCCGCATCGGAATCCGAAACCCAGAGCTGCTGAATTATCCTTTTCATAGGTGAGGGATGCGTCATTGAGCCGCAGCTTATCGATCGCCCCGAGCAGTTCCTCGTAGTCGTTGGTGTCCACCGGATATATTGATGAGAACACCACCGGCTTTACTTCCTTGAAACCTGCAAGGGGTGTTTCACAGGGTTCATTCACATCGGTGATGGTATCGCCGATTTTTACATCAGATACCTCCTTGATTCCCGCTATGACATACCCTACTTCCCCTGCAGAAAGCACCTCCTTCGGGTGCGGTCCCAGCTGGAAATATCCGACTTCCTCTACCTTGTAGACAGACCGGTTATGAAAGAACATGATTTCATCATTCTTCCTGATCTGGCCGTCAAACACCCGCATATAGACGATTACTCCGCGGTAGACGTCATACTGGGAATCGAAAATCAGGGCTTTCGGAGGGGCATCCAGGTTTCCCTTGGGCGGCGGAATAAACTCTACAATTTTTTCCAGCAGATCATCCACTCCTTCACCGGTTTTTCCGGAAACCAAAGCGGCAACTTCAGGGTCCAGTCCCAGATCATGGTCAATCTGATGCTTCACATCCTCGATATTCGCACTGGGCAGATCAATTTTGTTGATCACCGGTATGATTTCGAGGTTGAGCTCCATGGCCATATACATGTTCGCCAAAGTCTGGGCTTCCACCCCCTGGGAGGCGTCAATAAGCAGCAGAGCTCCTTCGCATGATGATATAGCCCGGGAGACCTCATAGGAGAAATCCACATGCCCGGGGGTATCCACCAGATTCATCTCATACTGCTTTCCGTCGGAGGCCGTATAGGGCATGGTGATCGGATGGGACTTAATGGTAATTCCCCGCTCCCGTTCGATATCCATGGAGTCAAGCATCTGGTCCATGAACTTCCGCTGTTCAACGATCATAGCACGTTCGATGAACCGGTCCGCCAGGGTGGACTTCCCGTGGTCTATATGGGCAATAATGCAGAAATTTCGAGTCAGCTGTAAATCTTTTTTTTTCTTTTTCATGAAAAATCCGTCGCTCGTTCCGCCGCATGAAATCCCAGAAGCTCCCGAATTTCCCGGTCATCCAGGGTCTCCCGTTCAATCAGCGCCTCGGTCAGTTTTTCAAGCTGTTCGCGATGCTTCTTGAGAATCTCCCTGGCCTCATTCAGGCAGCTTGTAAGAATCCGGGCTATCTCATTATCGATATGCCGGGCGGTATCTTCCGAATAGTCCTTATGCCGGGCGATCTCCTTGCCGATAAACACCGGTTGTTCCTCCTGGCCAAAGGAGACAAATCCGAGATCGCTCATTCCCCACTCAGTGACCATCCGCCGGGCGATGTTGGTTGCCTGCTTGATGTCATTGGATGTGCCGGTGGTAGTGTCCTGGTAGACCAGCTCTTCTGCTACATACCCGCCCATGGCCACCTTGATCCACGCAAGCAGCTGACCGCTCCGTTTGGTGTAGGCGTCCTTTTCAGGAAGGGAGAGGGTCACCCCCAGAGCCTGGCCGTGGGGGATGATAGTCACTTTATGAAGAGGGTCAACATGATCTACGTGGTAATGCATCAGGGCATGCCCCGCCTCATGATATGCGGTAGCACGCTTTTCCTCAGTGGTCATCACCTTGGACTGCCGGGCAATGCCAAGCAGCAGCTTATCCCGGGCCTGTTCAAAATGCTCCATCGACAGTTTTTCCTTCCCCGCCCGTGCTGAGAACAGCGCCGCCTCATTCACCAGGTTGGCCAGATCGGCCCCCGAAGTGCCGGGAGTGGCCCGGGCAATGCGGTGCAGATCTACGGTATCGTCAAGCTGCAGTTTGCTGCAGTGGATAGTTAAAATCGCCTCCCGTTCCTTCACGTCGGGCATATCGACCACCACCTGGCGATCAAATCGTCCCGGCCGCAGCAGTGCAGGATCAAGCACGTCAGGCCGGTTCGTTGCGGCAATGACGATCACGCCGGTCTTTGTTTCAAATCCGTCCATCTCCACCAGCAGTTGGTTCAGCGTCTGCTCCCGCTCATCGTGCCCGCCCCCGTAGCCGGCACCGCGGGTTCTTCCGACCGCATCAAGCTCATCGATAAAAATAATGCACGGAGCACTTTTACGTCCCATATCGAACAGATCTCTTACGCGGCTTGCCCCGACGCCGACAAACATTTCAACAAAGTCTGACCCGGACATATGCAGGAAGGATACTCCCGCCTCTCCGGCTACAGCCTTTGCCAGCAGAGTCTTTCCGGTGCCGGGCATGCCCACCAGCATAATCCCCTTGGGAATCTTGGCACCCACCTTGACAAACCGGTCGGGACTCTTGAGAAAGTCCACTACCTCCTCAAGCTCATACTTTGCTTCCGTCTGTCCTGCCACGTCCTTGAAGGTGATCTTTACGTCATCCTCCTTGTACTCCTTGGCCTTGCTCTTTCCGAAGGAAAAGGCCTTGTTTCCCGATCCCTGCATCTGTCGGTACATGAACCAGAAAAAGAAGATAAATATTCCCCAGGGAAGAATCTCCAAAAGAATTCTAAACGGGGATGTACCGCGCACGCTTCCGGAGAGAACTACTCCCCGTTCCTTGAGATTCGCCAGCAGCTGTTCGTCATAATAGGGAATCATGCTCCTGTACCGGGTTTCGGCCTGATCGCGCAGAATGAAATAGACTTCATCTTCATCCATGATTTCTGCTGATTCCACCTGGCCTGATTCCAGATAATTGAGGAACGTCGAATAGGGAACCTCCTGCACCCCGGCCTCACCGTTTGAAACGAGGATCACAGAAAACATGATGATCAGAGAAAGGAGGAAGAACAGAGCAAACCGGTTCTTGCCGAAATCAAAGCGGGGTCCTTGATTCTGCGGGTCATTTCCTTTCTGTTTATTCTTATCCTGATTGTTATTGTTAAAATTCAACCTTCACTCCCTAATATTTCGAGGGAACAGAGCAGATACCGCTCGTCCTCCCGTATCGTTCTGGTATGCACCGCCGCTGCGCGGTCATAGTATCCCAGGGCCGCACCAAGCACAGCCTGTATTCCCTTCCTGTCTTCTATCACCGGAATCATCCAGCGCTGATGCCTCGGCACCTTCCAGTCGGAAAGCAGCTTTCCCAGGGACTTGCTCCCCCCGGTTGAGACCATCACATCCCCTTCCTTTGAGGAGCGCACCAGTATCGGCGGAGAAAGTTCATGATCGATAAGCCCCAGCGTATCGGGGGTAAACCGGTCACTTTCTCTGACGCAAAGATATACCCCGTCATATAATAGCGTATCTCGGGCAGTTACAGCCTTAAGATACCCCTTTTTTTCTTTCTGGGCAACTGTTCTGCTCCAAAAAACCCGATCTCCCTTGACTTCGATGGTGCTTTGGAACACATCAAAGACGGGAGTTCTGGATGCTGCCGATTCCTCCTGTCTGCACCAGAGCAGAAACGCCCTGATCGAATCGAAGGGAAGCTGGCTTTCCTGCGGAGCGACAAAGCGGTTCCAGCAGGCATACAGGTGCATCATCCGCTGGTAGGCAGTCAGGGCGGTAAACCGCTTAAGGGAAAACTCCGCTGTTCCCCGGGCGCTGTCACCGGTCACCGGCAGGGAATCCTGATCATACTCCAGGGACGCTTCTGCCCATTCCATCTTCTCCCGCAGCGCCTCAACTGCCCGTCGGCAGCCGGGAAACACTGTTTCTATCTGCGGCATAAGCTCCCTCAGCTGATTTCTCCGGTAGATACCGGTCCGGTTGGTGGAATCATCACAGAAGGGAACCTTGGCGGTCTCCAGAAAATTCATCAGCCTGGACTTTGGAATACCAAGCAGGGGGCGGTAATAAGGATCCCGCTGCTCCGGAATGCCGGTAAGACCTTCGATCCCGCTTCCGCTGAACACCCGCATGATAACCGTTTCAATCTGATCGTCCAGTGTATGGGCAGTAAGCACTGCGCCTCCGGCTGCATACTCAAGGAGCATTTCATACCGCAGCTGCCGGGCTGCCTCTTCAGTGCTCAGCCGGTGTTTCTGAGCATGCTGATACACAGTCTGTTCGCCGAGGTCTGCGATGGTAAGAGGAATGCCGCGGCGCCGGCAGTATTCGGTAATATCGCTGATTTCCCCTTCAAGCTCGGCGGTGGAACGCAGGTGATGATTCACATAGATCGCTTCCACCCTGCGGCTGAGCTGTCCGCTTTCGGCGGCTCTGACCAGCAGCTCCAGCAGTGCGGTGGAATCAGGCCCGCCGGAAAATGCCGCAACAAGGGCTCGGTCCGGATCCAGTGCGTATGAACTGATCCGTTCAGTTATCTGCGTGATGAGCTTCTTTTCGATTGTACTCATTCATTACCCTCTCAAGCGGTTCATGCATGAGTGCAAGGGCAGCCTCGCCCCCGCGGCGGATTCCCCGCTGCATCGCAGTTTCATCCTCAAAAGCTCCCAGTACATGATCCACCACCGACACCTCTTCGGCGGGTCTGCCGATACCGATATAGACCCGAAGGAAATCACTGCTGCCGATTTCCTGCTGCACAGAAGCGATACCCCGGTGGCCGGCAGTCCCTCCACCGCATCTCACCCGGACCGTCCCGGGCTGCAGATCCATGTTATCACAGATGACGACCAAGGACTCGGCGGATATACGGTAGGAACTCATCAGTTTCGGCAGAATGACGCCGGAGCGGTTCATATAGGTGAGAGGCTTTACCATCACGCAGAGTCTGTCGGAGACGGCAGTCTTTCCAATCTCATATTGACGAAAGAACGGTTTTCTGAGCCTCATCTGCAGGATCTCTGCTGCCGCATCAACAGAGAGAAACCCGACATTGTGCCGGGTTTTCTCATAGTTCGCTCCGGGATTTCCCAAGCCGACAATAAGAATTGGAGATATCACTTACTCGTCTTCTTCAGCAGCTTCTTCTTTCGCTTCTCCGATCACTTCAGGCTCGGAAGATACTTCCTCTGCACCTTCTTCCTCTTCAACCTCAGCTCTCGGAGCAGTGATCGTCACCAGGGTATATTCCGGGTCGGTTATCAGGCGAACTCCCTCGGGAATCTCAAGGGCTTCCACATGAAGGCTTTCACCCATATCGAGATTCGAAATATCGAGGGTGAACTGCTCGGGGATATCCTTGGGAGTACATTCAACTTCAACTTCATGCAGAGTCTGTTCCAGCAGACCTCCCTCTTTGACTCCCTTCGCATCTCCTTCAAGATGTACCGGAATGTTGGTGCGCAGCAGCTTGCCCTGCTCAACTTCGTAGAAGTCCAAGTGCACCATGTAGTTTTTCAGGTGGTTCTCCTGATAATCCTTGATCAGCACATCATGCTTCTTTCTGCTGATCTTGATGGTAATAAGGGTATTCTCGGAGATATGATGAAATTTTCTGTCGAACTCTTTCGCCTCGATATATACGGGCTTGCTTTCGTTTTTTCCGTAGATAACCGCAGGGATCATGCCGTCCCTTCTGAGCTGTTTTGTCGCTCCCTTACGGAGATCCTTTCGATCATATCCCACCAGCGTTTTTTCACTCATGGAAAAACTCCTTTCTGTACGTTTACAACTGCATACCTGACCCGCAGTCAGAAACAATCGGTTCTGGGGCGGCAGGATTCGAACCTGCGATCCCGGCACCAAAAACCGGTGTCTTAACCGCTTGACGACGCCCCAATACACCACTGCACAAGGTGTAGGCACCTACTGAGTACAGAGGCATTACGCATTTGCAAGATTATACATTTTTTGGGAATGTGTCCAGAGCGCAGCCGGAAAATCTCATGAACCTTCCGGGCTTTCTGCTGCTGCTACGCTTCCCTCTCCCCCTCCGGCGAGTCCGGTGCTTTCCGATACTCCTCGAGAATCCGCTCCTGCAGTGTACCACGAAAATCAGAATTGATTGGATGGGCTACATCTTTGTATTCTCCGCTTTTTGTCTTTCTGCTCGGCATAGCGATAAATGCACCATTTTTCCCTTCGATCACTTTCACGTTATGAACAACAAATTCGTTGTCAAAGGTGACAGTCACATACGCCTTGAGCTTCCCGTCAGTATCAACCTTTCGCACGCGGATATCAGTAATTTCCATCGGTCCCCTCCATGATTGCAGCAATAAATACGCACCTATGGGTTATTGTAAACCGCAAATGGGCTCTTAGCAAGCATTTTTACACATTGTGCCCAATAGCTTTGCTCAGAAGCGGCAAAACAGCACTGCTGTGCAGTCCGGAATTCGGAAAAATACCCTACCACCGATCCTCCGCTGCCGCTGAGGAGGGTAAAATCGCTCCCCCACCGCTGAAACAGGGCATCTATCTGCTCGTACTCCCCCCAATGCTCCGCTACCAGAGGCTGGAAAGAGTTGAAGAACTCCCACCGGTCAGGGGCATCATGGACATACTGTCTGATACATTCCTCCCTGGATATCCGGTAGGCATGGAACTCAGGCCGCTGTCTGGTGAGATCAAGTTCGCAGTAGGCCCAGGGCGTGGATACATGAATACCCGGGAATATGATAACCCCGTAGAGCTGGGGGATCGGTTCAATGGGACTGAGCACCTCTCCGGTTCCTTCGACACATGCCGCGGCACTCCCGCCCAGGAAAAAGGGCACGTCGCTACCGATATGCCGTGCCAGTTCCTGGAGCCTGCTGCGGCCCAGGGGGCGTCCGTAGATTTCATTGAGCCCGTGAAGCACCGCTGCTGCATCGGAGGATCCTCCCCCCAGCCCTGCTCCCGGGGGAATGCGTTTTTTCAGGTGCATGCTGCACCCCGCAGCCTTTCCGGAAGCACTGGTGAACACCTCATAAGCCCGCAGAAGGGTGTTATCCTCCGGGAGCTCAAGATCGCTGCAGGTTACATCACATTCTCCTGTAGCGGAAGTCAGGGCCACAGTAATCTCGTCGAAGAGATCCACCATCTGAAACACCGACCGAAGTTCATGAAACCGGCTGGGCAGCCTCGATCCGATTTCCAGATGCACATTAATTTTTGCGGGTGCACACACAGTTATTGAAGAATCCATAACAAACAAGCTTAGTGAAAAATGCGGGGACTGTCAATTTTCCGAAAGATGGGAAAGTGTATTGACAATACCGAATCACTCTCACTAAGATATGTATCTAGGAGGGGACTATGAACCTGTACGAAGAAGATGAACCACTGGAAGAAGAATTCTTTGACGAAGAGGATGACCTTGAGAAAGACTTTGAGGAATACCCCCTGGAGTATGATGATGAGCTGCAGGATGATTTCGACGGGCCCTTTGAAGAAGAACTGATCACCGACGAACTTGACGAAACCTACCTGAACGAAGAAGGGTTCTTTATCGAAGAGGATGATGTAGAGGATTCAGCTGAAGATGTTGCCTTTGATCTGCTGGACGATCAGGACGACATATAGGGAACCTGCGTGCCGGCGTACCACAGGTGCTCCAGGTCATAAAATTCCCGGTATTCCTGCGACATGAGATGAATAATCATATCTCCGCAGTCGATAAGTTCCCATCCCTCATCGGCATCGCCTTTTTTTCCGTGAGAAAGAGAAATTCCGTATTCAGGCAGAAATGACCGAAGCTCCCTGATAAGCCCGCGCATATGCGCGGCGCTTCTGACCGTAGTGATGAGAAAATAGTCGGTCCAGCCGCTTGTCTGAGATACATCGAGCAGCACCGTCTGCTCACCCTTATGGTCCGACAGAAATTGTGCCGTCTTCACTGCCGCCTGCAGCTTCTCCTCTGCGCTCATACCCATTCATCTCTCTCCTTCAAGAGCATCTAATATCTGCCGCACGGTCATGCGCAGCAGTTCTCCCCCGCAGGGAGCACCGTGATCATCAAATATCAGCGGTATGTGTCTGATCGGCGAAACTGTGCCGCCCAGCGCCTTAAGCCCCCGGGCAAATTCGGCTTCACTGATCTGATTCTCATCATAGATGTGCCGCAGATACGGCAGCACCTGCTGGTCAGCCAGATCACCGGCATGCCGGCGAAGCAGCTCCCAGAATAATTCTGCATCTCTACCATACGAAAATACCAGGTCTCCGTCAAATCCTTCAAGTCTCTCCAAAAGCCGCACTGCCTGCATCCGCTGATGCGCTGAACTCCGGTACACCCCATCAGGGGTGATGCCCAGCAGTTCCCGCAGCGGCTGATTGCTCCCGCCCTCCTCAAAGAAGGAGGCATCAAGCAGCCCGGAAATTCTCCGGTATGGAAGATACAATACCACAGCCTGCCGGGACTGTCTTCGGTCATCGTACCGGGGAATGAAAATCAGGTGCACATCCGCCCGTTCAGAATGCTCAGGGGAGGGAACGATCACCGCAGCGGTAGAGACCGCAGGTTCAGTACAGCCTGAGAGGACTACTGCGAACATCAGCACCGCTGCAGCCGCTGTGATCTTCATTGCGCTTCGCACACCCTCCTCAGCCGATGATAGAGCTGGAGACTCGCCGGTTCCGGCGAGATGTCCTCATGGGTGAAGTAGGAGAACTGAAGCCGATAGATCTCAAGCATCATAAGCTCCAGGGAATCCAGGCTGAGCAGTCTGTCCCGCTGCTCCCGGGTAATATGGGTGCGCATCGGCTCGAGAAAATCCGCTACATACAGGGCGTATCCGAGCTGCCCCATATCCGGATGACCGGTGGTATGCCAGCGCACCGCCCCCCAGGCTCCGGCATGCTCATATCCCAGTTCATAGACCAGCCGGTGAGCGGCAGCAGCCGCATGAAGCAGCATGGGCACCCGCTTCTCCAGGGCAGTGGTTTCCAGGGCATGCTCAGCTGCATAGGAGATCAGCTGCTCCCTGTTCCATTCCCGGGAGGTGTCGTGCCACATGGAGGCCATCCAGGCGGCCTCCTCCTCCAGTGAGAACCGCCGGGCTAAGGCGCAGCAGACCTCCTGAGCGGCAAGGGTGTGGTCCCTTCGGGGTTTCGACAGAGAACGTTCCACCTCATCCCTGACTGCGCTAAATATATCCATAGAGTCCCCGTTCCCGGATGTAGGCTGCCACCGCCGGATTGACATATGCATCAATCGGCTCACCCCTTCGGCACTTCTCCCGGATCATCCGGGAGGATGTTTCGATAAGGGGATTATCCAGAAAGCTGTATTCGCATCCCTCGAGGACAGACCGGTCAACATCCCTGGAGTCCCTGCGGGCGATAATCAGATGAACCTGGGTCTTCAGTTTTTCCCAGTGCTTCCATGTGGGAAGCCCCGGGACCAGGTCAAACCCGATGACCATGCCGATCTTCCCGTTAATTCCCCGGCGCTCCTTGATTTCCTGCACCGTCTCAACGGTATAGGAAACCCCGCCGCGGACGATTTCCGTATCGTCAACGACACACCCGGCAATCGGCTCAAAGGCCAGCCGGGACATATGGAGCCGGTCCGAAGGATCGATGGGATGTTCAATTTCCTTGTGGGCAGGCTGACTGACGGGAATAACGATGACCCGGTTCCACGCTCCGGTGCGCAGCACCTCCCGGACCATCATCTCATGACCGATATGGGGAGGATCGAAGGTTCCTCCGAAACATGCTGTGCTCATGATGCCGCCAGCCGCATAAAGGCCTGTCTGACCTGCTGCACCCCTGCCCCGCTGAACACCGACAGCGGAATAATCTCCTTCTGCGGATACAGCTTTTGAAGCTGCTCAAGACGCTGCGGCGCCTCGGGAAGGTCCATTTTTGAGGCAATCATCACTTCAGGTTTGCGGGCCAGTTCCGGACTGTAGGTGCGAAGCTCATTGACAAGCTTTTCATAGGCGCTCAGAAAATGCTCATCCCCCATATCGATAAAATACGCTATTCCTGAGGTTCTGGCAATATGTTTGAGAAAGGTGATTCCCAGGCCTGCTCCCTGTGAAGCTCCTTCAATAATCCCCGGAATATCTGCAAGAGTGATCAGCCGCTCACCGGAAGAAAAGACCCCCAGATGGGGTATTTTGGTAGTAAAGGGATAGCCGGCAACTTTTGAATGGGCATTGGTTAACAGGTTCAGCAGGGATGACTTCCCCGCGTTGGGAAATCCGACAAATCCGATGTCGGCAATGATGCGCAGTTCGATGATCAGGTTTCTCTGCACTCCCGGCAGACCGCTCTGGGCGTACCGCGGAGCCTGGCGGGTAGCGGAACGGAAATGCCAGTTCCCCTTCCCTCCTTTACCGCCTTCAAGAAATACCCAGTGCTCCTCTTCTCCAGTCAGATCCTTGAGCACCTCTCTGGTCTCTGCATCACGGATAATCGTTCCGGGGGGAACATCGATGATGAGATCCTGACCGTCGCTTCCGTGCTTCTTTCTGCCCTTT
Organism: Spirochaetaceae bacterium; assembly: GCA_003559765.1. Classification (GTDB taxonomy): domain Bacteria; phylum Spirochaetota; class Spirochaetia; order PWKH01; family PWKH01; genus PWKH01. Next base: position 12,248 of record PWKH01000084.1, read on the forward strand.
CCCGGTTTTCCGTTTTCTGCGAAGAATTTGTCCTGAGATGCGAGGTGTGCAAGAGTTCGGAGATTCCTGCGAACTCTGAATACTACGTCCCCGCCCTTACCGCCGTCTCCGCCGTCAGGTCCGCCCCTGGGAACATATTTCTCCCTCCGGAAGGAGACGCAGCCGCTGCCGCCATGTCCGGAGGCAGCGGTAATGGTTGTTTCATCGGTAAATCCAAACATAGATTTGCGGCGCCCTGCAGAATGCAGGACTTGCCTAGGCCTGGGAGGCTGCTTCTATGCGGACGTAGCTGCGGTTCATCCGTTTGAAAAACACGACCTGACCGGTTTCCTTTGCGAAAAGGGTGTCATCCTTTCCCTTCCCGACAAATTCACCGGGATGGATTTTGGTGCCGCGCTGCCGTACGATAATTTCCCCGGCCTTGACTTTCTGTCCGCCGGACCGTTTCACCCCGAGCCGCTGGGAATGGGAATCTCTTCCGTTCTTTGAGCTTCCGCCGCCTTTTTTATGTGCCATAGTATGCTCCCTCCACCTATGCGGTGATCTTGTTTACTTTGATGAGTGAATACTCCTGCCGGTGACCCTGTTTTCTCCGGTATCCCTTTCTCCGCTTGAATTTGAAGATGACGATCTTGTCGCCCTTGACCTGGTCCTCAAGCGTTGCAGATACCTTGGCGCCCTTCACATAGGGACTGCCGATCTTGGTGGTCTCGCCGTCGCGAACCATCAGAACGGAATCAAACTCAAGTGTTTCACCGGATTCCTTATCGATCTTATCGACCTTCAGGACAGAACCTTCTTCTGCCTTATATTGTTTTCCAAGAATCTCAATCAGTACGTACATGAACTACTTCCTTATCTTCTCATAGGATATGCAGGATATCTTATATCATAATGGGAGTATGTGGTCAATAGATTCACATTGACTCAACAAAGGGAATCGCCAGCAGCTGGAATCCGTTTTTCAGCACCTGCAGCATGCCCCGGCACAGTTCCACCCGGGCGACGACCAGTTCTTTCGGTTCCGCCCGCAGGACCGGATGCTCATGGTAGAACCGGCTGAAGGTCTTCGTAAGAGCATAAAGATACGATGTAATTACCGCAGGGTTCATCTGCGAACCCGCTTCTTCCACCGCTGCGGGAAATTCGGAGAGCAGCTTGATCAGCTCACGCTCCTCGGTACTGTCCATCAGAGTCCAGTTTGGATCCACTTCCTCATACTCCGCCCTGACTGCCTCAAATTTCCCCAGCATGCTCGAAAGCCTCGCCCCCATGTACTGGAGATACGGGCCGGTGTTGCCGTTGAATTCAATGGACTTCGCCGGATCAAAGACCATATCCTTTGACGGGCTGACCTGCAGCAGATAGTAATTCAGAGCTGCCAGGGAGACCCGCTCAGCGGTGAGGTCAAGGTCGTCCACCTCCTGTTCCCGGCCTTTGCTGACTATCTCCTGCTTCGCCATGCGCTGCAGTTCCTCCAGCAGATCGTCCGCATCGACCACCGTACCTTCCCGGGACTTCATCCTCCCGTCGGGAAGGTTCACCATCCCGTAGGAGAGATGATACATATGCTCCGACCAATCATAGCCGAGCTTCTTCAGCACATGGAACAGCACCGCAAAGTGGTACTGCTGCTCTGAGCCCACCACATAGACCATGACGTTAAAGGGCCAGTCACCATGTCTGAGAATGGCCGTGCCGATGTCCTGGGTAAGATAGAGACTGGTGCCGTCCTTCCTCAGGAGCACCTTGCGGTCCAGACCGATTTCCGAAAGATCAGCCCAGACCGTGCCTTCCTCATCCCGGTAGAAGGCTCCGTGGTCCAGCCCCGCAAGGATCTCCTCCCTTCCCCGTGAGTAGGTTCTGCTTTCATAATAGACATCGTCGAAGCTGATGCCGGTCCTCCGGTAGGTCTCCTCGATTCCTGAGACCGCCCAGCGGTTCATGGTCTTCCACAAATCAATGACCGCTTCATCTCCCTGCTCCCACTTCTGCAGCATCTGCTGGGCCCGGGCTTCCGCATCGGGCTGCTCTTTTGCCCACTGGTTGAATTTCACATAGTAGCTGCCGACGAAGTGATCGCTTTTCACCCCCGTGCTTTCGGGAGTCTCTCCGCTGCCGAACTCCTGATACGCCAGCATGGACTTGCAGATATGGATCCCCCGGTCGTTGATCAGATTGACCTTTTTCACCTCAGCCCCGTTGGCCCGGAATATCCGGGCGACGCTCTCCCCGAGGGAATCATTGCGCAGATGCCCGAGATGGAGAGGCTTGTTGGTGTTGGGGCAGGAGAACTCAACCATCGCACGGCGACCGGCCATCCGGCTGCCGCTTCCGTAGCCGGCTCCTTCCCGCCGGATCCGCTCAAAAAGATCTCCGGCGGTATTCCCCAGATCAATCTTGATGTTCACATACCCTCCTGCAGCAGCTGCCTGTCCGTCGGGAGCTTCCATCAGGGAAACTGCCTCCTGGGCGAGGGCATTCGGGGAGGTTCGGAACACCTTGGCGAACCGGAACAGCGGTACAGCGATGTCGCCGAGCTCCGGTTTCGGCGGAGTTTCGGTAACCAGGGAGATATCTGCTAGCTCTGCCGGATCAATGTCCCGATTCCGGGCCATTGCTTCCAAAGCAGTTTTAATCCGCTGTGTCCATTGACGTTTCTGTGCTTCCATGGGAGTGCTGCCTCTGCTTGGTAATTTTGTACTGCGAATATAGCAGGATGCCGGCGTCTGTGCAACGCCTGCACCTCTTTGACGGATGCATCCTGCAGTTAATCCGCCGGCGTTCCGACGGCCGTTCCCGAGGAGGTGTCGAGCCGCAGGGTGCAGCGCTGTCCCCGCTCCAGCCGGAGATGCTTCTCTTCCACCACTCCGTGGAGGTAGTTTTCCGTCAGCACCCGCCAGAAGGGGCGCTCATCCATGGTGATGCGCTCTTCTGCCACCGCCGTCACCACCCGGTGATGCTGCCGCTGCACATAGTCCTGATGCTGCCGCCGGGAGAGCTCACGAAGCTCCCGGGCACGCTGATCCCGGATGTATTCACTCACCCGGTCCTTCGCTCCGTAGAGGGCCGTTCCCGGCCGCGGGGAATAGGGGAATACATGGAGCTGGGAGAGCCCGCAGGCTGCGGCCAGGTCGCAGCTGGCCTTGAAGTCAGCCTCATCCTCTCCGGGCAGACCGGTGATCATATCCGCCGCGATAAAGGGATCCTCCTTCACCTCCCGGAGCTTCCGCACTGCTTCGGTCACATCCTCCGGCCGGTAGGATCGGCCGATGCGTGCAATAATCCGGGGGGAGCCGCTTTGTATCGGCAGATGAATATGGGGCTGGACAATCGGCAGTCCGAAGGCCTCAATCATCTCATCAGTGAGCATATCGGGCTCAACCGAGGAAAGCCTGATCCGCGGTTCAGAAAGCCTTCGGCTGAGCAGCTGCAGCAGTTCCGCAAGTCCTGTCCGGTCATCCCGATATGCCGATATATTGACCCCCGTCAGCACAATTTCCCGGTAGCCCCTCCGCTCGAGATCAAGACACCGGGAGAGCACTTCATCAGCAGGAAGGCTTACCGCCTTCCCCCGGGCAATCCGCACCCGGCAGTAGGTGCACTCGTTGTCGCAGCCGTCCTCAATCTTCAGAAAGGCCCGGGCATGGTAGGTGAATACATCGGGGCGGTAGTCAAAGGGAGATCCGCCGGTATCCCCTGAGTGGAAAAACCGGCGAATCCCCTCAGCGGCTGAAAGGCCCTCCTCCAGGGAATGATTCAGGGATGCAGGCAGTCTCATCAGGGAGGCCTTCTGATCCATGGGCAGGATCAGCAGTCTGGATGCGCTCTTCCTCAGCAGCTCCCCGTCGAGCTCGGCGTAGCAGCCGGTGATCAGCAGCAGCGGCTCATGGGGCTGTGATGCGAATTTCCGGATCATTCTCCGGGCTTTCTGCTCCGCCTTGCTGGTGACCGTGCAGGTGTTTACGATATAGATGTCAGCCTCCTGGCTGGGGGCAACCGGCTGAAAGCCCTCCCGGCGGAATGCGTCGGCGATTCCTTCGCTTTCCACCTGATTGAGCTTGCAGCCCAGAGTATACAGGGCTACGCGCATCATGTTTCCGGATCCGCCTCCTCCAGGGCATGCATAACCCGGTCAAGAGACTCCTTCAGCCGGAGGCGCATGTCGTGGGTATAGGGGTTGTAGTGCTGCAGATCCAGAAACAGCTGATAGGGGTCATTGCAGGTCTGCTCCACCACTTCCAGGATCTTCTTGTACCCCATGGTGGCAATTGAGCTGGGCTGCAGCTGCAGGTCCCCCAGCACCCGGCCGATGACATGGGTGATTCCCTGGGTGACCGCCGCCTCCCGGTCATGCTCCTCAGGGCTCATTTCCAGCACCTCCAGTCCGATGGAGTCGAAGTAGCCCTTCCAGTACTCCCGGGTTTCCCCGCTGCAGCGGACCGGCGAGAACACGAAGGGCAGACCCTGCGGACCGTTTCTCGCAGAATCGGGGCCGAACATCGGATGGGTAGCCACAATTTGCGTCTCAGCAGGCAGCAGCTGCTCCATGAGCCGGGCGGGCTCGCATTTCACCGAGCAGGTGTCAAAGACGACGGTATCCCTGCCGATGAATCCGGCACTTTCCTCCAGCACCGATGCAAAAGCGGAAATCGAGACACAGAAGAACACTGCATCGCAGGAGAGCACTTCCTCCTTCGACCCCAGGGTGATGCCGGGAAACTCCCTCGATGTTCTGTTATATCCGATTACCTGAAAATCCTCGGCCAGCAGTTCTGCCCAGAACTGTCCGAATCTTCCCAGACCGTATACGCCAATTTTCTTTATATTCATATCTTCTCTGTTTATCAAAAAATGGAGGTATGGTACAGTCCTAAAGAGAACATCTCAGACCTGAGAAAAAAATGGAGTGAACTGTATGATCTTTTCAGAAAAGATGAAAGCGAAAGCAAAACGTTTGGAAAAGCGCCTCGTACTTCCCGAGGGCACCGAAGAGCGCACTATCCAGGCGGCCAGGATGATCACCGACCAGAAGCTGGCAGGAGAAACGGTGCTCCTCGGCCCGACTGACCGCATCAAGGCCGCGGCACAGCAGAGTTCAACCGCTCTGGAAGGCATAACCCTGATCGATCCGTCGGACTCATCCAGCCGGGATGCCTTTGCCAAGGAATACTATGAGCTTCGCAAGCATAAGGGCATGACCATGGCTCAAGCTGCCGAGCAGATTCTTGATCCGCTGAAATGGGGAGCCATGATGGTCCGCCTCGGTGAATCAGACGCCATGGTAGCCGGAGCTGAAAATTCAACCGGCACCGTTCTGGTGGCGGCGTTCACCATCATCAAGACCAGGCCCGGAACAAAATACGCCTCCTCCTGCTTTGTGATGATCACCGACAAGCACGAATACGGCACCGAAGGTCAGTTCATTTTTGCCGACTGCGCCACCATCCCCGACCCTACTGCGGAGCAGCTGGCCGAAATCGCCATTGCCTCCTCCGATTCCTGCAGGGTATATCTTGAAGCGGAACCGGTAACCGCCCTGCTTTCCTTCTCCACCAAGGGATCGGCGAGTCATCCCAACGTAGACAAAGTGACCGAAGCACTGAAGATCGCTCAGCAGAAGCGCAGCGACCTGACTATCGACGGAGAACTGCAGCTTGATGCGGCTATTGTGGAAACGGTCGGAGCGAAGAAGGCGCCGGGGTCTCCTGCGGCAGGAAAAGCCAATGTCCTGATTTTTCCGGACCTGCAGTCGGGGAATATCGGCTACAAGCTGGTGCAGCGGCTCGCCGGAGCGGAAGCCTACGGACCTGTCCTGCAGGGCTTTGCGAAACCGGTGAGCGACCTCTCCAGGGGATGCAGCATCGAGGACATCGTCATTACCTCGGCAATGACCCTCGCCCAGGCTGAATAATCATCAGGAGGGAATTCTGAGGGCAATCCTCCGGGTTACGTCAGTCAGCACATCCAGCGGGAGGGTTTCGGCCCTCCTGCTCTCTTCCACCCCCGCAGCGGCAAAGGCTTCCAGCAGCTCCTCCAGGGGAACCTGCTGCTTCAGCGCTCCCTGCTTCAGATTGTTTCGGATCGTCTTCCTTCGGGAAGAGAACAGCTCCCGGATCAGCAGCAGAAACAGCCGCCGCTGGCGCCCGTCCAGGGCGGATTCAGCCTTTCTGTCAAAACGGATCACCGATGAGGTCACCTCCGGCCTGGGATAAAAGCTCTCAGGTCTGATATCATCAAGAAGGGTCATTTCATAATCAAGCTGCCCCAGCAGCGAGAAGGAGGAGAAAAGCTTCGTTCCGGGATCTGCGCACAGCCGCAGGGCAACCTCGCGCTGCAGAGTAAAGACCATCCGCCGGGGCAGACACTCCTGTTCGATGAGCCGGGCGATGAAGATCGATCCCACGTTGTAGGGCAGATTCCCGAAGACCCGATGGGGGGTCTCCTCGCGCCTGATCCAGGTTTTCAGTACATCCCCCTCCACCAGCTCCACAGAGCCGTCGGAGGGAAAAATATCCCGCAGCAAAGTGCAGAACCCGCGGTCAACCTCGAAGAGCACCAGCTTCGCACCGCTGTTCCCGGCTTCATGGGTCATCGCCCCGATTCCGGGTCCCACTTCCCATACCGTCTGCCCCTTCTCCAGAGCAAGCTCCCGGATAATCCGCTGCCGGGCGGCAGGATCAATGAGAAAATTCTGTCCGAACTGTTTATTCATCCTCAGCCCCCGCATCTCCAGCAGATCCCTGATAAGAGACGGGGAATTGTACAGGCGGTCGAGATAATCCTTGGATACGTCGTACATGGGCACTCCTGCAGCCACCATACTGAAGGACTGCCAGCAAGGTCAAGCCTGCCGAGAGTCCTCCTGCCCACAGCAGGGGCGAAGTCCACCAGAATCCGGCAGCCGTCTCTCCCCACTGCCACATTGCCGAAAGCAGCTGCGCGGTCAGTCGCAGCAGCTCTGCTGTCCCGGGAAGAGCCGGCACGGCCAGATATGCCAGAGCCGTCCAGATAAACAGGGTGACCAGCGCCACTGAAGGAATGCTTAATAACAGTCCCGCCGGCCTGACATCCAGTCCCAGTGCGGTGAGCACCGGCCAGGTGCCGCAGGAGGCGCTCACCGTAAGTGCAGCCGCGGTGCGCAGCGCCGGCGGAATCCGGTCCGGCAGCGCATCCCGGATGAGGCTGAAGCAGCAGATTATTCCGCAGAGCGCACCGTAGGAGAGCGCCCAGGACCAGGTCAGCACATGGGAAGGGAACATCAGTACATGCATCACAGCCGCAGTTCCCAGCAGCTCCCCTCCCCGCAGGTTTCTGCCCCGGAGCCTTGAGCCGGTGTAGAGACAGAACATGAGCGCGGCTCGCACCAGGCTCTCCCTGAATCCGGTCAGCCAGAGAAACCAGAGCATCACCCCCATTGAGATGATCCCCCGGAACTTCGGTGAACCGAACGGAGCAAGCAGCAGACTGAGCAGCTGCAGCAGTACGGCGGCATGCAGCCCCGAAAGGGCGGTCACATGGGCGACCCCGGCTGCTCTGCACTGCTCCAGCAGTCTGCTGCCGGAACGCACCGGTCGGCCGATCAGCAGGGATGAGGCCAGCACCTGGGCCTCCCAGTAGAGGGGAGAGAGCCGATTCAGCACCCAGTCCTGGGTGCTGCGCCGCAGTTTCTCCAGCCGTTCCGGGAGGCTTTCTTCGGCCTTCCTCCAGCCGATTTCCCCGGCGGAGACTATGCGATTTCCCTCAAGCCGCAGGGACACCTCCGCCGCCGTTCCCCGGGCTGCATGCCGGGGAAGGTCCCCGTCGTCGGTGAAGACGGTGATCTCCCCTGAGGCATCGGCAGAGATACCCCCGGGAAGAAAAATTCGCTTCAGTTCAAAATCAAGCAGATATCTCCGGGCATCCAGGGGCCTCGGTGACCGGGCAAGAACCGCCTCCGCAGCTGCCTCACGCCTACCCTCAAGGCTGATTCCGGCTTCAGCGGGCTGGTCATGCACCTGAAGATACCCCCCGATGCGCAGTACAGAGAGGAGAATCAGCACCAGAACAGCGGGTCGGACCGGAAGGACCGTCCCTGCAGCGGCGAACACCCACAGCAGCACCAGAAAGAGGGATCCCCCCAGATACGCCGCAGCCGGTGCGGCGAGAGAACCTGCAAGGAGGAATACTCGAGTAACGGTGTCTTCAGCTCTTCGATGCTCCATATGCAGGAGCATCGAAGCGCCGGTCAGGTCTGATTCACCCTCAGCAGCTGATAGAGAGCAATCAGGGGAAGATCGACCTTGCCGCTGCTTCCCAGCCGGAAGAGCCGGGCGGAAGAGCGCTGCCGGCTTTTCTGAGAGCTGAGAGAATCAAGGCGTCTGATCAGCCTACGGATTCTGCGCCGGCTGCGCAGATGCAGGGAAAGACAGCGACACAGATCCCGAATCAGGGGATCAGGTGTGATTCCGGTGTCATAGGACTGGATTCCGCAGAGGATGTCCGCAAGGGTAAGCGGTGAGAGCCCCTCGAGATCCTGAAGCAGCTGTTCAACCCGCTTCAGTTCAGCTGAAGGATAGTCCTGCCCAGAATCTGCATACCGCTTGAGCTCAATGCGCTTTTTTACGGCCACCTCGCTTTTCGTGTTCTTCTTTGCTACGAAGAGGTAGACCGCCGTCGCCGCTGCGGTGGAGAAAATCAGCTCGTCGATCAGGGGAACGGGAATTCTGATGACCAGGGCGGTGAACCAGTAGGTCAGCAGGAAGGCCGCCGCAGAAAACAGAAGCCTCGGGATATACTTCAGCTCCTGTATCCACGCATCCACCGCCCGGTCTATGAAGGTATAGACTCCGTAGAGTATCTCCGAGCGGTCATCCTCGTCAGGTGTTTCCGGATAGCAGTACACCAGCGGCTGTGATTCAATTTCCCTCAGGATCTGCCCCCGCCTGGCAAAGGGATGGAGGACTACCGTCGTCCCGAGGGAGCGCTTCAGCAAATATACAGTTCCCATAGATACCCCCTCCGCCGGCTACTCATCCGCAGAGCGGACGATATCCAGGATGCGGTCAAATGCCTTCTCGTACCGGTCGAGGACTTCCTTCACTTCGTCCCGGGCCTGTGCAAGGTCCTTGATACTGCTGGTGCCGAAGAGATAGCATTTGATTTTAGGCTCAGTTCCGCTGGGGCGGAGCATGAAGCTTCGTCCCTCCTGAAGCCGGTAAATCAGCATATCGCTTTTCGGAAGCGGAGCTTCATCCCTGAGCAGGTCCATCCGGGAGCTGACCGCCTCGCCGGCGATCTCATCAGTCACCTCGCCGCGGAAGTATTCCATAAGCCGGGCAATCTGCTGCTGCCCCTTCTGCCCCGGCAGGGTCCGTGAGAGCACCCGCTCCTCATAATATCCGAACTCTTCCCAGATTTCCTCAAGCCGCCGCAGCAGGGACACTCCTCTGGTCTGATGATACCGGGTCATCTCCACCGCAAGACAGGCTGCCGACACGGCATCCTTGTCCCGTACTTCCGTCTCCACCAGGTATCCGAAGCTCTCCTCGGCACCGAGGAGGAACTGTTCATCAGTTCCTTCCAGGGACTTCATTACCTCGGCGATATATTTGAATCCGGTAAGCACATCAACGCACCGGCCGCCGTAGTGCTCGGTGATAACCCGAAGCAGGTCGGTGGTGACTATGCTTTTCACCGTTACCAGGCGGTCTGCCCCTCCCTGCTGACTGTTTGCTGAGAACAGATAGTCGCACAGCAGCACAGCAATCTGATTGCCCGTGATCAGCTGATAGCGGTCCTTGTCTTCGGTCACCGGAACAGCAATTCCCAGCCGGTCGCCGTCAGGATCAGTGCCGATAACGATGTCCGCCCCGTGCTTCAGCCCGTATTCCACCGCAAGTTTCATGGCATCACGGTCCTCGGGGTTGGGACTCTTCACTGTGGGGAATGCTCCGTCAGGTTCAGCCTGCTCCGCCACGAGGATCACCTTTGCTCCGAGATCATGGAGTACCCGCTGCACCGGGGCGCTTCCTGATCCGTGGAGGGGGGTAAAGACCACCGTGGGAGAGGAGTCCCGAAACAGCTGCGGCTTGAGGGACAGGGAACTCACCATTGTATAGTAGGCTTCATCCACCTCATGGCTGACCCACTGGAAGAGTCCCTGGTCCTGGGCCCGGTTGGAATCCATCAGGGGAATATCCTCGCCGGCTTTCCGGACTGCGGTCACCTCCCGGACAATGCCCTCGTCGTGGGGAGGGGTCACCTGGGCCCCGTCGCTCCAGTAGACTTTATAGCCGTTGTATTCAGCGGGATTATGGCTGGCGGTGATGGTAATGCCGGCATCCGCCTTCAGATACCGAACGGCGAAGGAGAGCATCGGCACCGGACGAAGCTCCCGGAAGAGCTGCGCCCGCACTCCGGCAGCGCAGAGCACCTGGGCTGCGGTCTCGGCAAAGAGGGGGGAGCAGCTGCGGGAATCATAGGCAATTACCACCAGCGGATTATCCTGCTGGGAGCATACATATCGGGCAAGTCCCCGGGTCACCATGCCGACGGTCAGCGGATTCATCCGGTTCGTTCCGCCGCCGATCACCCCCCGCATCCCGGCGGTCCCGAAGGTCAGCTCCTGGTAGAACCGGTCGGCAAGTCCTTCAAAATCTTTCCGTTTGAGGGCTTCCTCAACATCCTGCCGGAACCATGGGTGGGTCTCCTTTTCAATATATCGCTGCGCCTGTTCTGTAAGCTGCTGTATGCTCGCTGTATCCATGTATCCTCCTCACTTTATACCCGTTATTGTACGCGAAATCAGATGGAAACACCAGGGGGATGATTCCGCCTGCGCTGACAAAATGCTTCAGGTAGGGTATGGTGGAGCCTATGAACTTCCATGACTGGTACGCACAGATGTACCCAGAGCGGTGGGAAGGTCTCTACAGCTGCCTGCTGGATGATCCGCCCGGCTTTGCCCTCCGGGAGGGACTGCAGCAGCCCTATTACCTGGACGAGGCTTCGCTGCAGGCGGCCCTGGCACTGGATGTGCATCCCGGCCATACCGTGCTGGATGCCTGCGCGGCGCCCGGGGGAAAGACCCTGGTGCTTGCCCTGCATCTTGCAGGATCGGGGCACCTGACTGCCAATGACCGCTCCTCCAGCCGCCGCTCAAGACTGCACCGGGTGCTCAGGGAGCATCTGACCGACGAGCAGCGCGCCGTGATCAAAGTGACCGGCCATGACGCCGCCCGGTGGGGGCTCTATGAGCAGAACCGATTCGACCGGATTCTGCTGGATGCGCCCTGCTCCAGCGAACGGCATGTGCTGAATAATCCCAGGGAGCTGGCAAAGTGGAGCCCGAAGCGGAGCCGGAGACTGGCGGTGCAGCAGTTTGCCATGGCCGCCGCCGCACTGGATGCGGTCAAACCCGGGGGACGGATCATCTACAGCACCTGCTCCATTTCAATGCTTGAAAACGATCAGGTAATGGAGAAACTCCTGAAGCGGAGAGCCGGCCGATGCAGGGTAACTGTTCCGTCGGGTATTCCGTGGGGGGAGCCGACCGAATACGGCTGGATGATCCTGCCTGATCAGTGCGGAGGCAGAGGACCGCTCTATATTTCCGTAATCACCAAAGTCCCACAGGAGGAATCTGATTCATGAAACAGCCGATTGTCGCCCTGCAGCACTGCCGTGCATATTCCGCCGGACACATTGACCCCGTGCTTCAGCAGATCTGGGATGCAGCAGTCATGCCCGATCTTTTCGGAAAGCGGGTGCTGGTGAAACCGAATATCCTGTCGGACGCTCCTCCCAGCAAGGCTGTCACTACCCACCCTGAGGTGCTCGCCTCGCTGCTCAGACTGCTGCTTGATCTGGGGGCGAAGCCGATGGTGGGCGACTCGCCGGCCATCCATACCGCTTCGTTCACCGGCAGGAGATCGGGGCTTCGGACTGTCTGCGATGAGCTGGGCGTACCCTGGGCTGACTTTCTCGACGGTACGGCAGAGACTGCTGAGACGGTTTCCGGCAGGAACCGCATCTACCGGGTAAGCCGCCATGCCCTGGAGTGCGACTGCATTGTATCGGTACCGAAGCTGAAAACCCACAAACTGATGTTCTACACCGGGGCGGTAAAAAACCTCATGGGGGTCATCCCTGCCCTGGGAAAAAGCTCCTGTCATCTGAAGTACCGAAACAGCCGCAGCTTTGCCCGGTTTCTGGCGGAACTCTGCAGCGCCCTCCCCCCGGTTATTGCTGTTGCCGATGGAATCACCGCCATGGAAGGCCCGGGCCCGAACAGCGGATTCCCCAGAACCCTGGGGATGCTGGCATCATCGGCAGACTGCGCGGCCCTGGATGTCGCCGCATCTGCTGGTATGGGATACGACCCCCGGGAGGTGCCCCTCTGCAGGGCAATGCACGCAGGCAGTCTCACCCTGGCCCTGTCTCCCGGGGATATCACCTACCCGCTGCACACTCCTGAGCAGTTTGCTCCGGGGGATTTTAAGCTCATCGACACCGCCCAGCGGGATATTCCCCTCTGGAACTTCATCGGCCCTCGGATTCTGCGCCTCTTGAGCAGGCAGGAGGGCCCGGCGGTCATGCCTGAGCGCTGCATTGCCTGCGGCAAGTGCGCGCTCATCTGTCCCAACGGCTCAGCCGCAGAGCATGCAGCGGGGGAGTACCGCATTAACCTGCGCACCTGCATCCGGTGCTGGTGCTGCCACGAAGTCTGTCCCGCCGATGCCGTCGCTGCGATACATCCCGGAAAACAGCACTAGGCTTTCGAAAAATTAACCGCTTACTCACATACCACTCATGATCTGCTCATATGGGCGCAGTATGTTACAGCTAACCAAAGAATTTCAGGAGGAAATTATGAAGAGACTTTTGGTTCTGATATGTGCTGCAGCCGTCTTAGGCTTGACAGCGGCACCGGTATTCTCCGGCGGAAGCCCGGAAAGCGAGACCTATACCATCGAGGTGACCGGTTCAACCTCTGTTGCTCCGCTGATGGAGCAGTTTGCCGACGCCTACCGGGACGTACGGCCGGAGGTTACCATCAACATCAGCGGTACCGGTTCCGGTGACGGCATTACCGGAGCAAACACCGGCGTTGCCGAGCTGGGCATGTCCAGCAGAAACCTGAGATCCGCTGAAATCGGCTTCGGTCTTGATGTGCTCACCGTTGCGGTAGACGCCATTGCCGTGGTGGTCCATCCGGACAACCCCGTAAGCGATCTGACGGTTGAGCAGGTGCGAGGGATCTATACCGGGGAGATTACCAGCTGGGCTGAACTCGGCGGAGATGATTCGCAAATTTCCGTGGTCTCCCGTGAACCGGGATCGGGCACCCGGGGCGCCTTTGAAGGAGCGGTCGGATTCGTGGATGAGCTGCTCGCCGGGGCAATCGAGTTTGACGGCACCGGAGGAGTCCGGGCCGCAGTCGCCGGAAACAGCCAGGCGATAGGGTATATATCTCTGGGATCCATGAATCCGGAGGTGAAGGCTGTTTCGGTCAACGGGGTTGAGGCAAAGGCGGAGCGTGTTGTCGACGGCAGCTATGCAGTTGCAAGACCGTTTCTAATCCTCTACCGGGAAGCACAGATCGACCCGGAGACCAAGACCTTTCTCGACTGGATGGTATCAGCAGAAGGACAGGCAATTGTCAGTCAGAATTATGTTCCCGTTCAGTAACAGACGCTTAATCAGATCTGCGCAGGACTGCCTCAGGCAGCCTGCGTGTGTGTTGTAATACCTAATGCGAAAAAACTATGAGAAACAGACACAGACGCATACAGATTGACTCAGCAGTCCGGATCATCTTCCAGGCTGTCTCATACCTCTCGGTGATCGCCCTGATAGCGATGCTGGGATTTGTCTTCTACCAGGGGATCCGTCCCTTCACTGCCCCGACGGCAGATCAGATACAGATTGTCCCCGAACATATTCCTCAGCTGACAGTAAACGGCCGGATGTATGAGAACCGCCGTTCGTTTATAGACATCCCCATGGATGCCGAAGGCATAACCATTGAGTTCGAGCATCAGGGTGAGCATCTGGTGGTGAATGCAGGAATCGATCCTTCCGGGGATACCTGGGAAGAAATCATTACGTTTCCCCCTGAGCTGCATCAGTATATCACCAGTCCGGAGGCGTATATGTACACCATCATCCTTCCCAGTGCCGTCGCAGGGCTGGAGCAGCGGATCCATATTCAGATTCCTGAACCGAGGCAGCAGGTCTCAGCGTTTCTGCTGGGAAGCGAATGGCGCCCGGTCTACCGAAAGCTTTACGGAATACTGCCGATGATCGCCGCCACCCTCCTGACTACCGCCGGAGCGGTGCTGCTGGGGGTTCCCCTGGCGCTGCTTTCCTCAGTCCTGATAGCCGAATTTCTGGGCAGACGCAGCGCCTCCCTGGTGAGAAGCGCTGTGGACCTGCTGGCGGGAATTCCCTCGGTGGTATACGGGTTCTTCGGACTGATGATGCTTGTTCCCCTGATCCAGCGCATCTTCGGATCATCTTCGGGAAGCTCTCTGCTGGCGGCAGTTGCGGTGCTGTCGGTCATGATCCTCCCCACAGTCATTTCCATCACCGTCACGTCCCTCAAGGCTGTTCCTGCCGCCTACCGGGAAGCCTCCCTTGCCCTCGGGGCAACCCCGCTGCAGACCGCCTGGAGGGTGGTCTTTCCTGCGGCACGCTCAGGCATTACCGCAAGCGTGATCCTCGGCACGGCCCGGGCGGTGGGAGAAACTATGGCGGTCATGCTGGTGGCGGGCAACTCCCCCCAGTTCCCCAGTTCGCTCACCGACAGCGTGCGGACCATGACCGCCACCATTGCCCTGGAAATGGGGTATTCCTCAGGAAGGCACAACGAGCTGCTGTTCTCCATCGGGATCATTCTGTTTGTTATCATCATCGCACTCAACGCGATCATCATGAAACTGAAAACCAATATGCAGGAGGTATCATAGATGAAATCCCATCCGATCCGCAGGATGAAGGAAGGCATGCTCTATACGCTGATGTACGCAGCAACGGGAATCATTCTCTCAGCTCTGGTGCTCATTCTCGGCTACATCCTCTACAACGGCCTCGGAAAGCTCAGCATCGGGTTCATCTTCTCCTCTCCCCAGGAGGGGGGGATTTATCCCATGGTGGTCACCACCGCCTATGTCGTGATCACCGCCATGGCAATCGCCCTGCCGGTGGGCATCATCACTGCGCTGTACACCACCGAGTACAGCAGAAACAGCCCGGGGACGCGGTATATCAGACTGGCAATCGAGACCCTAGCCGGCATCCCCTCGATTCTCTACGGACTGTTCGGTCTGATGCTCTTCAGCCGGGTGCTTGGATTCGGCCAGTCCATTATTGCCGGAGGGCTGACCTTGAGCATCATGATTCTGCCGGTGATTATCAGGACCACCGAGGAATCCCTGAAGGCAATTCCCCGGTCATTCCGGGAGGGGTCCCTCGCTTTGGGCACCACCCAGTGGCAGACGGTCTACCGGGTGGTGCTTCCATCAGCTCTTCCGGGAATCCTCACCGCCTCAATTCTTTCAATCGGCCGGGTGGTCGGTGAAGCGGCGCCGGTGCTGCTGACCGTCGGTATTGCCCGAAACCTTCCGAGGTCCATCTTCCAGTCAGGCCGAACGCTGACGATCCACCTCTATTACCTGACCAAGGAGGCAATCCGGCCGGATGATTTCGAGATTGCCTTTGCCGCTGCGGCGGTGCTGGTGCTGTTCATCATCGTGGTGAACACCGCAGCCAGATATACCGCCGCTGGATACAAAAAAACAATGGAGCGATAGCTATGGAACAGATCCTGCAGATGACACAGGAAAAAATCACGATCCGGGACTTGAACCTCTTCTACGGGGACTTTCATGCCCTGAAGCACATCAACATGGACATTCCGAATCAGGAGATCACCGCGCTCATCGGACCGTCGGGATGCGGGAAGTCTACCTTCATCAGGGTGCTCAACCGGATGAACGACCTCATCGACGGATGTTCCACCACCGGAGCAGTCACCCTGGACGGCACCGACATCAGCCGAATAGATGTGACGGAACTGCGCACCCGGGTGGGCATGGTGTTTCAGAATCCCAATCCCTTTCCCATGAGCATCAGGCACAATGTGGAATACGGACCGAGGATGCAGGGCATCAGGAACCGGCACCGTCTCTCCGAGATACTGGAGAACTCCCTGATCAAAGCGGCCCTGTGGGATGAAGTGAAGGACCGGCTGAACAAATCCGCCCTGAGCCTTTCAGGGGGACAGCAGCAGCGGCTGTGCATTGCCCGGGCGATTGCCATGGAACCTGAGGTGATCCTCATGGACGAGCCCACCAGCGCTCTGGACCCGATCGCTACAAAAAAGATTGAGGAGCTGATCAGAGACTTGAAACAGGAATACACCATCGTCATTGTGACCCATTCCATGAGCCAGGCAGGCAGAATCAGCGACCGGACCGCCTTCTTCCTCCTCGGCGAGGTTAAGGAATACGGAAGGACCGCAGATCTCTTTGAGCGGCCGGAGCATGACGAAACGCAGCAGTACATCCAGGGCCATTTCGGCTGATCGCCGGAGCACATGATGCGCGTATTCTGTTTAGACGAAATCGGCCGCTCCCTCAGGGAGTTTCAGCGGGAGTTTCCCGCAATTAATGACCGGCTTGCCATGAGGCGGGAAGAGCTCACAGAACTGATGATTGAGCAGATTCTGGAAGCCTACGGATTTCTCAACACTCTGCTGCTCAAGGAGATGGACTTGTTTACCCCCGCCGGGCTGTATGCCCTGCTTGAGATGAACCACCTGGTGCTCTGCGGCTCCGACCCCGGCACCAGGATGCAGTACTACCAGCACCTGAGCGAAACCCGGAAGAATTTTCTGCTGCGCATCAAACCCATAAAGGAATGGACTGCAAAGAAGCACAGCGGCAGCGACGCATATCAGCTTGCCTCGGGATTCTACACTCGGATGCTATCCCGGCCCCAGCTCTTTCTCGAAGGAAATCACCGCACCGGAAATATTCTGCTGAACTACCTGCTGATAAGCAAGCACGCCCCCCCGTATATTGTGTCTTCCGCCCATGCGCACACCTATCTTGATCTCTCCGGGGATATAAAGTTCACGGAAAAGGGAAATTCCCTGGACACAGCTCTGCGGATGCCCGGCCACAGAAGAAGACTGGAAACTTTTCTCAGGGAATGCTCCAGCGTCAGATACATCACCGATATGGAGTCCCCGGTATGAGCAGCATATTGATATCACTGCAGATCATCGGCTCGATTGCCCTGTTTATGATCGGCTTTCATGCAGTTACCGACATTCTGCTGGCAGCCGTCAGTCCCTGGTTTAAGCATCGGATCATATCTCTCGGCAAAGGAGCTGGCCCCCGGGGTATGCTTATCGGTCTGCTGAGCGCCGGCGCCACCAGTTCAAACGCCTCAGGAACGATATTCCTGATAACCATGGTCGACAGCAGGCTGACACAGCTGCGGCATGTCCCCTGGATCCTGCTGGGACTGAACCTGGGAGCAGCCTCAGCAAACTGGCTGATTGCCGCTGCCGGGTTTTCCCTCAATCTCTCGATCTACGGACTGGCGCTGCTGGCGGTATCCCTGCCCTTCCGGTTCAGCTCGTGGCTCAGCAGGTATGATCTTGGGGAGGTGCTCACCGGATGCGGGTGCATGCTCCTGGGAATCGAGCTGCTGCAGGGCAGCTATCTGCTGATTCCTTCCGACCCGGTGCTGATCTACTGGATGCAGTTCATCTCCGAGCATCCGGCAGGTGCGGCGGGCTTCCTGCTTCTGGGAGCCGCTTGTGCCTGGAGCACCCGTTCCTCGGTTTCCGCTGCGGTGCTTTCCATGTCCCTTGCCGCGCGGGGCTGGATCCCCTTCCAGCTGTCCGCCGCCATGATGCTCGGCAGCAGTCTTGCCCTTGCTTTCGTCGGGTTTTCCGCAGCAAAACTGCTCGGCAGGGATGCCCGGATTACCGCATGGCTGAACCTGGTGATCCATATCGGCGCAGTGATCTGGGCTTCCGCCCTGTTCGGCCGGCTGATACAGCTGACTGATCTGCTGCTGCCGGGGCAGCGTTTCATCCCCGAGGATATTCCGCTTCGGATTGCCGCGTTTTACACCCTGGTGCATCTGATAAACCCGCTGGTTATCATGCCGCTGTTCACCCTGACGGGTTCACTTATCAGAAAAAGCGCCCTGGGAGCGCACTTCCTCAGAACCCCCGCAGCGGAATCGGCGGGTCTGCGGCAGCTGCCAAAAACTCTGCCCGACGCATTGGATGCGAATATGATTCTCATGCAGTCAGGTCTCGGACAAATGGCCGAATGGGCCTCGCAGATGCTGATGCTGGTCATGAACACCTCCCAGGAACCCGGCGGAGGGGAACACGCCCTGGAGAAGGTGCACCATGTTCAGCACAGACTTGCAGGGATGCAGCAGGATATCTCCCGGGCAGGGAATGTGAGCATCCGGCAGTCCTGCAGCAGGCTGCAGGCTAAGACCATCCATCACCAGCTGCTGGTGGCAGAGGAACTTGCCGATATAGGCGAGGCCTGCGGCAAGTGCATGAATCTGCTGGTGAAAAGCTGGAGCAAGGGATACCGGTTCCATGAAGCAAGCACCGATGAGCTGTTCTCCTTCATCTCCCAGGTTCTGGACTTTCTCCGGTATGTAAGCGATTATCTGGCAGACCGGATCCGTCAGCCTGATCTGCAGCTGGCAGATACCATGGAGGAGGCAATTGACACCATGCGGGACGCATTGCGGGAGAAGGCCCGAACCTTTCTCGAAGAGCATACAGGAGCCCAGGTCAAAGGAGAGTTTGCCTTTATTGAGATCATCAAGTACCTGGAGCATATCGGAGACAGCTGTCTGAGCATCTCCGGCACCATCCCGAAAATCATGAAGTATCCCCGGTAAGGCTCATACCGGGAAGCGGAGGGTGAAGGTGCTTCCCTCACCCTCCATGCTTTCAACTTCCACCTGTCCCTGATGCTGCAGCATGATGTGCTTGACGATTGACAGTCCCAGGCCGGTTCCGCCTTTGTCCCTGCTTCGCGCCTTGTCCACCCGGTAGAACCGCTCGAATATCCGGGGAATGTCGTGCTTCGGGATTCCGTATCCCCGGTCAGTGATACTGATGAGCACTTCCTGCTCCTCCTGCCTGCAGACAACCGCAATGGGGAACGCCGGATCGCTGTATTTCATGGCATTTTCCACTAGATTGATCAGCGCCTGCTCGATGAGGTGGGCGTTTCCCCGAACGCCAAGGGAGTCGTCACAGCTGATTTGGATGGGCCGGTTCAGCTGCCGGGTCTTCTCCCGGCAGATCAGTACGGCATCCTTAATTATGGATACAACCGGAACCGCTGAGGTAAACTGATCCCGCTGGGGCTGCTCAAGGCTGGAAAGAGTAAGCAGATCGTCAATAATAGCCTGCAGCCGGAGACTCTGGCGGTGAATGATTTCGGTGAATCTCCGGGAACGTTCCAGATCACTGAAATTGTCTTCCAGCAGGGTCTCAGAAAATCCATTGATGGAGGTAATCGGCGTTTTCAGTTCATGGGATACGTTAGCGACAAAATCCCGCCGAACCCGTTCCAGATGCATCAGCTGGGTGATGTCGTTGCACACCAGCACTACCTGCCGAAGGACGGTTTCATCCGCTGAAGGAACGCTGGTTACGTTGATATGGTAGCTGGAGCGCCTCTGGGTGATCTCGGTGCTTCTGCTTTCCCCGTCCTCTGCAGTGTTCAGTATGCTATCATAGAGTTCAGGGCTTTTTATCACCGACTGGATCGGCCGGGAGTCAAGCGGCTGCCGCTTCTTTGCAAAAAACCGGTTTGCCGAAGGGTTCGCCTCCAGCACCCGCAGCTGCTCATCAAGGACGATGACCCCCTCGCTCATACTGTCGAGAACAGCCCGCAGTTCATCTCGCTGATACTGCATGGAGCTGAACTGCCGCTGCAGTTCACCGGCCATGGTCTGCAGGGATTCGGCCACCACCTGCACCTCCCTGACCGAACAGCCGCCGGAGGGACCGGAATGAAATTCGAGACGGGAAAACCGGGCAGCCCGCTCAGCAAGTTCGGCCAGAGGCCGCTCTATCTTTGAAATCAGCAGCCAGGCAAACAACAGGGCAATGCCCAGAAAAAGCAGGCTCCCTGCGGCGACATACCCGGAAACTGCCCGCTGTGAGCTTTGCAGTTCAACCATGGGCAGGGAGGTGCGCAGTGCGCCGGATTGTCCCCCCAGGGCTATGGGAAGGGCGAAATAGACCATGTCGTATCCGACGGAGTCACTGAAACGGACAGCAGCACGGGCCTCTCCGGCCAGAGCACGGGCTACTTCCTCCCGGTCGGCATGGTTGTCCATTTGTGACGGATCTGCGCTGCTGTCAGCCAGTACGGTGCCGCGGGCATCAATGACGGTGATGCGCACCGGTGTATCAGCGCCTAGGGCGGCAACATACTCCTGCAGCTGATCCGGAGATAATTCCCGGTGTTCCAGCAGCACCTGCTTCAGCATGCGGGCATGATGCTCAATTGCTTCAATCCCCTGATGGGTGACGCGCTCCCGCACCGACTGAAGGGAGAACCATCCCAGAACGAGGGCGCTTACCAGCACATAGACCACAATCCCGGAAAACAGCAGTTTTCTCAGCCGGTAGGTCTTCATTCCTCTTTCCCCTCGGCCATCCGGTACCCGATGCCTCTGATCGTTTCTATGCAGGATCCTTTATGCTTCAGTTTTTTTCTCAGTGCAAGGATCTGCACATCTACTGACCGTTCGGTCACCGGATAATCCGCCCCCTTCACCGATTCGATGATCTGCCCGCGGGAGAACACCCAGCCGGGGTTTCTGATGAGAAATTCCAGGATGGAGAATTCCGTAGCACTGAGTTCCAGGAGTTCTCCCTCCAGGGAGACGCGGAACCGTCTGGTATCAACCTCTAAGCCGTTGAGGGTAACAACGTCGGTATCAGAAGCTCTGTCCCGTGACCTCCGGCGGCGCCTGAGCACCGCCCTGATGCGCGCAATCAGCACCCGGGGGGAGAATGGTTTGGTGATGTAGTCATCCGCCCCCATTTCCAGACCGATGATGATATCGGCATCATCGCTTTTCGCTGTGGCCATGAGTATCGGGATGTCATATCCCGACAGCGCCCGGCAGACCTCAAGCCCGTCGATGCCCGGAAGCATCAGATCCAGCAGGATCAGATCAGGGCGGTCATGCTGCACCTTTGACAGCGCGTCCTCCCCCGTAGCCGCTGTGGCCACCTGATACCCCTCCTTTGTCAGGTTGTAGGCTATCAGCTCAACGATATCCGGCTCGTCATCCACTACCAGAATTTTTTCCTTCGCCATCACTCATGCCCCCTGCAGCCCTGTTACGGCTCTGATTCTTCTTATCATGTTTCCCTTCCTTGGGATATCCCGGCATCTCTATTGAATCTGATGAATGTGAGCATATCATTAATTGTATGTGAGGATGGTATGAAAAAATAAAAAATGATGAAAAACAGCTTCATGCTCTCCGGGTGACGGATATATGCAGAGCCGAATATTCAGTCTGCAGCATCAGGTTTCTCCCGGCCGTTTTGCCGGGAGAAAATGAATTTTCCTGATGTGTCTGTCTGAGAGGAAAAATCATGAATGAAATCTCTCCCTTTCCTCCTACATGGTGATATGCGCTCTGCATGTGCAACTTGTGCAGAGAAAGTCACTGCTTTTTCCGGTCAGAGTGCTTTGCAGCATCCCCCGCCCGTGATATACTGAGCGCCGTTGCAGAAATCTTCACTGGAGCTGACATGGACGGATGGATTCTCTTCGGTACGATCGGATTTTCCCTGCTTCCCATATCTGAACTGCGGGGGGCGATCCCTTTTGCCTATTTTCAGGGGGTGCCCCTGCCTCAGGCCTATTTCATCAGTGTCGCCGCCAACGCCCTGGTCGGGCCGCTGGTCTACGTATTTCTTTCGAGCCTGCATCGGCTGTTTATCCGCTGGGGCTGGTACCGAGTGTTTTTCGACCGGACCGTCACTACTGCCCGGCTGAAGACCGAAAGAAAGGTGGAGAAATACGGATACTGGGGAGTGCTGCTTTTTGTTGCCGTCCCTCTGCCGATTACCGGGGCCTATACCGGAACCCTGGGGGCATGGATCCTCGGCCTTGATAAACGGCGCACCTGCCTGGCGGTTCTCGGGGGCGTGATCATTTCAGGTCTGATTGTATCTATGGTTGTGTATTTCGGAATCAGACCCCTTTCCATTTTCCTCAGGTCCGTGTAGAATCCCCCCCATTGCGAGGACATCATGAAGCTTCGACTCAAGGAATTATTAAATACAGAACAGTATGAAGCCGCTTCCGTCACAGAAGGCCCGCTGCTCATCATTGCCGGGGCAGGCTCCGGCAAAACCCGGATGATCACCTACCGGATAGCCCATCTGCTGGAGCTGGGCATCCCTCAGCGGGCGGTGCTTGCCCTGACGTTCACCAACAAGGCCGCCAAAGAGATGGAGGAGCGGGTCTCCCAGCTGCTGGGAAAGCCGGCAAAGCGGCTGACCGTCTCAACTTTTCATGCCTTCGGACTCCAGGTAATCAAACGCCACGGTCCGCTTTTGGGATTTCGCGGAAACATTACCGTGTTTGACACCCAGGATGTGCAGGCGCTGATCAAAGAATCCGCCCGGGAGGCCAAAATCTCCCTGGAGGAGCTGAACGTCTATGACATTGCCGGACGGTTTTCTCAGATAAAAAGCGGTCTCGCCTCCCTGGACAAGGAAACTGCGGTTATCAGACAGCTCTATGAGGAATACCAGAGCCATCTGCGGACCTATCAGGCGGTTGACTTTGATGATCTCATTGCCCTTCCTCTAGAGCTGTTCAGCACCCAGCCGGAGGTGCTGGAGGAGTACCGGGAGCGCTTCCGGCATATCCTGGTGGATGAATTCCAGGACACCTCCCGGCAGCAGTATCAGCTGCTGCGCATGATCGCCCTGGGGCACCGCAACATCTGCGTGGTCGGGGATGATGATCAGTCCATCTACTCCTGGCGGGGAGCGAATTACGAGAACATCACCGACTTCGAAACAGATTTTCCCGAGGTCAGGGAAATCAAGCTGGAGCAGAACTACCGCTGCACCGGCAACATTCTCACCGCGGCGAATCACCTGATCGCCAACAATGCAAAACGGAAGGTCAAGGCGCTGTGGACCGGGGAACAGGAGGGACTGCCCCTGTATCTGAGGACCATGGACACTGAAAGCGACGAGGCGGGGTTCATGATCTCGAAGATCCGGGAGATGAAACGGAAGAACCGCTGGAGCTACGGATCCTTCGGGATTCTGGTACGGACCAATTCCCTGATGAATTCTATAGAGCATGAACTGGTCACCGAAAATATTCCCTACAGCGTCTCCGGGGGACAGAGCTTCTTTGCCCGCAAGGAGGTCAAGGATGTCATTGCCTATCTCCGGGTGCTGGCAAACCCTCACAACGATATCGACCTGCTGCGGGTGATCAACACCCCCAGAAGGGGTCTGGGGAAAAGCACCATCGATCATCTTCACCGCTGGGCTGAGAAACGGGGCAGCTCGCTGTATTCCGCCGCCCGGGATATGATCTCAGTGGACGCCTCCCCGCTGACCGGCAAGGCGAAGGGGGCTCTGGAGGAGCTGCTGAGTCTGCTGGATGAGACCTCCCGGCGGATCAAACAGAGCAGGCAGATGGCCGAGGTGCTGAAAAACCTCCTGGAGGTAATCGAATACCGGCTGCATCTGCTTGCCGAACATCCGAAGAACGAACAGCTGGGCAGATGGAAGTACGACAATGTCCTGCGGTTTCTCCAGTTCTTCTCCCAGTGGGAGCAGGATCCGGATACCGGCAGCGCAACGCTGTATGACTATCTCAACCGGATATCCCTGTCTGGGAAACAGGAGCCCGATCTCCGGGAGGGACGGATCAGCCTGATGACGATCCATGCATCCAAGGGACTTGAGTTTGACTGCGTGTTCCTGCCTGCGGTGGAAGAGGAGATTATTCCCCACGGCAGGAGCATAGAGGAGGACCCGGCATCTCTGGAGGAGGAGCGCAGGCTCTTCTACGTAGCCTTGACCCGGGCCCGGCAGGCGGTGTTCATCAGCAGCTGCAGAACCAGAAAATACCTGAAGGGGCGCAGGGAGTGCCTCCCCTCCCCCTTTCTGGAGGAGATACCCAAGGAGCTGTTCAGTCACGAGGAAACCGATGCTCCAGTGTCAACAGAAGAGGCCCGGGACTTTTTCAGCGAACTGAGAAAAAAGCTCAGCTGACCGCTGTCCCGGGACTTTTCGATGATCTGAAACCGGTTTATGATACCCCCATGAAACTGATCACCCCGCGGCTGGTGCTGTCGACGCTCACCTCCCGTGACGCCCGCCGGGTCCTTGCCTTTCTCCGCAGCAACCGGAGGCATCTGGAATGGAGTGAGCCGACCAGACCGCCGGACTACTATACCCTTGCAGGACAGCGGCGGATTCTGGATGACGAAGCCCGTACTACGGCCCATATCAGGTTCTGGATTACCCTGCAGAACTCATCACCGATCATCGGATCGGTCCTCCTGGGGGGCATCGACTGGAATTATCCGGCCTCCTGTTTCCTGGGGTACCGCATCGCCGAGGCACACACCGGAAAGGGGTATATGACCGAGGCCGCAGCAGCAGTGATCGACTACGCCTTCCGGGAGCTTAAGCTCAAGCGGATTGAGGCGAACATCATGCCGATAAACACTCCCTCCCTCAGGACCGCAAAAAAACTGGGGTTCACCCGCTTCGGGTTCTCCCGGGGCTATCTCCAGATTAACGGCAGGAGGGAGGATCATATCAGGACGGAACTGCATTCAAAGGAATGGATTTCCCGCCCTTGTCCTTTTTCCTACAAAATTGTAGGATAAGCTATGGACGATTACCGGGACCTCACCATTCTGTATAATATCAGCAAAATTCTCGATGAATTTCATGACCTGGAGTCGATCATCACCCCGATTCTGGAGAATATTTCAGACCACTTCCCGGACAGTCAGGGTGCGATCACCCTGCTGAACCGATCAACCAACAAGATTATGATCGAGTCTGCCTTCGGGCTCTCATCTTCCCAGCGCAACCGGGGAATTTATCAGGTGGGAGAAGGAATTACCGGCCGGGTGGTGAAATCGGGAAAACCGATGATCATCCCCGATGTCAGCAAGGAGAAGCATTTCACCAACAAGACCGGCCAGTTCTCCAACCGGGGGGGAGAGAAGCGCTCATTCCTCTGCGTACCGGTTAAGACGGAAAACGAGACCATCGGGACCTTGAATATCTCCACTCTCCACCGCAATGAACAGCAGCTCCAGCGGACCCTGCAGCTGTTATCGGTGATAGCTTCGATGATTGCCCGGGCGGTTCGGCTTCGCCAGGAGCGCCGGGAGAGCACTGACCGGCTGCTTGCTGAGAACGAACGGCTGAAACGGGAGCTGAAGGACCGTTTTCAGCCGGATCGGATCATCGGCCGCTCCCAGGTGATGCAGGAGGTCTTCGATCTCATCTGGCAGGTCTGCAGAAGTGAGGCCACCGTGCTCATTCGCGGGGACAGCGGCACCGGCAAGGAGCTGGTAGCCCAGGAGATACACTACAACAGCCTCCGGGCGGACAAGCCCTTTATAAAGGTAAACTGCGCCGCCCTGCCTGAGAGCGTGATTGAAAGTGAGCTCTTCGGTCATGAGAAGGGCGCCTTCACCGGAGCTCACACACACCGGAAGGGACGGTTTGAGCTTGCTGATGAGGGAACGCTGTTTCTCGATGAGATCGGCGAGCTTTCCGGTCAGATGCAGGTGAAGCTGCTGCGCATCCTCCAGGAGCAGGAGTTTGAACGGGTCGGAGGCACCCAGAACATTAAGGTTGATGTGCGCATCATTGCGGCGACGAACCGAAATCTGGAGGAGGAGATGGCCGCAGGCATCTTCCGGGAGGATCTCTACTACCGGCTCAATGTGTTTCCCATCCATCTGCCGCCGCTTCGGGAACGCAAAAGTGATATCATGCTGCTGTGCGACAGCTTTATCGATAAGTACAACAAACGCAACAACCGCAGCATCAAGCGCATCACCAGTGCTGCAATTGATCTGTTCATGAGCTATCACTGGCCGGGAAATGTCCGGGAGCTTGAGAACTGCATTGAGCGGGCGGTGCTGTTGAGCAACGATCAGGTGATCCATGCCTACCACCTTCCGCCGAGCCTTCAGTCTGCCGAATCCTCCAACACTCCCTCACCGAAGACCCTCAGCGAAGCGGTGGAGGAGCTGGAACGGGAACTGATCGCCGACGCCCTGAAAACTGCCCGGGGCAACCGGGCTAAGGCAGCCCGGGAACTGGGGATTACCGAGCGTATCATGGGGCTTCGGACAGACAAATACCAGATCAATCCGGAGAAGTACAAACTCTAATCCTACTGTTACGTAGGCCTCTGAATCTATTCCTACATTATTGTAACTCAATACAGGCATCCAGCTGTTCGCAACTTTCAGCATTTAAATAAATTATCGAAATAATCAAAATTGGCACGCTATTTGCCAATACTCATCATTCATACTACAAGGAGCGTGCTTATGAACAAACGGACTTTCTGTACCGCCGCCCTGGTTCTGCTGACCCCGGCGTCTCTTTTTTCCCAGGAGCTTGAAGGAGCGCTGCTGCTGCATCAGCAGTCCCTGGATATGATCTGGCTGCTGCTGGCAGCGGTGCTGGTGTTCTTCATGCAGGCCGGATTCACCCTGGTTGAATCCGGCCTTACCCGGGCGAAAAACGCAGGCAACATCCTGATGAAGAATCTCATGGACTTCAGCGCAGGAGCGATCATCTACTGGGCCTTCGGGTGGGCGCTGATGTACGGCGCATCCGCATCGGGAATGATCGGAACAAGCGAGTTCTTCATCGCCGGAGCGACACCGGAGCTGTTCAGCGACTGGATGTTCCAGGTGGTGTTTGCCGCAACCGCAGCCACGATCGTATCGGGTGCTATGGCCGAACGGACGCGGTTCTCCTCCTATCTGATCTACAGCATCTTTATCACCGGCCTGATATATCCGGTATCGGGGCACTGGATCTGGGGAGACGGATGGCTTGCCTCCCTCGGGTTTCACGATTTTGCCGGCTCCACGGTGGTGCATTCCGTCGGCGGCTGGGCGGCCCTGATGGGCGCATTAGTCCTGGGTCCCCGAATCGGCAAATATATACGGCACAACGGTGAAGTTTCCGTAAAAGCCATCCCCGGACACAACCTGCCGCTGGCGGGAGCGGGGGTGTTCATCCTCTGGTTCGGGTGGTACGGATTCAACGCCGGCTCAACCCTCAGCGGGACAGATCTGTCGGCCTCCCATATCGCTGTAACCACCACCCTGGGGGCTGCAGCCGGTGCAATCGGAGCCATGGCAGTAACCTGGAAGCGCTACGGCAAGCCGGATGTGAGCATGTCATTCAACGGCGCTCTGGCAGGACTGGTGGGGATCACCGCAAACTGCGATGTGATCTCCCCCGCTGGTTCAATTGTCATCGGCCTTGCCGCAGGCTTTCTTGTCGTGTATTCAGTAGAATTTTTAGATAAGGTGCTCCACATTGACGATCCCGTCGGAGCTGTCTCGGTGCACGGTGTATGCGGAGTCTGGGGAACCCTCGCAGCCGGACTCTTTCATACTGAATCCGGGCTGCTCTACGGAGGAGGCGCCTCGCTTCTCGCAATTCAGGCACTCGGAGCAGCTTCAGTATTTGCATGGGTTACTGCAACCTCGGGAATTCTGTTTCTCACCATCAAAAAGACCGTGGGACTCCGGGTTTCTCAGGAAGATGAGTTCAAAGGACTGGACATCTCGGAGCACGGCCTCGAGGCATACAGCGGATTCCAGATTTTTTCCAACATGTAAGGAGGACTGCCATGAAACTGATTACAGCCTACATACAGCCCGACCGGCTGAATGCGGTAAAACAGGAATTATACAAGCGGGAGGTGTACAAAATGTCGGTGACCAATGCCCTGGGATGCGGCCAGCAGAAGGGGTATCATGAGACCTATCGGGGGGTCGACATTGAAGTGAATCTTCTGAAGAAGGTGAGAATTGAAATTGCGGTGAATGAGGATTTCGTCGAAGCTGTCCTGGAGGGCATTACTGCCGGTGCGAGGACCGGATCTATTGGAGACGGAAAAATATTCATCGTGCCGATTGAGGAATGCATCCGCATCAGAAACGGAGATACGGGCAGAGCAGCAATCGGCTGATCCTACAAAAATGTAGAAACACACTCCATCTTCATACATTTTTGTAGGAAGATGGAGCAATCTTTTCTTCAGATATTCTACAATTACATGAATAACAATAACTTATATATCTTGGCACGGTAATTGCTTACTATTGGAAGACAAAACTTAAGGAGTTGTTATGGACTATAGCAGTGAAGTACGAACTATGAAGCTTTCAGAGATGTACGGTGAGTACAGTTTCAACGACCGCACCATGCGTGAACGCCTTCCCAACAGCGTATATCAGAAGATGAAGGAGATTCAGGACAACAAGAAGAACCTGACCCTTGAGATTGCTGAAGTGGTGGCCAACGCCATGAAGGACTGGGCCATCGAAAAGGGGGCAACTCACTTCACTCACTGGTTCCAGCCGCTGACCGGTCTGACTGCGGAAAAGCACGACTCCTTCATCTCACCCACTCCCGACGGACGGATCCTTATGGAATTTTCAGGCAAGGAGCTGATCAAGGGGGAGCCCGATGCTTCCTCATTTCCCAGCGGGGGCCTTCGGGCCACCTTTGAAGCGAGGGGCTATACCGCCTGGGACACCTCCTCCCCGGCATTCATCCAGGATCTCAACGGCATCACCACCCTGACCATCCCCTCGGCCTTCATCTCCTACCGCGGGGATGCCCTGGACAAGAAGACTCCCCTGCTGCGTTCCATGGAGGCGGCCAATAAGGCCACCCTCCGGGTGCTGCGCGCTCTCGGCAACACTGCTGTGAAGCGGGTATATACGACCGTCGGACCGGAGCAGGAATACTTCCTGGTGGACAAGGCCCATTTCAGCAAACGGCCGGACCTCCAGCTGACCGGGCGGACCGTCTTTGGAAGCATGTGCGCCAAGGGCCAGGAACTTGATGATCACTATTTCGGATCGATCAAGGAGCGGGTACTGAAGTTCATGCATGAGCTCAACCAGGAGCTGTGGCGCCTCGGGATATCTGCAAAGACCCAGCATAACGAAGTAGCACCGAACCAGTTTGAGCTTGCCACCATTTACGATACCGCTAACCTCAGCACCGATAAGAACCAGCTGGTAATGAAGATGATCAAGAATGTGGCTGAGCGTCATGACATGGTGGCGCTGCTCCACGAAAAGCCCTTTGCAGGGGTCAACGGATCAGGAAAGCACAACAACTGGGCGCTCTCCACGGATGACGGACAGAATCTGCTGCAGCCCGGGGACAACCCCTATGAAAATGCCCAGTTCCTGCTGTTTCTCACCTCCGTCATTAAGGCTGTTGATATGTACGCGCCGCTGCTGAGACTTTCTGCGGCAAATTCCGGAAACGACCACCGTCTGGGAGCCAACGAAGCGCCTCCGGCGATCATCTCCATTTTTCTGGGAGAGCAGCTTACGGACATCCTCGACACGCTGATCAACGGGACGAAGCACAGCAGGGCTGCCAGTGAGATTATGGATATCGGAGTAAGCGTGCTTCCGGATTTTCCCAAAGATATGACCGACCGGAACCGGACCTCCCCCTTTGCCTTCACCGGTGACAAATTTGAATTCAGAATGGTGGGTTCCTCCCAGTCCATCGCCGGACCGAATGCAATTCTCAACAGCTCCGTATCGGCAGTCCTCAACGAAGCCGCAGACCGGCTGGAGGCAAGTTCGGACACCCTGGAAGAGGTAAAAAAGATTATTATCGATTTCTATCGGGATCACCGCCGAGTAATTTTCAACGGCAACGGATACAGCGATGATTGGGTGCAGGAAGCGAAAAAGCGGGGACTGGCTAATCTGACCTGCACGGTTGAAGCGCTTCCGGAGCTGATGCGGGAATCCAACGCCCAGATGCTCTCCAGTCTCGGAGTGTTCTCCCGGGCGGAGCTTGAAAGCAGGCTGGAAATCTACATGGAGTCATACAGCAAGCAGATCAACATTGAGGCGGGAATCATGATTGAGATGGCCCGCAGACAGATTGTCCCTGCGGTCACCTCCTATCTTGATATGCTCATCAGCTCCCTGTCCCGTCAGCGGGAACTTGACCTGCCGGTCATCCGGCAGCAGGAACATATTACCGAGCTGTCCCGGCACCTGGAGGGGCTGATTCAGTCCATGAATACCCTGGAGGAAAAACTGAAGACCGTCCAGGACATGGAGGATGATGTTATCGCCCAGGCCAGGGAATTCCGTTGGGCTATCTGCCCCATGATGGATGATCTTCGGGTGCACGGCGACGCCCTTGAGCGGCTCACCGACCGCACAAGATGGCCCTACCCTTCCTACGAAGAACTGCTCTTCGGACTGTAGCATCGAATCCCGTCGCCTTCGGCGGCGGGTTTTTTATATCTCCAGTCCTTTCAGCATGCCGTTTCTGTGCTATAGTAGTCTCAGGAGTTTGCCCATGATACCAAAAAAACCCTTCGGCGGCACCGGCTGCGAAAGCACCAGAGTCATCTTCGGCGCCGCTGCCCTGGCAGAAATTACCCAGAAAGAAACAGATAAAACCCTGGAGCTGCTGCAGCGCTTCGGAGTTAATCACATCGACACCGCCCGCAGTTACGGTGAAGCTGAACTGCGCCTCGGTCCGTGGATGAAGCACAGCCGGAAGGAGTTCTTCCTTGCCAGCAAGACCGCCGAGCGCACCCGGCAGGGTGCCATGGAGGAACTGCAGCAGTCTCTGGAGCGGCTGCAGACAGACTGCCTGGACTTATGGCAGATGCACTGCCTGGTTGAGCCGGATGAGATATCTGCTGCCCTCGGCCCCGGGGGAGTAATGGAGGCAATGACTGAGGCAAAACGGCAGGGCCTGGTGAAGCATGTCGGGGTAACCGGCCACGGGCTCGGCACACCTGCTGCGCTGCTCGGAGTGCTGGAGAAGGCTGACTTTGATTCTGTGCTGTTTCCCTACAACTATGTGCTGATGAAGCAGCACTCCTACGCCGCCGACGCAATTGCCCTGCTCAATTTTTGCGGAAGAAACCGCATTGCCGTCCAGACGATCAAATCCCTGGCAAGAAATTCCGGGGAGGGAAAGTCTTACCCCTATACCACCTGGTACGAACCGGTAGATGATCCGGCGGTGATCCGCAGTATGGTCCAGTGGGTGCTGAGCAATCCCCAGGTGTTTCTCAATTCCTCAGGGGATGTCAGGCTGCTGCCGCACATTCTGGAAGCGGCGTCACAGCCGATCGAACTGGTTACCGAAGAACAGCTGGATGAGCTGGTGCTGCAGCACCGCATTGAGCCGGTGTTTCACTGAGACAGCATGATGCCCGCCGCTTGAGTGCTGGTCAGAACAGAAACACAAACAGCAGCACAATGACCGCAGCTGCAACCAGAAAGGTGACCAGCAGCTGGGGAAGCAGTAAGCGGTAGAGGGCAAGGCAGAAGGCGACAATGTCAGACCAGCTGAAGTGCCTCCGCTTGTCCTGTCCGTTCCTGTCTTTCATAGTCTCCCCCCTCCCTGCTGCACAAGATGACAGGCTGCAAGATGCCCGCCGCCGATGTCCCGAAGCTTCGGTTCTTCAATACGGCACCTCTCCATGGTGTAGGGACATCGGGGATGAAAGTAGCAGCCTGAGGGCGGATGAGAAGGGCTGGGGACATCTCCCTGCAGCACGATCCGCTTCTTCTGTGCATCCACATCAATTGACGGAATAGCCGACATCAGGGCTATTGTGTAGGGATGCTGCGGGTCTTTATAGAGTGCTGCGGTACTGCTGAGCTCGGCAATTTTTCCCAGATACATTACCGCCACATGATCAGATATATATTTCACCATACTCAGATCATGGGATATAAACAGATAAGTCAGTCCAAACTGATCCTTGTGTTCCTCCATCAGATTCACGATCTGTGCCTGGATCGACACGTCCAGAGAAGCTATGGGCTCATCGGCCACCACAAACTCCGGATTCAGCACCAGGGTTCTGGCGATTCCGATGCGCTGACGCTGTCCTCCGGAAAACTCATGGGGATAGCGTTTTGCATGCTGAGGGGCTAACCCGCAGACCGAAAGGATCTCCTTGACCCGCTCATCCCGCTCCCTGCCATGGGCTAATCCGTGGACGGAAAGGGCTTCCCCGACAATTTCGCTGACGTTCAGCCGGGGATTCAGGGAGCTGTAGGGATCCTGAAAAATAAACTGGAGTTCCCGGCGCAGTTTCCGCAGCTCCTGTGTGGAGAGTGAAAAAACATCTCGATTCTTATACAGCGACTCCCCGCTGGTCGGGGAAAGCAGATGCAGCATCGTCCGCCCCAGGGTCGACTTGCCGCAGCCTGACTCCCCCACCAGCCCCATGGTCTCTCCCCGCCGTATAGTAAGGCTTACCTTATCGACCGCCCGAACATGGGCGGTAACACGGGAGAAAAGCCCGGTTCTGATTGGAAAGAACTTCTGGATATTTTTCAGTTGAAACATTACATCAGCTTCCATGGACTGCCCCCTGTTGGTCGTAGAGCCAGCAGCGCACCTGATGCATCTGCTCATGAGAGATAAGTTCAGGCAAGGTACTGCGGCAGATATCCATAACATGCTCGCAGCGGGGATGGTAAGGACATCCTGGAGGGGTATGCAGCGGATTCGGCACTGTCCCCGGGATGGGAGTAAGGACCGGGCTTTCGATTTCCATATCAGGCTTTGAACGGATCAGACCGATCGTATAGGGATGCTTCGGATCCTTAAACAGATTCCGCCTGCCGGCAATCTCCACAATCCTGCCTGCATACATCACCATCACCCGTTCGGACATCTCAGCTATTACCCCGAGATCATGGCTGATGAACACGACTGCCGTATGTATCTCCTGCTGAAGTTTCTGCATCAGCTCCAGGATCTGCGCCTGAATGGTTACATCCAGCGCTGTAGTCGGCTCATCAGCAAAAATCAGTTTCGGCCTGCAGGAGATGGCCATGGCGATCATTGCCCGCTGTCTCATGCCTCCGCTCAGCGCATGGGGATACTCATCATTGATTTTTTCCGGCCGGGGGATGCCCACCTGCTTGAGCATATCGATGCTTGCATTCCTGGCAGCTTTTTTATTCAGCCCCTGATGAAGCCTGATCGCTTCCTGGAGCTGAAATCCAATGGTGAACACCGGATTAAAGGAAGTCATAGGCTCCTGGAAGATCATAGCCATTTCATTGCCCCTGATCTTCTGCATCTGCCGCTCCCGAAGCGAAAGCAGGTCCCTTCCCTCAAAGCGCATACTGTCCGCCTCAATCCTTCCGTTCTGCTCCATGAGGCGCATGACGCTGAGGCAGGTGACACTTTTCCCGCAGCCTGACTCACCCACAATTCCCAATGATTCGCCGTGGGAGATATGGAAGGATACATCCCTGACCGCACGCACCAGTCCGTCCTCTGTCTGAAAACTGGAGGAGAGATTTGTTACTTGGAGTAATTCATTCACACCCATGGTTATCCTTACCGTTTTAGTTCTTCAGCCTCGGGTCCAGCGCATCCCGCAGACCGTCACCGATGAGATTGATGCTCAGAACAGAGATAAAAATCAGCAGCCCCGGAGGAAGCCAGAGCCACCACATCCGCATCAGCACATCCATACTCCGCGCCGGTTCAAGTATGTTGCCCCAGCTTGGAATCGGCGGCTGCACCCCCAGTCCCAAATAGCTTAAGGCCGCCTCAATCAGCACGGCATTTGCCATAATCAGGGTCGCACTGATCAGAATGGGAGCCATGGCGTTGGGCAGCATGTGTCTCCAGATGGTCCTGATTTCATTGAATCCCAGGGAACGGGTAGCCTCAATATATTCCATCTGCTTGATGGACAGAAACTGTCCCCGTACCAGCCGGCAGGTCTCAGTCCAGCTGAGCAGCCCGATGATGATCATGGTATTGTATATGCTCGGCCCCAGTATTGCCGCTCCGGTGATCGCCAGGGCGAGAAAGGGAAAGGAGAGCACCATATCGGTAATGCGCATGATGACTGCGTCCACCCATTTTCCGAAATAGCCGGCCAGGCTGCCCAGAACGACCCCGATAACCATCTGGATGGAGCTTGCCACAATCCCGACAGATAACGATATCCTGCCGCCGTGGAGGTTCCGGGTAAACAGATCCCTTCCGTTTCGGTCTGTGCCGAACAGATATTCTGCAGAAGGGGGCTGCTCCCGGTACTGCAGGTTAATGTCATCCCGTTCATAGGGAGCAATCATCGGTGCGAACACTGCCAGAAGGATCAGCACGGTAATTACATATAAGCTGATCATGGCAATCTTATTCCGTCTGAAGCGCCTCCAGATGATCGTTCTCGGAGAAAGAATTTCCTCTGTCTTTGGTGCGCCTGCGTCTGCTGCTTTGATGAATTTCACTTCACACTCCCTTAGTCATAACGTATCCGAGGATCAATCAGTGCATACACGAGGTCGGCAACAAGATTTCCCAGAATAACCAGCACGGCAAGAAAGAGATTGGTTCCCATCAGCAGGCTGTAGTCTCTGGTAGTCACCGCTTCGATGATCAGCGTGCCCATCCCCGGCCAAGCGAAGACGGCTTCAGTGATGACTGCACCGGAAAACAGAAAGGGCAGACTGAGCCCGAGAATGGTAACCACCGGCAGCAGGGAATTGCGCAGTGCGTGGCGGTAGATTACCACCCGCTCAGACAGTCCCTTCGCCCGGGCGGTGCGGATATAGTCCTGCCGGACCACCTCGAGCATGCTTGAACGGGTGAACCGTACAAACCTGGCGGTTCCCGCGGCGGTCAGCGTGATCAGCGGAAGGACCAGATGGCGCAGCACATCGAAGGCCCAGGCAAACCAGGAGGGGTAGCGCGCACCGGCACGCATCATCCCTCCGACGGGCAGCCATCCGAACTGCAGAGCAAAGAGCCAGATGAGCACAATCCCTAGAAAAAAGACGGGAATTGAGACCCCGGCTATCGCCCCTACTACCACGGTGTAGTCAAGTTTTGAATACTGCCTGGTAGCAGATATGACCCCGATCGGCACGGCGATGATGAAGCTGAGAAAAATGGATGAAAACGTCAGCAGCATCGTCGGTCCGAGCCGGCTCTGGATAATATCTGTTACCGGTCTTCCCCGATACCGGGTGGAGTATCCGAGATTTCCCTGAAATGTTTCCCGCAGCCAGACACCGTACCGCTCAAGCAGGGGCCGGTCAAGCCCGAGCTGTTCAATCCTTCGTTCGATTGCCTCGGCGGATATAGTGGGGTCCACCAGCGTGGACATCGGATTTCCCGGGGCAGCATTAATAATGATAAAAATAATGAAGGTTGTTCCCACCAGCGTGGGAATAACCTGGAGCAGGCGACGCAGAATGTAGATTCTCATGCAGTACCTCTGGATATCCGAATGCGGGAAGCCCGGTACCGGGCTCCCCGCTTGGCTTGTTACGCGATTTTAAACCAATATTTACTGGTCAAGTTCCCATTGCTCCACGTTCCACCACATGCTGAAGGCATCGCCCTGAAAGTTTTTCAGATGCGGCGTATGCACAAATGCTTCCTCTTCAGAATAGAGAAACACATAGGGAGCCTCTTCCACCAGCAGCTGCTGCCATCCCCGGTATATCTCGGCCCGCTCGTCAAAGTCCATAATTTCCCGGCCGGCAAGGATCAGCTTGTCGTTGTCGGGATGGTCGAACCCCACGGAATTCCAGTGGTCGGTGCTCAGCCAGATGCCTGACGGATCGGCTTCAAGCGCCAGGGACCAGCCCATGAGATACAGATCAAAATCCCGTTCATCAAATACCTTGGGAATAAGGCTGGCAAATTCCATCATTTCAAGATTGAGATACACCCCGACATCTCCGAGCATGCTCTGAATGATTTCCGCATTCCGCTCACGAGGCACATTCCCGCTGGGATAGTTCAAGGTAAATTCAAGCCGCTCGCCGTCCTTGTAACGGTAGCCGTCATTCGCCAGTTCCCATCCGGCATCTGCCAGCAGCGCTTCAGCGGTATCAGGATCAAAGGGCAGCGGTTCCAGGTCCCCATCATAGGCCCAGGATACCGAAGACATGTGGCTGGTCTGCACAATGCCCATACCGTCAAAAAGCGCCTCCACCATTTCCCATCGGTCCAGTGCATAGGTCAGGGCATGGCGGACATCCCGGTCGGAGAGAACCGGATGGTCAAGATTGATGCCCATATACTGGTATGCATTGGCGGGGTAGCTGACCACCTCCAGGCCGGCATTCTGGTACCGCTCATATTCATGTGCCGAGGGCTGCACCCAGGCAAGGTCGCTGCTGCCGGTCAGCAGCTCAGCCAGCTGCACGTCCGAGGAGGCGACCTTCACCGTGATCTGATCAACTCCGGGTCTTCCCCGATGGAAGTCGTCAAATGCCTCAAGGGTAGTAAACTGACCGTCCACATAATCAGTCAGCTTGTACGGGCCAGCTCCGATTGGCCGGGTAATCGCCGGATGGTTCTCCAGATCTGCAATCGGTGTTCCCTCAAAGACATGCTTCGGGGAAATCATCCAGGTGGAAATCCGGATCAGTGAAGGAGCATCTACCCTGCTCAGATGAAATTCAATGGTCTGATCATCAATAATCTTGATGCCGGAAACCTCATCTGCTTCACCCGACTTATACTCGTCAAAGCCTTCGAGGAACATCCAGTTCGCCGCCCGTACACCCGTATAGTCCGGATGGCACATCCATTCAAAGGTGAACTTCACATCTTCAGTGGTAACGGGCTCACCGTCATGAAAATAGACATCGTCCCGCAAATGGTAGGTAAAGACTTTGTTGTCTTCACTGATTTCCATGGAAGAAGCAAGCTGCGGAACCAGCTCATAGTCATCATGAGGATCATGGGTCATCATCCCGGTAAACACCGGATCCACCCCTGAATACGCATCGTAGGCGCTCTCATACAAGTTCGGGTTGAACAGTCCCTCCGGCGCACTCCAGATCGCCATGACAATACTGTCCTCATCAACACCTACCACCCCCTCCGGCGCAGCGCTCATCAGCGGCGCAGCCGACAGGGTCAGACACAGCACCATCAGCAACATTCCTTTTTTCATGTGCATAAACCTCCCTTGTTTTGTTATGCGTTTTTTCATACATCATGTTACATTACAATTATATTTATTGTAGCCTCTGGATGATCAGCTGTCAAAAAGAAACGGATATTCTGCGGTGCAAAAGCGCTGCCGGCAGAATTTTCGGGAGATCACGGTAATATGTCTTTTTCTATACTGAAGGTGCAGAGAGGACGGAGGCTCAAGCTGTCTGATCCGTGCAGAATACAGACAGCTTGAGCTCTTCTCTACTGCTTCTCGGCTACATGGAGGGCCATATCGCCATATTTGATCCATCCGCGCTTGCGCATGTACTCGCTGAAGATCAGCGAGAGCGCCGCCGGAAAAGCGAAATGGAGCAGCAGGATCTTCCACCAGGCCTCCAGCCCCATGGCCTCAACCGTAGAAAACTGACCGACCAGTCCGCTGGTTCCCATGCCGGCTCCGACGCTGGTGGTTTCCATGGCGAAGACCACGGTAGCTGCCGGTCCGAGCACCGCCGACGCGAGAATCGGCGGAATCCATATTTTCCAGTTCTTCACAATATTGGGAATCTGAATCATCGAAGTGCCCAGGCCCTGGGAAATCAGCCCGCCGATCTTATTCTCCCGGAAGCT
The DNA here is from genome assembly GCA_003559765.1 of Spirochaetaceae bacterium. Taxonomy (GTDB): domain Bacteria; phylum Spirochaetota; class Spirochaetia; order PWKH01; family PWKH01; genus PWKH01. Next base: position 50,151 of record PWKH01000084.1, read on the forward strand.
GGATACGGCAAACCCGACCATCTGACAGGCGCATCCCACCACCGCAGCACCTGCGGCAAGTCCGCTGAGACCGAGAGATATGGCTATGGCGGCACTGCTGATCGGCAGGGTGAGAAGCATTCCCATGGTTACGGCCAGCAAAACTCCCATGGGGAAGGGATACAGGGTAGTCAGATAGTTGATGAATTCACCCAGAGCCGCCATGAATGCGGAAACAGCAGGCGCGATCATCACTCCTACGAGCCCCCCGACGAGGATGGTGCCTGCAGGGACCAGAATGATGTCAACTTTGGTTTTTCCCTGGATAAGCTTTGAGACTTCCGCTGCGGCAAGGGCTGCCACCAGGGCTCCTGCGGGCTCTCCGATGGTCAGGGCAGCCGCCCCTCCCTGGAGGATAACGGTGCCGGCGCCCACAGCTCCGGCTATCATCGCCCCGGCAAGACCGAGGGGAGAAGCATGAACAGCGGCGGCCACTCCTACCCCGATCGCCGGCCCCATGAGCATCTGCGCGATGGTGCCGAAGGTCTCCAGCAGTTCAATGCCGGAATAGACCCCGATCTGCTTGATAATCAGCCCGATGATCAGAGACGCAAAGAGCCCCTGGGCCATCCCGTTGAGCACCCGGACGATATAGGAACGGACACCGCCTTGCTTCATTTGTGCTACACCTCAGTTTCTGCTTCGGGAAACCGCAGGGTGGCGAAGTAGTCATCCTCCGTCTCCGCTCTGCGGATCAGCTGCACTGTGCCGTCGCTTTTCAGCAGCAGCTCTGCTGAGCGCAGTTTCCCGTTGTAGTTGAATCCCATGGAATATCCATGGGCCCCGGTATCATGGATTGCCACCAGATCCCCGGGCTCAATTTCCGGCAGCTTGCGGTCGATGGCGAATTTATCATTGTTCTCGCACAGCGAACCGGTGACATCATAGATCCGGCTGCAGGGCATATCCTCCTTGCCCATGACCGTAATATGATGATAGGCGCCGTAGATTGCCGGCCGCATCAGATTCGCCATGGTGGCATCAAGCCCGACATAGGTTTTGTATTTCTCGGCAACATGGCGCACCCTGGATACCAGCCAGCCGTAGGGGCCGGTGATCATCCGCCCGCATTCAAACACAATATTCAGCGGATCCAGTCCTTCGGGAACAATAATCTGGTTATAGAGGGCCTTCATCCCGGCTGAGACAGTCTTGAGATCCACCGGATCCTGATCAGGGCGGTTGGGAATTCCGATTCCACCGCCCATGTTGATGAACTCAATCCGGATTCCCTCTTTCCGGTGCAGTTCCACCACCAGTTCGAAGAGCATCCGGGCTGTTTCGACAAAGTAGGAGCCATCCAGTTCATTTGAGGCAACCATGGTATGCAGGCCGAAGCGCTTCACCCCATTCTGCTTCATGATCCGGTAGGCCGCCAGGATATTCTCCCGGGGAACTCCGTACTTCGCCTCGGTGGGCTCACCGATGATCACATTCCCTGTCCGGGCTTCCCCGGGGTTGTAGCGGAAAGAGATCAGTTCGGGGATCCCTGCATGCTCCTCAAGGGTCTCAATATGGCCGATGTCGTCCAGGTTAATGACCGCCCCCAGCCGCTTCGCCGCCGCAAACTCCTCCGGAGGCGTGTCGTTGGAGGTGAACATAATGTCCTCACCGGTTATGCCGACCTTCTCACTGAGCATCAGCTCCGGCAGGGAGCTGCAGTCGGCTCCGAATCCCTCCTCCTTGAGGATGCTCATGATTTTGGGATTCGGACACGCCTTCACGGCAAAATAATTTTTAAACCCGGGGATCCAGGAAAAGGCGTCAAGCATCCTTCTGGCATTCTCCCGAATAGCCTGCTCATCATAGAGATGAAAGGGGGTGGGAAACTGGCGGGTGATCTCCTCCAGCTGTGCTTTGCTCACCGGTACGTGTTTTTCATGCATATGCACTGCTCCTTACAGCTTCAGCCGTGCAGTGATTCGTGCCACCGCCTCTTCAATCTGCTCCCGGTGCCCGAAGGCGCTTAACCGGAAGTACCCTTCTCCTGCAGGACCGAATCCTGAGCCCGGCGTGCCGATCACCCAGGTCTCCTCCAGGAGTTTATCGAAGAATTCCCAGGAGCTCATGCCGGAGGGGGTCTTCAGCCAGAGATAAGGAGCGTTGTCCCCGCCGTATACAGTCAGGCCGAGGGACTGCAGCCCCTCCCGGATGATCCGGGCGTTCTCCATATAATAGCCGATGAGCTGACGGCATTCCGTGAGCCCGTCCTCCGAAAGCACTGCAGCACCGCCGCGCTGGGCAATGTTTGAAGCTCCGTTGAAAAAAGTGGTCTGCCGTCGGCACCAGGTCCGGTTCAGTTCACCCGGTTGTGTATCCTCAGCTGTCAGGGCTTTCGGAACAATGGTCCAGCCCAGGCGCACTCCGGTAAACCCGGCAAACTTTGAAAAGCTGCTGATTTCGATGGCGCACTCCTTGGCTCCCTCTACTTCATAAATTGATTTCGGCAGCGACTCGTCGCAGATATATTCGGAATAGGAAGCGTCAAAGATAATGACTGCTTTATGCTTCCGGGCATAATCCACATATGCTTTGAGCTGCTCCTTCGTCGCAACTGCGCCGGTGGGGTTGTTGGGGCTGCACAGATACAGCAGGTCCACCTGCTCCTTCGGCAGTTCAGGGAAGAAGTTGTTCTCTGCAGTGCAGGGAAGGTAGACAAAGTCCCGGTAGGTTCCCTGCTGCTCATCAAATCCAGCGGTGCGGCCGGCTATCACGTTGGTATCCACATAGACCGGGTACGCCGGGTCCTGGAATGCCACCTTGCTCTCCTGTGAAAATATCGACTGAATATTTGCTGAATCGGGCTTAGCTCCGTCGCTGACGAAGAACTCATCACTTTCCAGCTCTACTCCGCGTCTCGCGTAGAATCCTGCAAGTTTCTCCCGCAGGTCCTTATCCCCCTGTTCATCACCGTAGCCGCTGTAGGTATCAACCGATGCAAGCCGGCTCACCCCCTCATGCAGGCCGTCGATAATGGTCGGGGTAAGGGGTTCTGTGGTATTTCCAATCCCGAGGCGCAGGATTTCCGCCTCCGGGTGCTCCTGCTGAAAGATTCTGGTCCGCCGAGCTATTTCCGGAAACAGATATCCGGCTGAGAGCTTGCGGTAATGCTGATTTATTCGTGCCATAGGTTTTTCTCCCTTTTTATGTTTGGGTCGTTTCTGTTCATATGCATGGTAAAGCGGGTGCAGCTCCGGCATTCAGGAACCGCCGTTCCTGCTCAGTATACAGATAATTCAGCGGTTCTACAACCGAAAGGATGCAGCGGCCTGTTCTGTACCGGACAGGCCGCCGGAAGCTGCTTATTTTCCCTTCGGACGGGGAACATCCAGCCCTGAAAGGGCTTTCTTAAGGACTTCGTAGTGGTCATCGCTGTAGAATGAGCACATGGGCAGTCTGAAGATCTCTTCACACCAGCCGTTCAACGCCATGGCGGTCTTGATGGGAATCGGGTTGGTCTCCAGAAAGCAGGCCTTAAAGAAGGGCATCAGCTTCGCTTCCATCTCCCGGGCCTTGGGGATGTCTCCGCTGAGGGCGGTCTGCACCATTTCCTGCATCTGCCGGGGAAGCAGGTTTGCCGCAACGGATATGACTCCGTCACCGCCGGCTTCGATCAGGTCAACGGTCATATTGTCGTCACCGGAGAGCACCAGAAACTTCTCATGGCGGTCCTTGATGACGGACTTCATCTGCTCAATGTCGCCTGAGGCTTCCTTCACCGCTACGATGTTCTCATGATCGTTCATCAGCTTCACCATGGTCTCAGTCTCAATGTTCACTCCGGTGCGGCCCTTGATGTTGTAGACAATACAGGGAACCGATACAGATTCGGCTATTGCAGAAAAATGCAGATACAGCCCCTTCTGGGTCGGTTTGTTGTAGTATGGGCTCACCAGCAGCACCGCGTCGGCCCCGGACTGCTCTGCATGCTGGGACAGCTGAATCGCCTCGCTGGTGGAGTTGCTTCCAGTCCCGGCAATCACCGGCAGTCGGCCGTCGGCATACTGGACGGTCAGTTCGATCACCCGGTCATGCTCCGCATGGGACAGTGTGGGACTCTCACCGGTAGTGCCGCAGGGCACCAGTCCGCTGACCCCGGATTCGATCTGAAATTCAATAAGACGCTTCAGCGCCCCCACATCCAATGCCCCCGTAGAGGTAAAAGGCGTGATTAATGCCGGATATACTCCCTGAAATTTGTGTTCCATAACTTATTCTCCCTCGATAATGGTTTTCATCATGTCATCTATGGTGTAAAAGTCGGACTTTCCGACTATCCATTCTGCGGCAAGCACCGCTCCTTCTGCGAAACCGGACCGGGTCCTGGCGCTGTGCTCAAGCGATATGGTATCCACATCGCTGTCAAAGGTTACCCGGTGAATTCCCGGGATTGATCCTCCCCGGGTGGAGGAAACGTGGAGTTCATCCTCCCGGATGGCCCGGTCCAGCGAATCGGAGGTTACCGAGCTTTTGCGGTCCAGCTCCTCCAGCAGGATTCGGCCGATCATATCGGCGGTGCCTGAGGGACTGTCGGCCTTCTTCTTATGATGGTACTCATGGACCATGCAGTCATACTGGGAAAAGCGGTTCATCACCCTTCCGGCGGCACGGACCATATGAAAAAAGAGATTCACCCCCAGGGAGAAGTTTCCCGACCAGATGCATCCGATTCCGGCCGCTTCGGCGAACTTCCGGACATCCTCCATGCTTTCATACCATCCGGTGGTTCCCACCACCACGGGGATCCCCTTTTCCGCACAGGCTGCTACATTTTCAACCACCGCCTTAGGGATGGAGAAGTCGATGATCACATCCACTGCTCCCAGATCCTCCCGGGCAGACCGATGGGTCACCGTGTCAGACTGGCTCACCGGATCAATCACTACCGGCACGGTGTGTCCCTTCGCAAGAGCTTTTTCCCGAATCAGCTCACCCATTCTTCCATAACCGGATATACCGATACGCATGATATGCCTCCTCATTGCAGGTATGCATCATAGCAAAATAATAACACTTTGTCTATATAATAACAATTTGTTTTGATAATAACTAATATATCATGCAAAGGAAAGGGCAGTCCATCACCGCAGCGGAGCTGTCCTCAATTTCACCGAAACTGACTAGCTGCGGCGCTTCTTCTCCTTCCGCTGCTGAGAGGCTTTGATGAGATCGGCAAAGGTGGTGGTGCCGGGATCGCTGCGGTCGGCATCAAACTGCTTCACCGCCCTTCTCTCCATGGCCTTCACCTTTTTCGTCGGTTTCCCGTCAATTTCCTCATACCCGCAGGAGAGACTCTGGCAGGCGGTAATTTCCTGTTTCTCCTTGCCCTGGACCTTCATCATGGCTCCTCCGCACACCGGACAGGGCGGGGCATCCCGGTAGTCCGGGGAAAACAGCCGTTTTGACCGCCGGATGTCTTCCACCAGCTCTTCGGTACGCTTCCTGATATCGCGGCTGAAATGCTCCGGCCGCTCCAGCCCGTCGGCAATTGCCGCCAGCCGCTCTTCCCATCGGGCGGTGAGCTCCGCTGAGCGCAGTTCCTCCGGGGCGATGCGGATGAGCTCCCGTCCCTTGGCCGTGGGCTTGAGATACCGGTCCTCCCGCTCAACGTAGTATTTGCTCAGCAGTTTTTCAATAATGTCGGCCCGGGTCGCCGGGGTGCCGATGCCGCTGCCGGAAATTGAACGCTTCAGCTTCGTATCTTCAATAAACCGTCCGGCATGCACCATCGCCGACAGGAGGGTCGCCTCGGTATACCGGGCAGGAGGTCTGGTGAGCTCCCGTTTCATCTCCGCTGACGCAACTGCCAGGGCATCCCCTTCCTTCAGATCGGCGATTGATGCGTGATCTGCCAGTTCTTCGATACCGTCGTCACTCACTCCTGTTATCTGCTTCCAGCCGAGATGCTTCATCTCAACAGCCTTCGCCTCGAAACGGTGTCCCGCCGCCTCGATGGTGAGCTTCAGGGAATCATAACGGCAGTCAGTCTTCGGATACGTGACGATCTTATGACGCTCATAGAGCTGCTGGAGCACATCCAGGGTATGCTTTGCCGAGAAGCCAAGCCTGATATTGGCATCCCGCTGAAGCTCCGTGAGATCGTAGGCAAGCGGGGGAGGCTCATCCCTGGGACTCCGCTCAAGGGAGAGCACCCGGCCGGCGGCGCCCTTGAGGGCGTCGGTTATTTCCTGAGCCTGCTCTTCCGAAGCGATCCGGGCAGAGCCTGATGTATCCCGCAAACTTCCCAGGATGCCGGAGAAATCCGCCTTCACGGTCCAGCAGGCGGCACCGCTGAAGGACTCAATCTCATCCTCCCGGTGCACCAGAATCGCCAACGTCGGGGTCTGCACCCTGCCGGCCGACAGGGGAGTGTCGTATCTGCAGGTCAGCGCCCGGGTGTCGTTCATGTCGACGATCCAGTCAGCCTCGGCCCGGGTCTCAGCCGCCCGGAAGAGATGCTCATAGGCGGAACCGGGCTTCAAGTCCCTGAAACCCTGGCTGATGGCGCTGTCTGTCTGGGAGCTGATCCACAGCCGGCGGACCGTGCCGTCCCAGTCTGCTTCCTGGATGATCCATCGGGCCACCAGTTCCCCTTCTCTGCCGGCATCGGTGGCAATTACCAGATCAGTGACGTCCCTGCGTCTGCACAGTTCACAGATTACGGCAAACTGGTCTTTTGTCCGGGGAATCACCTGATGTTTCATGGGATTCGGAAGCATGGGAAGAGAGCCCAGGGTCCATCGCTTATATGCCTGGTTGCAGGCAGCAGGCTCAGCCAGTTCAATCAGATGTCCCATTGCCCAGGTGACAATATATTCCGGTCCTTCGATATATCCGTTCCGGCGGCGGTGACATCCCAGCACACGGGCAATCTCCCGAGCGACACTCGGTTTCTCAGCTAGTACGATCGTCTTCATAGACCGCAAAGCATACCGAAAGTGCGCAGTTTCTCCCATAGGATTGGGCAGAAAAACGGGATATCAAGAAGGATCTTCGGCCGCTGTACTGGCGGAATCCTGATCCCGACGGAAGGACTGAGTCCCCTCGCCGGGGAGGAAACTTTTCAGATATTCGGCAGTATGCGGATCACAGCAGTAGACACTGCATCCCTTCATGCCCCGGGACATCAGGGTCCTGTAGATATGTTTGATCAGCTTCAGCAGCTCCTCCGGCTTCCCCTTGAGACCCTTTTTCCCTGCGGAATCCTTATACTGATCCCAGTCAGCATACAGCTTCATGGACTCAGGATGATATCTGAGATCCCTGCCGATGATCACTCCCACATAATCAAACTCAAGCCCCTGGGAGGTGTGGATGCATCCGACCTGGTTGACTCCCTCCGGAGAGACGGCCCATAGTGAACGGGCGCTGCGGGAGTTCCAGGGCATGGCAAAACCGTGTTCAGGAATTGCCACATCCGGCACTTCGGCATGCTGGTTTCCATTATTTGTCCACGGCCAGGCGTAGCCGGCCAGCAGCCGTGCGGAATAGCCCTCCCGGGATTTCTCGGCAATATCCTCATAGAGCTCCCAGGGTGTGGTGCAGAGCCTGAAAGAGAATGCTCCGTCGTACCAAGAGGCAGCATCAAAGTTCGCAGTGTCCCTGATCTGCAGCATATAATCCAGCCAGTTGATATAGCCGTCAACTCCGGAACATCGGAACTGCACGTCCAGGACATGCTCCTGCTCAACTGCAGAGCCGAGCTGCGCTGCGGTTTCTCTGATCCGACTGACGCTTCCGATATCCTCAGGCCGGATGCGCTGGGCATCATCAATAAAAAACACCGTCAGCGATGCCGCAGCAATGACATCACGGATCTGGTCCTCGCCCCGGTAGTTGTAGGCCCTGCTGTCCTTGAGCCGGTGAGCCTCATCGACGATCACCACATCATAGCTGTGCTGCGGCACCCCTGCAAATCCGCCGGAGCCGCACAGTACATGATCCAGCACAAACTGGTTATCCCGGTTTTTCGACGAGCGTTTCATCCCGGATTCAAAGAGTTTATGCTTCATGACGTCACGGAATGCCGCATTGGGAGCGGCAAGGACGGCATGGAACCGTTCCTTGAGCATACCGTAGAGCAGATTGAAGGAAAGCACCGATTTGCCCGTCCCCGGACCGCCGGAAATAATGACCGTCTCCTTGCCGCCGCCCTCCCGGGCTTTTTTCATCACCGTTTCATACAGGAGCTTCTGCTCATCCAGCAGGGTGAAATACTCATTTCCCGAAAACAGTGATCCCACCGCATCGGCCAGTTTCCTGCTGGGGCGGACTTTTCCGTTTTCAATTTCGTAGAGAATCTCCATCCCCCTGCCCCTGCCGATATGCACCGCTAAATACTGCTGCAGCTGCTCCTCCTGTCTCCGGAAAAACAGGGGCGAGCGATCCAGATAACGCCGGTAGGACGGCTGAAGCAGGGGTTCGGGATCTCCCATGGTGTAATTGTGCAGATAGCCGCAGGCATGCACGTTGAGATCACCGGTATAGACCGCCTCATGAAAATCATGCATGAACTGCCGGTAGCTTGCTGCCTGGTAGCTCGGATGGGAGGTGGGCACCGGGGTGCTTCCCCTAAACACCGTAGCAACCACTCCGTCCATGTCCGTCTCCCAGGCCTGCTCCCACTGCTTGAGTTCGACGATGACGCAGTTCTTCTCCCGCTGCTCATTCTCCCCGGTGATCAGAAAGTCGATTCGTCTGCTGGTATGCGGCAGGGAATATTCGATCAGCACTCCGCAGTCGTCTGCCGCACCGCTGTTGCTGACCACCCGCTCCATGAACTGCAGGGAGTTCTGCCAGGAACGGCGCTCCGACTGCGGCACGGATCGGTGCAGTTTCTCGCGGAAATGCTGCTCGATCAGATCGGTGAGCTTGAATGAGTTGACGTTGTCTTTGAACTCGCCGCAGCTGCTTTGGTAGATAACCATATGGATTGCCCCTTATCTCATGCGCGTTCTCCGAGGAACCGGAAGAACTCTATGATACCATGCAGTGTAAAACACAGCACCGGGTTTTGCAACCTGCGCAAACCAAAAATCAGTCCTGCTTCCCCGTCTCCTGGAATATGCTCCATTGAAGGCGGATCAGAAACGGGAATGATTCATGATGTTCATATCTGCAGTTCTTCTCAGCCGTCCCTCGGCTGGTCAATTCAAGCAGCTGCAGACCTCAGCAGTACAGGAGAACCCAGCCAAAACAGCAATGATCCGGCGAGTGCGGCGAATCAGCGTGGGGACTTTTGCTCTTCCTTCAGTTTTTCGATTTCCTTCTTTAACGCGGCAATCTGAGAAAGGGCTGCTAGCGAAAACACAAACGCAACCGGTGCCAGTAATCCGATAAACTCCATATGAGATACTCCTTTGCTGCTATGTAATTCCACCAAATCGTATGAATACTGTACTTGAGAAACCTGCTTTCGGCTATTGCATCAGAGCACCGGAGAACAGGTTATTCACAGAATCTGCTGGAATATTTCGGTCTGCTGTTTTTTTCCGTATCAACATGAGCCTGTTCTGCATATGAGAACTGCAGAAACCCGGAGCACCCAGAGCATGCCTGCTTCCGCAGGGATTTCATGGAGCAGGGTTTTTCAGGGCTTCGAGAAACACCTCCCGGACCTGGGACAGGGAGAATGAACCGATTACTGCTTCGGATTCATCGGTGACCGCCAGGGTTTCTGCTCCCTGGTCAAAAAGCATTTTCACCCCTTCAATCAGTGAGGCCCGGTGATCGATTTTCGGGGCAGATTCCGCCGGCCGCTGCGGCCGAGAGAGTCTGCCGATGCGCTCCACATGGAGAAAGGAGGTGAAGTTCTTGAACCCGAAAAAGGAGGTGACGAATTCACCGGCCGGATAGAGCAGCATTTCATCCCGGGTGCCGATCTGCTCAATGGAGCCGTTGTTCAGCAGCATGATTCGAGACCCGAGTCTCATAGCCTCCTCGATGTCATGGGTAACGAACACTACGGTTTTTTTCAGTTTTCTGTGAAGCTGCCCCATCTCATGCTGCAGATTTCCCCGGGTGATCTCATCCACCGCCCCGAAGGGCTCGTCCATCAGGAGGATGTCGGGATCTGCGGCCAGCGCCCGGGCAACCCCGACGCGCTGCTGCTGCCCCCCGCTCAGGGAGCGGGGATAGCGGTTCAGCAGGTCTGCATCAAGGCCGACCAGCGGCAGCAGTTCCTCAGCCCGGGCAAGGCGCTCCGATTTCTCCTTCCCCATGATCCGCAGCACATAGGCGATATTCTCCCCCACGGTCATATGGGGAAACAGCCCGATCTGCTGAATCACGTATCCGATCTGCCGCCGCAGTTCGATCCGGTTCCATTCGGAAAGCTTCGTTCCATGCACCTGAACCGTCCCCGAGTCAAAGGGAATCAGCGCATTGATGATTTTCAGGAAGGTGGTCTTCCCGCAGCCCGAAGGGCCGATGCAGGTGAGAAACTCCCCCTGCTCTACTGAGACAGAGAGCTCATCCAGCACCGGCACCCCCGGCTGATAGGACTTCACCACCCGGTCAAAGGTAATTACCGCCACTACAGCAGCCCCGCTGTTTCGAGAAACTCCCGGGCCGTCACCCTGGGATCTTCGTTCAGCTCCTCCACCCGGTAGTTCATCCTTGTCATGGATGCATCGTCAATCGCCCCGGAGAGCATATTGAGCACGTCCTTCAGTTCCGGATACTGCTCAAGGGTTTCCTGACGCACGATGGTTGCCGCCTCATATGAGGGGAAGAAATGCAGATCATCCTCCAGGACGGTGATGTCAAGTTCCGCCAGCAGCCCGTCGGTGGAAAAGGCGTTGATCACATCAACCTGACCTGATCCGATAGCTTCGTACTTCAGCCCGATGTCCATCTCCCGGGTGTCCCGGAACTGCAGTCCGTAGGCTTCACTGAGGGCGTCGAAACCGTCGTCCCGCTCAAAGAAATCGTATTCCGCCCCGAAGACCAGCTGTTCGCTCACTTCCGCAAGGTCACTGTAGGTACGCAGGCTGTACTGGGCAACATACTCATCCCGTACTGCCAGGGCATAGGTGTTGTTGAACCCGTAGCGGTCAAGCCAGACAATGCCGAATTCCGCGAGATACTGCTCGGCAACTGCATCATAGAGCTCATCGGGCTGTTCGATGAGGTCCTGCTGCAGCACGAAGAGCCATCCGGTCCCGGTGTATTCAGGATACATGTCGATATCTCCCTCCAGGACCGCCGGATGGAGATTCGAGGTCCCCCCGCCGATACCCAGCCGCTGATCGACGGTGATATCGGTGTGCTCCTCGATCAGAAGCGAGAGCATCTCAGCTAAGATGTACTGCTCAGCATGGGGCTTCGAACCTACCGTAACCGAACGCTCCTCGGCTGCTCCTGCCGCTGTGACTGACCACAGCATTCCGAAACCCAGCACCATACACATCAATGCAGTCCGTTTTTTCATACCTCTCCTCCCCCTTGGGTCGTACCCAGAACTTTTCTGCGGATCATCCGTTCGGTCCGCTCAAGTATGAGATCCGCTGCAATGGCCATCAGTGCTACTAAGATGCTGCCGGCAACGGTCATTTCCGTATAATTTGTGGTGATTCCGCGCCAGATGGCAACCCCGAGGCCCCCGGCGCCGATAAACGAGGCAATTCCCCCGAGGGCGATGGTCATGACCACCATGGTGCGCACCCCTGCGATGATCACCGGCAGGGCGATGGGAAACTGCACCTGCCGCAGCAGCTGCCAGTCGGTGCTGCCCATGCCGACGGCTGCCTCCACCATCATGGGATCGACCTCCATGATTCCCACGTAGGTATTGCGGATAATCGGAATGAGGCCGTAGGCCACCAGAGCGATAACCGCACTGGTGGAGCCGATCCCGGTAATCCCGACTAAAAATCCGAACAATGCGATAGTCGGCACGGTATAGAGAAAGTTCACCAGGGAGAGCACCACCTTGGCGGCGGCTGAACTCCGGGTGATCGAAATACCGACAGTGAGTCCGATCACCGTGATGATGAGCACGGCAGTTCCCGTCAGATAGAGGTGTTCGATGAACAGGTTGAGAAAAAAAGATGAGCGATCGGCATACAGCTGGACCACACGATGCAGGAATTCCACCGCTGCATCTCCTTATTGGTGTTTCTCCCCTTCAGCCGAAATACTGCGCCAGCGCTTCAAAGACCTGCTGGAGATCACTGAAGCGCAGGACTGCGTAGTCATCCAAGGGTGTGGGAGTTCGGTTCACAATGACGATCTTCCCGCCATTATCCAGTGTGGTGATCGGGATTGATGATGCCGGCTGCACTACTAGGGAGGAGCCGAGCACCAGCAGCAGGTCTGCAGAAGCGGCAATCCGAAACGCTATGGCTGTTTCATCCTCCGGAAGCATTTCTCCGAAAAATACAATATCAGGCTTCATTACGCCCCCGCATGCACGGCAGCGGGGAATCTCCCCCTGGGAGGCTTCAGGAAGCACCGATTCATAGGACTGTTCTGCGTCGCAGTCAAGGCATCGGTGCACCGAAGGGGTTCCATGCAGTTCAACCACTCGTCTTGAACCTGCCTTTGCATGGAGCAGGTCGATGTTCTGGGTAATCACCCCCTGGGGCAGAAGGCCCCGCTGCTCCATCTGGGCAAGCACCCGATGGACCAAAGAGGGCTGCTTCTCATGGAGGGTATAGATAAAGTCCTTCGCTCTGCTGTAGTAGTAGCCCGGGTCACTGATGAAGGCGGAGAGGTCGAACATGCGCCGGGGATCAACGTCCTGGTAGATACCGGAATCTCCCCGGAAATCCCGGATCCCCGAAAGGGTGGAGACTCCGGCTCCGGTGAAAGCCGCCGCATTCCGGGATGATTCAAGCAGGTCTGTCAAATCCTGTATACTGCTCATTTCTTCATTGTTAAAAAAAGATCTAATTTTGTCAACAACTGCGGGGTTTCTTGACGGACTTCTTCAGGAGGTATATAGTCCAACTGACCGAGTAATATTACTGCTTGAAGGAGGCCGACTATGGCTTACAAAATTAACGATGCATGCATTGCATGCGGAAGCTGCATTCCCGAATGCCCGGTAGAAGCAATTTCTGAAGGCGATATTTACGTGATTGATCCGAATCTGTGCACAGACTGCGGCGCCTGCGCCGATGTGTGTCCCAGTGAAGCGATCTTTCCGGAGTAAGCAGCATAACATCGGCCGCCCCGATTCACCGGGGCGGCCATTTTTCTCTTGCAGTCCATCAGTCCTTCCGGTAAGCTTACAGACATGATTGAACTTACCCCCCAGTTTTATTCAGTTTCCAGAATCACCTCCCAGATCAAAGGTCACCTTGAATCTCAGTTCGGCGACGTAGGTATTGAAGGGGAGATATCCAATTTCCGCCCTTCAGCGGCGGGGCACTGGTACTTCACCCTGAAGGACGAGCATGCCGCAATATCGGCGGTGATGTTCAAGGGACGCACCTTCCGGGTCCGGTTCACTCCGAAGGACGGAATGAACGTCCGGGTGATCGGGACGGTCTCGGTGTATGAAAAACGGGGAGTCTACCAGATCATCTGCGAGGCCATGGATCAAGCCGGCGCCGGGGATATCCTCCTCAGACTTGAGGAGCTTAAACGCCGCCTTCAGGAGGAGGGACTGTTCGACCCTCAGCGCAAGCAGCCGATCCCGAAACTTCCGAAGACCGTCGGAGTGATCACCTCCTCCACCGGTGCGGCGCTCCGGGATATACTCAACGTCCTCTCCCGCCGCAACAGCGGGATTCATGTTGTGATCTATCCTGCCCTCGTGCAGGGGGACGGCGCCGCCGAGGAGATCGCCCGGCAGATTGAAACAGCCAACCGGCTTGCCCATGCAGACGTGCTGATCGTCGGCAGAGGGGGCGGCTCCCTGGAAGACCTGCTTCCCTTCTCAGATGAACGGGCGGTCCGCGCCGTTGCCGCCTCATCCATTCCGGTCATCAGTGCCGTCGGGCATGAAGTGGACTGGGCCCTCAGCGACTTTACCGCAGACCTCAGGGCGGCTACCCCCTCGGCCGCCGCAGAGCTGGTCAGTGCGACCCGGGAGGAGCTTGCCCTTTCCGTCACCCAACTGCGCCGCTCCCTGGCGGAGCTGATATCCTCCAGAATTGAACGCACCCGGCTGCTGCTGCAGCGGTATTCCCCTGAGGATATCCGGGAGCGGTTCACCCAGTTCATCACCCCCCGGAGGCTGGAGGCCGATGAGCTTGCCAGAGAGATTCAGCTGCAGATGCATCAGCAGCTCCAGGACAGGCGCTACCGGATTTCGCTGGCTCAGCGGGAACTGCATGCCCGGTCTCCCCAGGCAATGCTGGAGCGGGGGTTCAGCGTGGTCACCCGGAGGGACACCGGGGAGACGGTCACGGACGCCCAGTCATGCAGCGCCGAAGACCTGGTTGACATTACCTTTGCCAAAGGAAGCGCTTCGGCAAAAATAGAGGAGATACACAGATGAAACCATTTGAACAGCGACTGAAGGAACTGGAGGGAATAAACGAGAAGCTTAAATCCGCCGACACCCCCCTGCAGGAAGCACTGAAGCTTTTCGAGGAGGGAATCGGACTGGCACAGGGCCTGGAGCAGGAGCTCCAGGAGGCTGAGCGGAAGGTGGAGATCCTGCTGAAGGATGAATCAGGGGA
>PWKH01000120.1 GCA_003559765.1 Spirochaetaceae bacterium
TCAAGTGAGTCGTATCCGAGCATTTCCAAAAGCGCCGGGTTGGCAAGGATCACATATCCCTCCGGGGTTGACTGATAAATCCCCAGGGTGGCGTTCTCATAGAGGGAGCGGAACCGCTCCTCGCTTTCCGTGAGGCTCCGCTCTGTCTGTTTCCGCTGGGAGATATCATCAACGGAGAAGATGTATCCGAATGTCTCCTGGCTTTTCTCATCAATCGGAGAGGTGGTGAACAGCACATCAATGCGCTCTCCGCTGGTATGAACCCACTGGGTCTCAAGGGAGGAGGGCAGACCCTTCAGGGGATCGAAGACATCAGGATCGGCAAAGAGTTCACCAATGGATCGGCCGATCAGCTGTGACCGGGATTTCCCGGTGATCCCGCAGGTCTTCACATTCGCCTCCAGAACGGAGCCGTTCTGCACCACCCCGATCCCCGTCGGAGCAGCGAGCAGGATAGAACGGATCCATCGTTGGGTTTTCCTCCGGGCGAGGTCGAACTGCTTGGTTGCGGTGATATCAATTGAGGAGCTGATGATCAGCGGCTGCTTCCCCTCCCTGCACACCGGGGTGAGCTCCGTAAGCCAGCAGCGGGTGCCCCCGTTGAGCTGCAGTTCCTCTTCGAACACATAATGCGACTGCGACTTGATGCAGTACGCAAAATGCTCCAGAATTGTTCTGCCCTGGGCTTCTCCGGCCGTCTCTGCAGGGGTTCTTCCGATTATCTGCTCCGGAGTTAATCCGGTCTTTTTCTGATGGGAAAGGTTGGTTCGGACATACCGGAACTGACCGTCGGAGTTCTGTTCAGCAATACACATGGCCGCCTGGGTGCTGTTGAATATCTGCTGGTAGTCCTCGGTCGTCTTCCGGTGGGCTTCCTCCTTCTCCATCAGCTCAGTAATGTCCCGGATGACTCCCTCCAGGGAAACGGTCTGCCCGGTGCAGTCAGTCACAGGGATAATGAAATGTTCGCACCAGATCGTGCTGCCGTCCTTTCTTATAATTCTGGCGGTGTGCCTCTCTCTGTGTTTTCGGGAACTGCGGCACCAGGACTGCAGAAAATCCCGGTCATCAGGGTGGAACATCTGCATGCCCAGCTCCGGGTTACTGTAAAATTCCTGGGGGGTGTATCCGGTGAGCTGGAGGGAGGCGGCATTCACATAGGTGAAGGAAGGTGATGGATGGATCCGCAGACAGTAGATCACATCCTGCACGTTCTCAGCCAAATGGAGAAACTGCTGCCCGGCTTCCTGGGAAAGGGATGCAGCATCTGCATCCTCGAAACAGCCGCAGTACACCGGCTGTCCCGCTTCATCCGTGCCGACCTGCCAGCACACAGCACGGCAGCGCACTTTGGGATCCCCTGCTGCGGTTACTGCAGCAGGACCGCGACAGCTGTCCTCCAGCTGCTGCCGGAGCAGAGAGCATCCTTCAGGGGTGATTAATTCGGTGAGCGCATGATCTGTTATCTTCTCCGGGGGGACCGAGACCATGCGGCAGAATGCATGATTCGCCTCGATAACCTGCAGTTCCCGGTCAAAGAACACGTATCCCGTCGGTGAGTGATCAAACAGGGCCTCAAGATAGGAACTGCTGTCCGGGTTATCATGAGATTTCCGGGTAGGTCGGCTGCACATGGTGCATTCCTCCATGGACTGATAAGACACTCCCACTATACAGGAAAAATACATATATTGCCACAAATTTCACCACAGGATGCCCCTGATTTCTGCTTCTGGACATCTTTCTGCCGGAGGGATAGAATAGGGACACTGCAGAGAACTGCACCGCGGAGGACTAAATTCACCATGCTACAGCATACATTTCATAATCACACGTGGATGTGCCGGCATGCCGACGGCACCATAGAGGATTATGTGTCGGCAGCGGCCGAACAAGGGCTTGCTTCAATCGGATTGAGTGAGCACATACCCTATCCGGATGACCGGTGGAAGGGAACCCGAATGGATTTTTCCGAGCTCGACAGCTACATTGACGGGGTGCTTGAAGAGCGCAGATCGCATCATGATATCGAGGTGTTTCTCGGGGCGGAATGCGAGTGGATTGCTGAATACCGGGACTACTATGACATGCTCCTCAATGAGTACGGGTTTCACTATCTCATCGGCGCACCCCACTGGACTCCCATGGCCGACGGCAGCTGGCTCGGATATACCAGGCTCAGCACCCCGGCACAGCTGAGAGCATACGCCGCCCACGTGCAGGACATAATCGAGTCGAAAAAGTTTCTCTTCATTGCCCATCCCGATGTGTGCTTCTCAGGGTACGCCCGATGGGATGCGGAGGCAGAAGCCTGCTCCCGGGACATCATCAGGTGCGCAAAGGAGCATCAGGTGCCTCTGGAGCTGAATGCGAACGGCATGAGAAAACGCAGAATTACTGACTGGGAAGGAAGATCTCGGAGGCCCTATCCGCTCTATGAATTCTGGGAGCTGGCCGCTGAAGAGGGGGCGGAGGCGGTAATCGGCTCCGATGCCCACAGCCCTTCTGACATCATTGACTCCTGCGGCACCTGCGCCTCATGGTTTCGGAAGCTCTCCCTGCAGGATGCCCAGCACCGCCTGCATCGTGCGGTCAGGAGCCGGGCCGCTGATCTTGATGGTTCGGGTTTTCAGCGAGCTCCATGTGTTCATACTGAAAGTCTATAAGAAAGGTTTTGTCATGCAGCACAAAGCGGACTTTAGCCCGCTGCTTCCGCCGGTCAACCTTGATGATATGCCCTTCATATCCCTGCAGCGGTCCCGAAAGGGCTTTGATCCGGTTGTTTTTGTCAAAGGTGACTTTTGAAAGCCCCGCTACATCACCTCCGGATATCAGGTGGGAGACAAGCTTTCGGTCCGATTCGGCCAGGGGGTGCAGGATCCCGTCCTGCCGTCTAAGAAACCTGATGAATCCGGGAGTCCTGCGCAGCACCTGCTGCAGTTGGACCTCCGGCTGATCGCAGGAAAAAAACACATACCCGGGAAATACGGGTTTTTCCATATGTATCCGCTTACCCTGTCTCCTGATCCACAGCCGCCTTCTCGGGAGGATCATATGAGCTTCCAGGCCGTGGATCTCCAGCAGCCGCTTGGCATGCCTGATGTAGTAGTGTTCTCTTCCGGTAACTGCCTGAAGAATGTACAGATCACTCATGATAAAAGTATACCATTGCCTCTGATAAGTTTACAGGGGGGATTTTCCTGTTTTTTCAGTTGACAGCAGTGCAGGCTGGAGCGTAAAATTAGTTAATAAATTAATCGAAAAGTAATTGAGTAATTTCATGAGAAAAAAAAGCATCCGGACTGAAGAGCTGCTGGAAACTGCCCTCCGTGTATTCGCCCGTTACGGATACGGAAAGACTACCCTCGATGATATCGCTGCGGAAGTCAGCATGACGAAGGCGAACCTCTACAACTACGTGCGAAGCAAGCAGGATCTGTATCACCGGTCTGTCTGCTATGCCCTGGAAAAGTGGCGCTATGTGGTGGCCAGGAAAATGCAGCACGGTAAAAGACCTGCCGAGCGTCTGTATGTCATGATCCGGGAAGCAATGGTGTATATCGAAGAGAATCATCAGCTGCAGCAGCTGCTGATCCATGATAAACGGATCTTCAGCATTTCCCCCGAAACTGATCAGTTCTCCGAAGTGAATGCCGCTGCCCGGGATCTGCTGTGCAGCACCATCAAGGAGGGCATGCAGTCAGGAGAGTTCTACCAGGTGAACCCGGAACTGGTGACGGAGTATCTGTTTTCAAACTATATGATGTTTCTGATGAAGCGGTATGTCATCCGGGAGGGTGAGCATACTTCCCAGGTGTTTGATGAAAGCCTGAAGATCATTGTCAGGGGACTGGTGAAACCTACGTATCTGACGGACATACTGGAGGAAGAACGCTGAGGACTTGCCGGTCAGCTTCCGTTTCAAGCAGCAGCTCCGCGATGATCAGCACCGTCCGGCTGACTGTTTCAGGGGGTGTCTCCGGTCTGAAATGCAGGAATACCGCCGGGGCTTCATCTCCCAGGGTGTGCAGCAGCAGATAATAGACCCAGCCGCAGAGATAGCCTCCGGGGTCGGTGCCTGATGCCGCATCAATGCCGACGGACTGCAATGCATATACCGCAGTATCCGCTGAAAGGGCTGAAGGAATTATTTCTTCAGCCCCGGGGACTACCGCTCCATGATCAGGGGGGAGTCTGCCGAGGGTGTCTGCAATTGGTGAGGTCCGGTTTCGGGCATAGGCCTCGACGACGACATCCGCCCGGGCGGATGCATCAATTCCTGCAGATACTGCCGCCCGGGGAGCCTGCCCATCCAGTGCACCGAGCAGCAGGGTGCGGGACGCTTCCCAGACAACCGGAAGCCTGAGAACGGTAATGGTGCGGCCCTTCAGGGTTGTTCCGTCGAGATCCCTGATTCCCTGGTAGGAGACATTCTGTTCATGTTCGCCGAAGGGGCCGAATCCTGTCAGCAGCACCGTCGGGAAAACAGCAGGCATGAGAATCAGGAAAAGGGCAGACAGCAGAAGGGATACGCGCATGCAGAAAGTATATCATAGTTGAAACTGCAGAAAAGCGGGAATTGTTCCTTTTCAACTGACGATCTATCGCATATAGTGGAGATAATCCGGGTAATCCTGTGAATACTGACAGTAAGTGCAATTTGAGGACATGCACCATCATTCTCGTAACTTCCCGCCGTGAACATTTCATGGAGATCATGGAACATACTGCAAAGCAGGCTGAGTTTCATGTCTGTTCATCCATGGATGAGGTACAGGAATATCTGTCTGCGGCAGACGGCATGATCATTGATCTCTCCTCCGTCGACTTCAAGTCAGTTCCCCACGGCGCTCTGACAAAGCTGATGCCGGTGCTTGGAATTCTTCCTGACGGATCCTTGATCCGGGAAAAGCGCGAGTTCAGGGACCTGGGATTCGCGATGCTCCTCCGGTCTCCCGTCGATGAGATCGACTGCGATCTCTTTATCTCCCGGTTCTGCGGTTCCAATCCTGCCGAGGATGTCCGCCTGCCGGGAGCAGGGGGGGGAATTGCCGCGGTGATCGACATCACGGCGCTCAATAATACTCAGCAGAAGTTCAGAAACCGGGAGCGGGAGCTGACTTCGATGATCAATCATGTACCGGGATTTTTCTATCGGTGCGCCGATGACGAGCACTGGACCATGAAGTTCGTCAGCAGCGGCTGCCGGGCTGTTACCGGGTATGCCCCGGATGAACTGATTGAAAACAGAAGGGTTTCCTTCAACTCCCTCATCGATACAGCCTGCCGCAGGAATATTCGGGAGCGCTGGGATCGGGTGATTGCCCGGGGCGGGCTGTTTGAATATGAATACCCGATCACCACGGCTTCCGGGGAGCGCAGATGGGTATGGGAGCGCGGCTGGGCAGTCCCGGACGAAGATGAGGGGGGCATACAGCTGGAAGGGTTCATCACCGATATCAGCAGCAGGAAGGACACAGAGAAGTCCCTCAGGGAAAGTGAAGAGCGCTACCGGAGCCTGGTGGATACGTTTCCCGAGGGACTGATCCTTCTGGACCTTGACGGCAGAGCGGTTTTTGCAAACTGGCAGATGGCGGATATGCTCGGATTCAGCTCCGTCAGCCGGATGCTCGGGCGTTTCGGGTACCGGAGCGTGTTTCCGCCTGAAATTCCTGCGGTCAGAGAGCTGTGGAAGGAGCTGATCCGGGGGAGCGGTAAAGTGAGCGGAAGAGAGCTCTCCCTCAGACGGGCCGGAGGGAGCGTGTTCCCTGCAGAAATCAATGCCGTGGTCCTGCGGGATCAGGACGGACGTCCATACCGGGTGATGGTGGTTGTCCGGGATATCACCCGGCGTCGGGAAGCGCAGTTTGAACACCAGCTGCTCACAGAGCAGCTCTTTGAGTCCCGGCGGATGGAATCAGTTGAAAAGCTTGCCGGAGGAATTGCCCATGACTTCAACAACATGCTGGGGGTAATCATCGGATATATTGAACAGATGCTGGTCGAGAACATCCTGGATCCCAGGTACACGGAATTTCTCACGGAGATGCGCGCCGCTGCGAATCGATCTGCTGAACTGACCAGACATCTGCTGGCCTGTGCGGGACAGCAGTACAGCAGTCCCAGACAGCTTTCGGTGAATGACGCAGTGGAATATCACATAGGGATCTTTGACCGGCTTTCTGAAGAGGTCTCCTTCCGGTTTCATCCCGGCAGAAAAATGAAACCTGTGCGGATGGATCCGTCCCAGCTTGATCAGATTCTGGAGCACATCCTCCGGAACGCCCTTGAATCAGTCCAGGATGAGGGCGTGATCAAGGTGTCCACCGGGACCATGTCTTATAACCATGTTTCAACTGCCGATGCGGAGCACTACGTAACCATCTCAGTTCAGGATACCGGCGGAGGGATTTCGCAGGAAGCGCTGAAAAAAGTCTACGAGCCGTATTTTACCACGAAGGACAGCGGAACCGGTCTCGGCCTGCCGATCGTCTACGGCATCGTTCGGCAGAACGGAGGCGTTATCAATATTACAAGCACCCCGGGGACCGGAACGCTGGTTGAAGTGTGCCTTCCCTCCGTGCCGTCAGGAGCTGAATTATGAGACATGTCATCATGTATGCCACCAGAAAAGGGTATACCGGTGAATGCGCTGAGCGGCTGCAGCAGCGCATCGGAGAATCGGCGGATCTGCTGGACCTCGGCAGGACAAAGCGGCCGGATCTTTCACCCTACGACGGGGTGATTATCGGGGGAAGCATCAGGGCTTCTCAGCTGGACCGAAGGGTGAAGACCTTCCTTCACGGGCAGCAGGAACAGCTGCTGAAAAAGCCTCTTCTGGGACTGTTTCTCTGTTCGCTGGACGAGCAGCAGTGGCAGAATCTCCTTGATCAGCATGTTCCCAAGCCGGTTATCGATCATTCATCAGCAGTCGGCTGGTTCGGCGGAAAAATAGATCTGTCCCAGTTCAGCCCGGTCATGAGGTTTTTCCTGAAGAAGGCGACCAAATCATCCGAAAGCATGTTTCGGGAGCATCCGGAACATCTCGAGACATTTGCTGATGCCTATCTGGAGGCGGCGGACCGCCTGGTGACTCCCTAGGTCAATGCTCCCGGGGAGGCAGCTTGATGAATTCCACTTCATGGTGCTGGCCCTTCACTGCCCCCATAATATAGGGGTAGGTGACAGCCTGAGTGACCATGGCGCCGGGGCCTGGGATGATTTCCCGGTATTCAACAAACA
>PWKH01000010.1 GCA_003559765.1 Spirochaetaceae bacterium
GAATGGGCCATGGTCATCCGGTCCACCCGCTGGAGGTTGATGTTGTGGAGCGAGCAGATGCTCCGGTGCAGTTCCTCATCCAGAGGCATATCCGCACCAAAGTCCTTGTAGTAGGTGTACCCGCCGAAGAGCTCGTCGGCCCCCTCCCCGGTAAGGATAACCTTCACCTGCTGAGACGCAAGCTTCGAGACGAACCAGCAGGGGACGGCGCTTCGCACCAGGTCCTGGTCAAAGGATTCAAGATAATAGATGATCTCCGGCAGGGCTGAGCGGATTTCATCCTCCGTAAGGATATATTCATGATGAATGCTGTCGATATGCTCTGCTACAACCCGGGCGGCCTTGAGATCGGCGCTTCCCTCCGTCCCTACGGAAAAGGTATGAAGCTCATCGAGGTGCTGCCGGGCAACAGCCGCGATGATGCTGCTGTCCAGACCGCCCGACAGAAACGCACCGAGGGGCACATCGCTCATGAGGCGTTTCGTAATTGATTCCTCCAAGGTTGTACGGATGCGCCTGACTGCCTCATCGCTGTCCATATCTTCCCTCGGCGGCAGGTAGGGCATATCCCGGAAGGGCCGAAATCCGGTATGGGAGTGGTAGATCCATCCCGGAGGGAACTCCTGCACCGCATCGGCCTTCCCTGCCAGGGCCTTGAGCTCTGAAGCAAAGATGGTTCGGGAGCCTCTGGTGCCGTAATACAGCGGTTTGATCCCCACCGTATCCCTGGCGGCAAAAAACTGGTTTCCGTCGCTGAGGACAAAGGAGAACATGCCTTCGAGCTCCCCGGCGCAGTCAGCTCCCATCTGCTCAAAGAGATGCACCGGCACCTCAGAGTCGCTTGAGGTCGAAAGAGTATGCCCTGCTGCAATAAGCCTGTCTTTCAGCCGGGGAAAATTGTAGATCTCGCCGTTTGCCGCTATGGCGACGGAGCCGGATTCATTGTACAGCGGCTGGGCACCCTTCGCCGGGTCCATAATAGCCAGCCGGCGATGACCCAGGGATGCCTGATCCCAGTGCGCCGTGCCGCTTCCGTCAGGTCCCCGGTGGACCATGGTCTGCATCATTTCCCGGGTCAGCGCTTCCGCGCACCCTCCCCAGATTCCTGTGATTCCGCACATAATGTCCTTCCTTATCTTCCCGTATGCAGTACTCCTGGAACAGCTCAGCTGGCACATTGAGGAATATCAAAGTACGGGTTTTTCTCAGCATAGCTGGTACCGGGATAAATTGCAACCTTTGATGCATAATGTTTGCATATTTATGCATATTATTGCATATATAATCCTGCATATGCTTTTATCCTGCCGTCTTGCAAAGATCTTCCGTCCTGACTATGATATCCGCAATCGAATAAGGAAGGTGTTATGGGATCAATTATCCTGGTGCTCGGAGGCACGAAAAGCGGAAAAACCACATTCGCTCAGCAGCTTGCCGTGGATGCTGCAGCAGAGGGGGCAGGAGCTGTGCTCTACATCGCTACGGCAACCGCCTTTGACGAGGGCATGCAGGCGCGGATCAGACAGCACCAGTCCAGCCGGCCGGCCGGCTGGAAAACCCTGGAGGAGCCGCTGTGCGTCTCCGCCGCCCTCCCGGAAGCTGCAGAAGGGATGCAGGCGGTGCTGCTTGACTGCCTTACGCTGCTCACATCGAACATCATTATGCGTCTCGGGGATGAACCCGACCGGGAGGAAACCCAGAACCGGGTGCTCCGGGAGGTTGAAGGCATTATCCAGGGAGCTTCCCGGATGGATGCCACCCTGGTGGTGATATCGAACTACGTGGAAGCCGGCCTGGTGGCCCCGACCCGCCTCGGCGGGATCTTTCAGGACATCGCCGGACTCTCCCATCAGCTGGTCGCCCGGCACGCCGATGCGGTATATATGCTTACCGCCGGCATCCCTCAGCGGCTCAAATAGGAGGACCCGGTGAAGCTGCTCTATGCACTGCGGTTTTTAACCGTCCTTCCCATCCCCTACCGGGAAAACGAGAATCTCCAGGACGTTGCCCGCTCCACCATCTGGTATCCGGCGGTGGGGCTTCTCATCGGCGGGGCGCTTTACCCCCTTGCATTGATTCCCCCCGGCTGGTTTACTCCCCAGACTGCAGCTGTGCTGATTCTCGCACTCTGGACAGTACTTACCGGAGGCCTCCATCTCGACGGCCTGGCCGATCTGGCCGACGGCCTCGGCGGAGGCCGGACCAGGGAGGAGAAACTCTCAATCATGAAGGACAGCAGAAGCGGGGTGTTCGCGGTGCTCGCCCTGGTTGTCTTCCTTCTGGCCAAATGGGCCCTGATTACTGAACTGCTCATCCAGGATTACCCCCGGGCGCTTTTGATCGCCCCGACGGCAGCACGGCTGGCGGCAATGCTGTCCATTCTCCGGTTTCCCTCCGCCCGGGAGGGAGGTCTGGGAGCTATGTTCAAGCAGTACAGCCGCACTCGTGAGCCGGTGATCGGCACGCTCTTCTGCGCTGCTGCGGCATGGCTGTTCATGGGAGCTGCAGGAATTGCCGCGGCGGCTCTTGCTGTCGCTGCCGTCCTGCTCATGGCCGACCGGATTTCCCGCAAGCTTCAGGGACTCACCGGAGATGTCTACGGGGCGGTTACCGAAACCGCGGAGCTGCTGGTGCTGCTGCTGATACCGATTGCCGCAAGGATCATACCGATATGAAAGACATTCTGATATTCCGGCATGAAAAGACCGACACCGAAGGGTATACCGGTTCCCGAAGCGATGTGCCCCTTTCCCCGGAAGGAAGAAAGCGCTCCCGGAATCTCGCCGAGGCTCTCGAGGCCTTCGATGCGGAAGCTGTATACTCCAGCCCCATGCTCCGGTGCCGCCAGACCCTGGAGCCCTATCTGGAGCGGCAAAACATTGAGGTGCAGTGGAAGGAGCAGCTCCGGGAGCTGGACTTCGGCCGATGGGAAGGGCGCACCTATGAGTCCATCCTCCGGGACGAAGGGAAGCTGGTCTCCCAGTGGCTGGAGAATCCCTTCCATGCTCCTCCCCCCGGGGGGGAGACCGTGCTGGAACTGCATCGGCGGGTGACGGCCTGCTTCACCGAGATTATTGCTGACGGCAACCAGCAGCGCATCCTGGTGATGACCCACGGCGGGCCTATCCGGTGCATCCTTGCAGAGCTTTCCGGAGCGGAAATACAGGGACACTGGAAGTACATCATACAGCGGGGCAACTGCTGCAGATTCACCTGGTTCGACGACGGGGTGAAGGTCATTCATGCAGTAAATCTGCCGGCGAAATATCTTACTGAATAGGAGTTGACATGAGTATTACCAGACAGATGCAGGAGCATCTCGACAACCTGACGAAACCGGTAGGCAGCCTGGGACGGCTGGAGGAATTCGCCCTCAGAATGGCGGAAATTCAGGGGAACGTCCCGCCGCAGATCACCCGGAAATCGGTCTTCGTCTTCGCCGGAGATCACGGAGTGAACGAAGCGGGGGTATCCATGTATCCCCAGGAGGTCACCTATCAGATGCTCAGGAACTTCACCCAGGAGGGTGCGGGCATCAATGTCCTGGCGCGGCACTGCGGATTCGACGTCCGGCTCATCGACGTCGGAATCGCCCGGGAGATCGATTTCCCCGGAGTGATCAGCAGAAAAGCAGGCTGGGGAACAAAGAACTTCCACCAGAAGCCGGCTATGGACAGCAGAGAGCTTGCTTCATGCCTGGAAACCGGACGGGAGCTTGCCGAGGCCGCGGCTTTAGAGGGCTGCTCCATTGCCGCAGTCGGAGATATGGGCATCAGCAACACCACCGCCGCCTCGGCCATGGTGATTGCCGCAGGACTCGACGGAGCCGACATCATCGACCGGGGAACAGGAATCACTGAGGAGATTCTGGAGCGGAAACGAACCGTGATCCTTGAATCAGTGAAGCGCCGCGGGCCCTTCAGCGGGCCTGAGGATATTCTCATGAAGGTCGGCGGTTTTGAAGAGGCCGCCATGGCCGGGTTCATCCTGGGACTGAAGGACCGGGGGGTCGCCTGCGTCATTGACGGATTTCCCGTCACCGCCGGCGCCTATATGGCATGGCTGATGGACCGTGAGGTAAGCTCCTTTCTTTTTGCGGGACATCAGTCGAAGGTGAAGGGACACCGGGTCATCCTCGACGCCATGGGCCTTGAGCCGATCGTCGATTTCGGCATGCGCCTGGGAGAAGGCACCGGTGCGGTGATCGGCGGCTTCATGATCGATCTGGGGGTGCGCATCTCCCGGGAAATGGCCTCATTCGCCGACGCCCAGGTGTCAACCAGCACCGGCGAGGAGGAGAACTACTGATGCTATCCCTGCCGCCGCCGCAAGGGAAAGTCCGGCGGCGGCATACATCATGCTGACGGTCCGGGGAATGTCCGACAGGTGCAGCGGGCGCAGGGGGTCTCCGATCTCCGGCTTCTTCACGGTGCGGCCGAAATAGACCGACGGGCCGCCCAGCTGCACCCCCAGCGCTCCGGCGACCGCCGCTTCTGGATATCCTGCATTGGGGCTTTCATGCTTCCGCCCGTCCCGCCGGATCATCCGGAGACTCCCCGACAGACTTCCCCCCGTCAGGGGAGCAGAGAAGGCCAGCAGCACCGCGCACAATCGAGCGGGAAGATAATTGAGCAGATCATCAATTTTCGCAGGAACACACCCGAAGTGCAGATATTCCGGAGTGCGGTATCCGAACATGGCGTCCATCGTATTGACGCACCGATAGCCCACCGCCCCCAGGGGGCCGAAAAGAGCCGCATAGAACAGGGGCGCGGTAATGCTGTCGGAGGTGTTTTCCGCAGTGCTTTCCACCACCGCCCGCACCATCTCAGGAGCGTCCATGGAGCCGGTGCTTCGGCTGACCAGATATCCGGTGAATCGCCGGGCTTCATCGATGCTGCCTGCAGTCAGAGGGACATATACCCTGCGGGCATGGCCGGCAAGATCCCGGACAGCCAGAGAGCTGCAGATCAGCAGCACCGAAACAGCCCAGTGCAGCAGCGGATGAACTGCTGCGGCTGCTGCAAGCAGCAGGGACGAGACCGCGAGGGCCGCCCCGATGCACGCCAGAGAGCTCACAGCCCCTGCGGCACGGGTGTTTCCCAGCAGCCGGATGGACTGCTTTCTGCAGAAGGAGGCCGCAGCGCCGAGAGCTCTCACCGGGTGAAACCGCCCGGGGGGATCGCCGAACAGCAGATCCAGCAGCACCGCGGCAATCAGCTGGCTCACCGAAGCCCCGCAATATGCAGTACTGCATCCATATCGACATGGGCCTCAACCGTATCGGCGAGGCGGTCCAGGGCATGATCCAGAGAGCCGGTACCGTCACTGACCGGTATCCCCCGCAAAGCGGCAAGTTTTTTGATGAACCATCGCCGCATCGGCGGGCTGTCAAACAGTCCGTGAAAGGATATCCCCCAGACGTTCCCCGCTTCACTGCTCCAGCCGAGAAGCTCTCCTGACGTCCCGGCAATCAGCGGTTCAGATCCGCATCCGCCGATTATGCTGCAGGCAACTTCCATCCGGCTCCCGGAAACCTCGCTCTGTGAGGGAAGATGCACCCCCGAAACCCTCCGCGCCTCCTCTCTGGTGCAGGCACTCCGGACAGGAAGCAGGGAGAGCCCGGGGGTTCCGTCAACGGATTCACCGAGCAGGGAGGCCGAGGAGCCGGCTGCAAGGATCAGATGTCCCCTGCTGCTCAGCCGGCGGAGTGATTCTGCTGTCCCCGACTCCTCCAGATACTGCATATCTGATACCGGGTCCCGGCTCCCCGGGATCACCACCGCATCCGGGAAGGGATGCCGGTTCAGCTGTTCGGCACTTCTGACTGTCGTCAGCCGCACCGACGGCTCCCATGCCAGCGGCTGAACATCGGTGAAGCTGACCATCCCCGGCAGGGCGATCAGCAGGATATGGATGCTGTCCGCATCGGCATCATCTCCGCCGCCGAATCCCAGACCGTCCTCCTCGGGAATTCCTACGTCCGGGATATACGGGATCAGGCCGAGCACCGGGACTCCGGTATGTTCCAGGAGAAAGTCATAGACCGGCTCCAGCAGGGAGGGATCCCCGCGGAACTTGTTGAGGATGAATCCAGCCGTAAGCTCCCGCTCCCACTGACGCAGCAGATCCATGGTGCCGGCCAGAGAGGCGACGGCCCCGCCCCGGTCGATATCGGCGGTGAGCAGCACCGGGGATCCGGCATAGGCGGCCATGGACATGTTCACCATATCCCGGTCCCGGAGGTTCACCTCTGCGGGGCTTCCCGCCCCTTCAATCATAATGAACTCATATTCCGCTGCGATCTCGTCATAGCAGGAGCGCACGATCTCCAGATACTGCTTCGGGCTTTCTGAGGCGTCAAGGATGCCCGCCTCCCGGCCCTTGAGTATGACCCGGGCGGTACGGTCGCTTTCACATTTGAGCAGCACCGGGTTCATCCTGCCGTCGGCAGGGATTCTGCAGGCTTCAGCCTGGACCAGCTGGGCAGTTCCGATCTGCTCACCGGCTGGAGTGACCGCGGCATTCCCGGACATGTTCTGGGCCTTGAAGGGGGCAACCCGGACACCTCTGCGGTGGAATATCCGGCAGAACGCCGCAGTCAGCAGAGACTTTCCGGCGTCAGAGGAGGTCCCCTGGATCATCAGTGCGGCGGCGCGACGGCGGTGCTGTCGCCGGGGCGTTAATCCGCCGAACTCTGCGGCAGCAGCCTCGGCAAGGCGGCGGTTCTCCCGGTCGGTCCGCACCGCTGTCCTGACATACCGGCAGGGCCGGGGAAATCCGTGGAATGAGGAGCAGTCCCTGACGGCGATGCCCCGGGCTCCGAGCAGCCGGGTGCACTCCCCTGCATCCCGGCAGCCGTCGGGAAGCTTCACCAGGAGGAAATTGGCCTGTCCGGGAATTACCGTGCAGCCCGGCAGGGCTCCGTACA
>PWKH01000088.1 GCA_003559765.1 Spirochaetaceae bacterium
AGGTGAATCCCTTCTCTCCTGATCCCAGGGAGAAGAACTGCTTATCCCGGGGTCCCTGCCAGGTGTCCCCGTCGACAAGGTTGAAACTGTCATAGGCCAGGTCAAACCTGAGCCCAATTTCCCCATGCTCCCCCCAGGTGAAGCGGGGACGGATGACGGTTCTGCCGTGCATCGTTTCATCGATTGCTGCTATTCCCTGCAGCATGTCCACGAAAAACCGCGGAGCCTCCAGCTCTCTTGGTTCTTCCGGTTCTGTTTCAGGATCCTCTTCCGGCTCTTCAGGAGCATCCTCCGGCATCAGTTCCTCAATTTCCTGCTCCTCCTCGTCATCCAGGGGCCGGGCGATGATGGTCCGGGTCGGTTCAGGTTCTTCTTCAATAGGCTCTGCTGCAGGCTCTTCCTCAAATATCTCCTCCTCCGGAATGGGTTCAGGCTCCGGCTCCGGCTCCGGCTCAGGCTCAGGTTCAGGTTCAGGTTCAGGTTCAGGCTCCGGCTCAGGCTCAGGTTCAGGTTCAGGCTCAGGTTCAGGAGCAAAGGCAGTGAGTATAACATCCTCATCCCGGTAGGCCAGCAGTCCTTCGGTCAGTGCTGTCACCTCAGGGTCCGCATCAGCTTCGGCTCCGTCATTGAGCGCCTGAATAACCCGGTTCTTCTGGACGATGAACTGCACGTCGGAATCAAAGGGACGGGCGGCGGCGGAGCCGTACACTACTGTCAGCTGTTCTGCGGGGGAGGTTTCAAGGATTACATCCCCCGATTCCACCGTATAGATGACGCCGGGAGTCTCTAGAGTTACGGTTTTTCCCTCCTCAAGACTGGTTCCGCGCATTCTTCCCCGCAGCACAAAGAGATTCAAGGAGCTATCGTCAGCCTGTTCAAGGATGAACAGCGTCTGGGTGGAAGCCTTCGCGCGGAGTGATTCGCCGGCGCTGCTGAGCTCCGCAGGCTTGTCAACCGTCTGGATGATCCAGCCATGCTCCACACTGGTGAGTTCAGCGGGTTCACGGATCAGTACTCCCCGTTCATCATAGATGCGCAGCCCATTGTAGTCCGCATAGAACTCAACAGAACTGCTGTTCTGTGCGGCAGCAGGGATGGTAACGAAAAGCAGAATCAGTAACCATGGGACAGTCTTTATTGACAGTAGGTATTTCATTATATCAACCAATTTTTCAGTCACTTTATTATTATTAGCTTTCCGGCCTCCATGCGGAGGCCGGAATCATTGAGTTACTGCAGGAATCCGAAAAGCCCGTCAAGCTGCAGATCCCCTGCAACGGAAACTGAACTTGTCCTCTTCCCATCTTCATCATAGGCAATATTGATGCCGACTCTTGTCAGCAGGAGCTTATATCGTACATTACCGCTGACTTCAATAAAGGCATTCTTGTTAAACTCAGCTATCCCCTCAAGAAAGTCAGGCATACTGACTGAATCATCTTTGTCGTCAAACTGTTTGTGGTAGGTTGCATCGAAGAAGAAAAACGGGGACAGGTCCTCTCCGACATGCAGAAACGCAGTCATGGAGGGGTTGTAGACATCAAAACTGCTGTCTGTTTCTCCGGTGACCAGGAGGTCAAATACTAAATTTTCATCCATGGTGTCGAATCCGGCGGAACCTCGCAGGAACACCCGTTCGTTTTCTCCGTAATCAAGGGCGCCATCTCCGATTTCCATTTCGTAGCGATCCCTTCTGTTTTCATCGTAGCGTTTATCCATATATGAGGGAACAAATCCGTCATAGGGAAGTGTTACGTCAACCATGTAGTTTATCATATCAATGATTCTTCCCCGTGTTCCAGTGCGGTATGCCCGGGCTGCATCATCATATTTCGGCCGTCCCTGGAAGGCGACATCCCCGAAGAAATCCATGGTGAGCATGGGAGTATGCAGCAGCGGGAATACCACATCCACTCCGAACATGTTCACTGCATCAGGTTCGTGTTCGTCACCCTCGGGAAACTGTTTGCCGCTGTCAAGATGGTTGTCCAGGGCTGCGGGATTCCGGTCGGTGACATAGGAGCCTCCCACCTGCATTTCGTTGATGACCGGAACTGCAAGGAATGAAAAGGGCCGGGAATACATCCGTGCTCCCATAACGTCCCATTGCGAAATGTTTCCTGCCATCATCTCGACACCGGCATAGGGAAAGTTGAACAGGCTGCCGTCTATATCCAAAGCGGCACCGACGATTCTATGTCTTGGGAGGAGGCGGGTATTGGAATACTGGTCCATAAATACGCCGGTACCCAGCGTATAGCTGTCAATCATACCAATCTGCCCGTAAAGCTCATCCCCTTTGTGGCCGTAGCGCACATACCGGATAATCGGCAGGTATAATCCGGCGATCTCTTTGACATGATCTCCCACAGTGTCACCGTCAAATTCCGGCACCCAGTCTTCATCACGGAAACGGAATTTGTCATCCAGATGAAAATTTAACGTGACATCCAACCCGAGCCCCCAATTACCCAATTCAAGATCAGGTCTCAGGCTGATGCCAACTAAGTGGATCTTTTCATCATCTTCATCAAGATAGTCATACGCCAGTCCCAAATCCATACCGAACATACTGTAAACAGCAGTTGCCGGCATCATCAGCAGCATAATCAGCATGATAATTAACATTGGTTTTCGCTTCATACCCCAATCCTCCTTAGGCATCAGTATATATGAGCTTGGATAAAAAAGGCAAACACCTTTTCAAAATCTCAAGAACATATAATAATAACAGTATGGTAGTAACATTGTTACATTGTATCATTGAACTGGAAGGAATTACATCTGTGAAAGAGAAACGCAGCGTAATTAATTCCCTGAAACAGCGGCTGAGAAACACATTCTACGTCTCCGCCGCTGAAGTTGATCTCCACGACTCCCTCGGATATGCCGAGTTAGGCGTTGCTCTGGTCACCAATTCCCGCACCCACGGAGAAAAGGTTATGCAGAAGGTGGGTCTGTTTCTTGAGCGTCATGTCCACGGAAGGATCTATGATCTTCATACCCATGTTGAGGAATACGGCAGGTAAACTGGTGGGCGTTGAAGATGTGTTCCCTGGTAAGACGGTCAATTTCAGAGAGCCGGCTGATCACCGGCTTGAGCTGTGACCTGATGTTGGTCTGGTCAAAGGGACATACCGGTTTGGCCGTGGGCAGCCGGAAGGTCTGCTCAAGCCTGATGATCCGCTCCTCCTTCAGCTGAATCAGCGGCCTGATCATGTAGAGCTTGCCGGAGAAAAACTCCTGGACCGGCTGCATGGTGGAGAAATCTGAGCGGAAGCAGAGGTTGATCAGGGAGGTCTCCACCAGATCGTCCAGGTGATGACCCAGAGCAATTTTCCAGATTCCCCGCCGCTCTGCTTCCTGAAACAGGATGCGTCTCCGATTGCGGGCGCAGAGATAGCAGTTGAACTCATCCTTGAAGGTAGGGGAGTACATCTGCGCATCAATCACTGTCAAGTCAATCGAAAGATCTGTAAAGTAGGTCTGAAGTTTTTCCAGCTTTTGAGGGGGGATCGGATGTTCCCTCCAGTTGATCAGCACCGCCTCAAGGGTATAGTCCACGGGGAGCCATTTCCTGCGCAGCGACAGCGCCAAAGCCAGCGCCAGGGAGTCCTTGCCCCCTGATGCGGCTAAGAGCACCCGGTCGTCTGCTTTGATCATGCCGCAGGTATTGACGGTCCTGCCGACCTGTTTGATGAAGCGGTGCACCCACGGAGGCATCTGTCCCTGGATAAGCTGCCGGTAATGTCTGGTATGCTCCATGCGGTCACTCCTGATTCAGTGCTTCTTTCAGCTTCGCTTCCGGAACGCGGCATTCGGGATGGACGAACACCCTGATAACCCGAAGTTCCTGTTCCAGGGATGATACCGTCCGGGGATTGAAAATCTGTGAACGGGAATCGTCGCTGACGGGTATGTTCAGTTCAAATGATATCGGTTCGGGCAGATCAATAATCACCGAATCGGGGTGTCCCGGTAGGGAGAGCTGCTGCTCCAGGCTGCTTCTGAAATGCAGATCCTCCAGTTTCCTGTGGACCCGGTGATCCGGCTGATAGGGGATCTCCAGGCAGCAGCTGAACAGCCGCCTCATTTGCACATCCTGCATCAGTCTGAAGGGATGGAAGGAGGATTCAGTGCAGAGTGAAAAGAGGGAGTCGTCATTCACATGGTAGAGATCCTCCGGCAGGATCTCCCCTTCAGAAAGTCCTGCGTACAGCGCCCGTTTTACCATCGCCGTGGCGCAGCGGACCGTCCGGTGCCAGTACACGTACCGGTACATCAAGTATTTTGAAAAAATTAAGTTCTCCAGAGCCCCCAGTCCGGCAGCGGCAATCCCCGGCCGGGAGAGATCTTCCCGCCAGATCAGTTTGCTGATGATGTAGTCGATGTCCTGGATGCCGTAGGGCACTCCGCAGAAGTAGGCGTCCCGGTTGAGATAATCAAGTTTATCCGGATCAAGGGGGCCTGAGAGCATCGCCCGATAGAGGGCAATCTCCCCGCTGCCGCAGGGGCGGTCCTCATCAATGACTGCGGCCACCATGGCAGGATCCGTATGGATCTCATCGGTGAGGATGCGCCGGATGTCTGGGCTGTCGTCTATCATCTCTGCAGCCAGGGTTTCATGCTCCTTGAGGGGAAGTTCCTTCAGGGAGTGGGTGTAGGGGAAATGCCCCATATCATGGAGCAGGGATGCGGCCAGGAAGGCCCGGACCCCCTCGGGGGTGCATGAGCTGAAGGAGCTGCTGCTCAGCAGACTGAGCATAACCTGCCGTGAGAGATGGAACACTCCGAGGCTGTGGTTCTGCCGGGTGTGCACTGCTCCGGGATACAGCAGATGGGTCGGGCCGAGCTGCTTGATTCTGGAAAGCTGCTGCATCTCCGGTGCATAAAAGAGGGAGGCAATACCCGGGGAGACATAGATATGCTTCCAAAGGGGATCGCGGATCGGGTGGTCATAGGAGAACAGCAGCTCGCTGATGATCCTTTCGGTCTGCTTCATGGTCATGGATATTACCGCGGAGGGCATCTTCTGTCCAGGGTTTGACAAAAAGTCTGCCGGGAAGTACAAAGGAGAAATACGGAGGTGGTGTTCATGCGTCCAGTCCTGCTGATGCTGCTGCTTGTCCTGGCCGGAGGAGTCTCAGCTCAGGATTTTGAAACATCAATGATCAAGGAATCCATGGGAACCGGCATGGTTACTCCTGCGAGGGATGCAGAGATCGGCTTGATCGCATCCCGGGAATCTCACCTTGAGTTCTACCGCACCGCCGAAGCGTGGCTGCTGGAGGGCAGGGCACATATGGTGTATCCGGCACTCCGCACAGTACTTGAGCCTCCCCCCGACGGTTTGCGGCTGAGACTCGGCCTTCCGAAACAGACCGGCTCAATGCTCCAGGTGCCGGTGAGACTCTTCTTTTTTGACCGCACCAGCAGGGTGTACCAGCTGGTGCTTCGATCTGATGATGCTGCGGAATACCGGTGGCAGGTTTTCGACTGGTATGCGGGGGAAGAAACTTTTCCGGAGTGATTGACACGCCAGTGCCTTCATTGGTATATTAGCCCCTGTATTTGACATGGTGGCGTAGCTCAGTCGGTAGAGCAAACGGCTCATATCCGTTCGGTCAGGGGTTCAAATCCCTTCGCCACTATAATTCGCTTTAATCGGCCGCCCGACAGGGGCGGCCGATATGCAGGTGCAGCCGATGGGCAGACAGACATCCGGGTCCCCTCCCCGGCAGCTGTGGGACAGACAGTATGTCAAGTTCTCTCTCTACGGATTCCTCAAGAACCTTCGGTTCTTTGATCCGTATCTGCTCTTATTCCTCACGGAACGGGGAATCTCCTTTTTCCAGGTAGGACTGCTGTTTGCCGTACGGGAAATTTCAGTAAACATAATCGAAATTCCCTCAGGGGTCATCGCCGACACCTTCGGAAGAAGGCGGAGCATGGTCATCTCCTTCGTCAGTTATATTATTTCCTTCATGATCTTCTACCTCTTTGCTGATATCTCCTGGTACGTACTGGCGATGATCTTCTTTGCCGGCGGCGAGGCCTTCCGGACCGGTACCCATAAAGCGATGATCATTGATTACCTGGAGCTCAACGGAATGGGTGAGCACCGGGTGGACTACTACGGAAGCACCAGGGCGTGGTCGCAGCGCGGCTCGGCCCTTTCGGCATTGATTGCCGGTGCAATCGTGTTCTATTCGGGAAGCTATGAGCGGATTTTCCTCTATTCGGTGATTCCCTATCTGCTGAACCTGCTGCTGATGCTTTCCTATCCGAAGGTGCTTGACCGGCGCGGTGAAACTGTAAGCCGCCGGGAGGTGATGAAGCTTATGAAGGAGCACCTCCGCGGTCTGGCGGAGATGATCCGGCATCCCCGGATTCGGGGACTGATGGTGAACTTCAGCGTCTTCGACGGTGTATTCAAAGCAGTGAAGGACTATATCCAGCCGATTATCCAGAGCTTTGCCGTATCAGCTCCGGTGCTGCTGGCGCTCACCGGGGAGGAGCGCACTGCCCTGGTGGTAGCGGCAGTCTATGCGGTGCTCTATCTGCTGACTTCTTCGGCCGCCAAGAACACCGGGCGGGTGATGCGGATGTTTTCCACCAAAGAGCGGGCCCTGGACCGGACCTTCCTTGCAGGGGTGATCATGGTTGCCGGGATCGGAGTGATGATGCACTTCGACATTCCCAGTGCAGGGATTGTCATCTTTGTGGCCTACTATCTGCTGGAGAATATCCGCCGGCCCATGGCTGTGGGCTACTTGACGAATCACATGAAGCAATCCATGATGGCAACTGGGCTGTCCGGGGAGTCGCAGTTCCGAGCTCTGCTGACCGCAGTACTGGCGCCGCTCTTCGGCCTGG
>PWKH01000167.1 GCA_003559765.1 Spirochaetaceae bacterium
AACACCTGGATATCAGGATAGATCGTCGCGTAGTTTCCGTCTGCAGCATCGCTCATCTGAATGCTTCCCCGGCGCATCTGGGTAAGCCGTTCATCCGGGTTGCCGAGGGCGCCGCCGTAGATAATATCCATGGTCAGCCGTCCGTCGGAATTCGCCTCAACCTCCTGCTTAAACAGCTCATACATACCGTTCACTGAACGGGCCACTTCCATGCCTTCAGGCATCGCCAAACCGGCACGAATATGATGGGTCTCTGCCTCTCGGGCTCCTGCGGCAAACAGCATCCCCGAAGCAGCCAAACATATAATCAGCACAGCGATTACATTCCTTCTCATAATTTTCCTCCTTACTTTAAAATATGGTATCGTGTCAATTATGGTTTGTCAAACATTTTTTAACGTTAACCACCTTTATACTTACGTAAAGTAATTATTAATTTATCTATACTTGCTAATTGTGAATTTTCAATCTAAAATGTTTTATAATAAAGGACAGGGATACATGATGGGCGACAAAAAAATTTCCGTAATTGATTCCCACACAGGGGGCATGCCGACTCGGCTGCTTATCGACGGACTCCCGCCGCTGAGAGGTTCAACCATGCAGGAAAAAGCTGACTGCTTTGAACGTAATCACTCCTGTATCCGAACCGGCATATTCAGAGAGCCCCGAGGGCTGCTCCGCGGTGTTGGAGCCGTACTGACTGAACCTGCTGACCCCCGTGCTGACTGGGGAGTGTTTTTTCTTGACAGCGACTACCCGTGCATCCCCATGTGCGGACACGGGCTGATCGGGGTGATTGTCAGCCTGATACACCAGGGACTCATTTCAGCCGCCAGGGGCGGCACTTCCGTAATTATTGATACCCCCGCCGGGCTCGTGAAAGCTGAAGCGACGATTTCTGAAGACCAGCCGGTATCGGTAACCTTTGAAAATGTTCCAGCCTACTGGTGCGGCAGCGTCCCCGTCCGCCTTCCCGGCACAGACCAGCTCCGCGCAGACATCGCCGTCTGCGGGGAAAGCTACGGGATAATCCAAGCTGAAGCGCTGAATATCCCCTTCGATCGAAGCTCCGTCAGACAGCTCTCAGAGACTGCCGGACTGATAAAACAGCAGATCAACCAGACCCTCTCGGCTCAAGGATGTGATATCCCGGTAAGACACGTGGATGCAGTCCGTTTCTGCGGACCGCTGAAGGACCGTCACATCAAAAATATGGTGGTATTCTCTCCCGGCGACCGGGGCATTGACCGCTCCCCCTGCGGCACCGGCACTTCCGCCCATACGGCACTGCTGTTTTTCCAGGATCAGATCGCCTTGCGGGAACCGGTCATTCATGAGAGCATCATCGGAAGCAGATTCACCTGTCAGGCCCTGGAGACGGTTGAATATTTCGGCTTCCGAGCAGTCATCCCGCAGATTACCGGGAGCGCATTCATCATGCACACCGGCACCCTCTGGCTTGATGACCGGGACCCGCACAACGCGGGATTTCTGCTGGCAGACTAAACCATCAGACTCCGCTGGGCCTTGAACCGCCTGAGCAGGAATTCTGTTTCAATATTCTTCACTCCGTTGATTGATGAAAGAAAATTATTGATAAATTCTGACACCTCATCAATGTCAGCAAAAAACCCATGGGTATGCAGGGAATTCCGTCCGCTCATCTGGTATACGATCACGATATCATTATGTTTGGAAATCTTTTCAGCACTCTCTTCGATGTAGCCGGGAGCCACCTGGATGTCAAAAAACACCGGAAGAGGTTTTCCTAAATATCTGGCGGGAACCTGAATCGTAAATTCTTCGATAATCCCCTTTTTCTGGAGCGCCACTACCCGATCCTTCACCCGGACGCGGGAGAGCCCGACTTCCTTTGCCAGGTCAGAATAGGAGATCCGTGCGTTACCAATGAGAATTTCTATAATTTTTCTATCGACGCCGTCAATCTTCACCTGATCATGATCATTCATAATATTGGTATGTTTATCCATAAGCCTCTCAGACGGATTCACCGGTTTCGATCGGTGTTTAGTTTTTCGCTTACATTTTGTTCCAATTATTTGCTGAAGTCAAGGCAAACTGCAAACTAATACCCCCTGAGCATATAAAAGTGCATGATTATATGTTTATATAATGAAAAAGTGTATTTGCCGCTGGATTGAGACTGGGACGGGGCATATAGAAGCTTTTATCACACTGTCACGGCCGATTTCCCGTCACCGGCATCCCGCATGACCCAGCTCCACTGGTATTGTTTCAGCAGGAGACTGTCAGCATAGCATCCAGTACCGCCACCTTGCGCTGCTGGACTACTACCGGGTTCATATCAAGCTCGAGGATCCGCTCATTTCCGGCAATGAGGGTTCCCACGGCAACCAGCAGATCTGCCAAGGCCTCCACATCTCCCTTCGCTGCACCCCGGTATCCTGAAAGAAGCACTGAAGCAGAGGTATCTGCGATCATGCTTTCGGCATCAATCCTCCGCAGCGGCGCCAGGCGAAAGGATACATCCTGATATACTTCAGCAGTCACTCCCCCGAGTCCGAACATAACCACTGGCCCGAAGGAATCATTCCGCATGCCCCCGATGATGCATTCCGTCCCCCCGGAAATCATCGGCTGCAGCAGCACGCCGCGAATATCCTGCCGCGGCACTGACGCCTGCAGCGCCTGTTCCATGATGCTGTCCCAGGCAGCCTGAAGCTCCGCCATGTCAGTGATCCCTACTTTGACTCCGCCGATTTCCGTCTTATGGGCAAGCCCTGCTGCTGAAATCTTGCATACCAGGGGAAATCCGATTTCCCGGGCAGCTTCTGCCAGCTGTTCCTGAGAGCAGACCAGTTTCGTTGGCACTACCGCAATACCCGCCTGCTCCAGCAGCTGAAACGCATCATATTCGTCAAGTACTTTTCTGCTCTCGCTCATGCTCCGCTCCTTCTGCTCTCAGCGTAGAAAATCAGGTTTGCCGCAGCACGCACTCCGCGGTCAGGGCTTTCAAACGTGGGGATTTCATTTTTTTCCAGAACGGCCCGTGCAGGCTTCACCCAGTTCCCGGAGATGATCACCGGGATCACCGGTTTGCTGATTCCCTCTGAGGCCAGTTTCTCCATCAAACTCACTATTCCTTCGGCCATTTCTTCCAAATCGAGAAACAGGGTTGCCACGGTGATGAAGAACACGCCGTCTACCCCGTCGTCCCGCAGCAGCACTTCCAGGGCGTCAACATGCTGCCGGGCTGTTGCCGCTGCGGTAATATCTGCATGCCCTTCCGGTTCACAGATAGAAGCAATCGGAGGAAGCACATCCCGAAGCTTCGACTTGCTTGCTTGGGTAATCACGGGAGCTGAAAATTTTCCTGAACCGGCCATCTCATCCACACAGAAGATCCCCGGCCCTCCGGCCTGGGTCAGGACAAAAAACCGGTTCCCTGCCGGCAGGGGAAGGGTGTCGCAGCTGCGCATCGTATCTGAAAGCTCCTCAATCGTCCGTACTCTGATTATCCCATGCTGCTTCAATGCTCCGTCATACACCGCGTCATTTCCCGCCAAGGAACCGGTGTGGGAAGCAGCCGCCTGAGCCCCCTCCTCCGTCCGGCCGACCTTCAGCACAACCACGGGTTTCCGTTCTGCAATAGATCCCAGGGTTTCGACCAGTTTCCTAGCCTGGGGTGAGCCTTCGATATACAGACCCATCACCCGGGTACGCTCGTCATTCCCCACATATTCGAGCGCTTCGATGATATCAACATCGGCCATATTGCCTACCGTGACAAACTTGCTGAAACCGACTCGTCCTGCCGGGGATGAACGCCAGTTCATCAGCAGCCATGCTCCGACTGCACCGCTCTGAGATACAACGGAGATCCCGCCCGGGTGCATTGCAATATCTGCGATGAAGGTTGCATTGAAGTGTTCATAGACGTCGACTGCCCCAACACAGTTGGGACCGATCATACGGATAGAATACCGGCGGCAGAAATCAACAAGCGCCTGCTGATACCCGATTCCCGCTTCAGTTCCAATCTCAGCAAACCCAGCTGCTGCAATGATCAGCGCTTTCACATCATGCTGCACTTCCATCCGCCGCTCCAGCTGATAAAGAAACATGGGAGTGGATGCAGCAGGCGCACTCATCACCACAAGCTCCACCTGATGCGGGATGTCAGCCAGATCGCTGTATCCGGCAAGACCCAGCACATCATCTCCCTTCAGACTCACGGGGGTGACCGGTGCGTCATATCCAGAATCCAGAATATTCTTTACAATCTGATGCCCTGCTTTCCGGGGATCCTTTGAAGCACCGAAGACGGCACACCCGGAGGGCGCAAACAAAAAAGACAGATTAGCGTCCATACCCGTTATCCTTCCTGCGAAACCTGTTCCATCGCTTCGAGAAACCGGTACCGCTCATCGGTCAGCTCCTGAAGCTCCTGTATCTGCTCATCATCGAGATGGCGAAACTTTTTGCTTGCCTGAATGTATGCTTTCACCGGGATGGGTTCCTTCACTTTCCGGGTAATGCGGATCTTTCTGCGGGATGATTCAAACAAGGGAAAATACCTTGACTGAACCGCCTTGCGGGCTGCTTCAATAGACTGGTCCGAAGGAATCCCCCACCCGGTAAGGCACGGATTGTAGATATGGATATAGGCCAGTCCTTCGGTAACCGACATGGCTTTCTCCACTTTTGCTACCAGATCAGGAATATAGGCAGGCGAAGCAGTTGCCATATAAGGAATATCATGCATGGCCATAATAACCGGAAAATCTTTTTTATGCTGCCGTTTTCCCCCGCCTCCTGAAGCATTCACCGGGGTAGTACTGGTCCAGGCCCACTTGGAGGTTGAACTGCTGCGCTGATATCCGGTGTTCATATATCCCTCATTGTCGTAGCAGATATACAGAATACGGTCTCCCCGTTCAGCCGCCCCGGACAGCGCCTGAAATCCGGCATCAACCGTAGCCCCGTCACCGGCAAAGGCGACAACATTAATATCCGTTCTTCCCTGGGCATTGTAACCCAGCCTGATGCCTGCCAGCATACTGGCGGTGTTGTCCAGCAGAGGGAAGAACACCGGCGGCTTTGCGCCGGACTGTTTATTCCAGCCTACCACCCCGACTCCGCCCATGCATCCCGGCGGAACAGCAAACACCGTGTTCGGTCCGAGAATTTTCATTACCGTCCGAAGCGTCAGTTCAACATTGCACCCGATACAGGCCGATATACCCGGCGATATCATATCTTCTTTAAAAGCCAGTTTTTCCATTACGGTCATACGGTTTTATCTCCCTTCATGAGCAACCTGAAGCCATTGGGCCTGCTCAACCATGGCAGTGTTTCGAACAACAGCATCCGCCGCCTGTCCGACCAGATCCAGTGTGATGTCTTCTCCCCCCAGTCCGCTGATAAAGGGGATGCAGGGTATCTGTTCATCCAGTCCGCAGAGCGCCGAACGCACTTCCTGAAACAGGATACCCGTGTTCCAGCCGAAGGAAACATTGCGGTCGATCACCCCGTATCCCTTCAGTCCGCTCATGGCGCTGCGTAGCTGCTGCAGCGGGAAGGGCCTCAAAGCCCTCACCTTTATCAGTCCGATTGGAACCCCTGCTTCGCGCTTCCGGTCAACCACTTCCCGGACTGCTCCGGTTACCGACCCCATGGTAACGAGGGCGTAGCGGGCATCCTCCATCCGGTATGTTTCAATGAGACCGCCCCAGTCACGGCCGAAGAGCCGGGCGAATTCATCATGCACCTGCGCGATGACATCCAGCGCAGCCTGCTGAGCAGCCATATGCTTCTGCCGGTATTCCATCAGCAGATACCCGCTTGTCAGCGGATCCACCGCAGCAGGACGGTCAGGATCCAGGAGAATATGGTCCGAGTGATAGGAAGGCAGAAACGCATCAACCGACTCCTGGCTCGGCACCTCCACCCGCTCTGACATATGGGACAGGTAGAATCCGTCATAGCATACGTTGATCGGCAGCAGCACATCCTGATGCTCGGCAATTTTAAAGGCCTGAATCGTGGTATCCAGGATTTCCTGGTTATCCTCTACATAGATCTGCAGCCAGCCGGCATCCCGCAGGGTAAGCGAATCCTGCGGCCCGCCCCAGACCGTCTGCGGGGATATCATCTCCCGATTTACGATATTCATTACGATTGGCAGCCGCAGGGTGGATGCCCTGAAATACGGTTCATACATCAGTGCAAGCCCCTGGGAAGAGGTTGCCGTATAGCACCGCACACCCGTCAGGGAAGCACCCGTCAGCATCGACATTGCAGTATGCTCGGAATCCACCTCGGACATCTGACAGTCCAGCTCCTGATCAGCAAAAAACTGCGTCAGGTATTCCACCACCGGAGTCTGGGGAGTGATCGGATATGCTGCGATCACTTGCGGGCGGGACAGCCGCGCTCCCCAGGCAGCCGCCATATTCCCGTTCATTACATCGACCCGGCTTTTTGCAGCAGCTTGGTGTGTACTCATCGCTTGTTCTCCCGTTTCATCGTGATCGCATCCTGAGGGCATTCCTGGGCACACACGCCGCAGCCCTTGCAGTAGCTTAGATCAATCGTGTATACCAGTCCCTGCCTGGTGTTCCCGTTTTTCAGAAGCACTTCCCCGTACCCGGCTTTAACCGAATTTACCGGACAGTACATCAGGCAGATGCCGCATTCGGTACAGCGGGTCTTATCCATTTCCGGAAACTGTATGCGCCAGTCACCGGTATTCACTTCATATATTCCCTCACCCATCGGGGCTTTATAGCTCTTCTCCATATCTCCTGCACTCCTTATGTCATATCCCTGCGGTGAACTACCGTCTCGGCATAGGCTTCCTCCACCAGATCACCGTTTTCCTTTCCCCAGAACTCGACCACCTTTTCCACGACCGCCGCCAGGTCAACCCACCCGGTTGCTTTTACAAACGCCCCGAGCATGGCGGTATTGGTGATCGCCTTTCCGAGTCTGGAATAGGCAAGAGAGGTGGCATCCACTGCTGCCGCCGTCCCGACAACCGAGGGCAGTTTGAGATCTTCAGCCCGTTCAGGAGTATTGATCACACAGATCCCTCCCTGCTTCATCCCGTGAAACACATCTACGGCGTTCTGAATAGTCGGGTCAAGAATGATTACACAGTCAGGATGGTATACCTGAGTCTTCGGTCGGATCGGTTTCTCATCAAGTCTCACAAAGGCAGTAACCGGGGCCCCCTGCCGCTCAAATCCGAAAAACGGAATTGAGTTACCGTATCCGTTCCGGGCTACATTGGCATACACGATAATCTGCGATGCCTTTACCGTACCCATGCCGCCGCGCCCGTGCAGTCGTATTTCTTTCATACCTGTCTCCGTCTCGTATTGCATCTTCAAAACATTCAATGATATCATTATATTTCTTACTTTTTGAAATGTAAAGAGAAGTTTTACATTCATTTAGTAATTTTCTACCCCGAATGCCGGACAGAGAAAGCTTAGCAGAGGATATCTTCAGTTCTTTCTGATATCGTGATACAATTCCGAAACACTTGCTGTGAGGAGCATTCATGAAGGATATTTCAGTAACCATCGAACAGGGAACTCCGCTGTCAGTCCCCTTCGGAACCAGGGCTTCACGGGTTCTTGCGGACCATGCCCCCTCCTGGGTGGGAAAGCGGAGCTACAACGACAATCCGGTGATTGCCGTCACCGTGAACAACGAGCTGTGCAGCTTCAGCATTCCGCTGGAGTTCAATGCGGACATCCGTCCGGTGAGGATGTTCAGCGAACTGGGCAGAAGGATCTACCGGCACACCCTCTGCTATCTGCTGTCGATGGTCTGCAAGCGGGTCTATCCGCAGAAGCACTTGATCATCGGTCACTCCATCGGCGACGGATACTACTTCTCCTTCAGCGACGAATCAGAAGTGACCGAAGAGATCATCCGGCAGTTGGATGCCCGCCTCAGGGAAATTACCGCCCAGGATCTGCCCGTCCGGCGGGAGTTTCTCCCCTACCATGAGGCGATGACAGAGCTGGAGCAGCGGGGCCTGGACAAGGCCGCTTTGCTGCTCTCCTTCACCAACAAGCCGAAGCTACCTCTGTATATCTGTGACGGGTATCTTGACATCTCCTACGAGCCGCTGCTGGACACCACCGGGCTGATTGAGCATTTCGACCTGCGGCGCTACGGCGATGAGGGGATGCTGCTGCGCTACCCCCTGCAGGATTCGATCACTGGTATTGCCGAATTCGAAGACCAGCCGGTGCTCTTCTCAGTATATCAGGAGTACAGCAAATGGGGCACCATCCTCGGCGTAGAAAGCGCAGGGAGGCTTTCTACGCTGATCGACGAACGGAGGATCAGACCCTTTATCCATGTGTCGGAATCGCTCCATGACAAAAAAATCTCCCAGATCGCAGATCAGATCCAGCAGCACACCTCGCATATACA
This sequence comes from Spirochaetaceae bacterium, assembly GCA_003559765.1. Lineage (GTDB taxonomy): Bacteria > Spirochaetota > Spirochaetia > PWKH01 > PWKH01 > PWKH01. The sequence goes on from PWKH01000167.1 coordinate 8,440, forward strand.
GGCAGTTCTGGTGGCCGGCCCCTCCTCTTCAGGAAAGACCACCTTCACCCGGAAGCTGGGAGTGCAGCTCAAGGTGCTGGGATTTGAGCCGATCATGATATCCCTGGACGACTACTACCTTCCCAAAGCGGACATACCCCTGGATGAGGAGGGCAAGCCCGACCTGGAATCCCTGATCGCTCTTGATATCGAACAGCTCAACCAGGATCTGCTCAACCTCTTTGCGGGAAAGACGGTGGAGATTCCCAGCTACGATTTTCTCACCGGAACCAGAAAGCCCGAGGGACGGATGCTGCAGCTTGACGAGGCCTCCGTGCTGATCATGGAGGGAATTCACGGACTCAATCCCGGCCTCACTCCGCTGATCCCCCGAAAGCAGAAGTTTCAGATCTACATTTCCCCACTGACTCAGCTGAATCTGGACGACCACAACCGGATCTCAACCACGGACAACCGGATCATCCGCAGAATGGTCAGGGATCATCAGTTCCGGGGAACCAATCCCAGAACTACTCTGAGCATGTGGCCTTCGGTGCACCGCGGAGAGAAGGCCTACATCTTCCCGTATCAGAACAATGCCGATGCGGTATTCAATTCCGCCCTGGATTACGAGCTGTCGGTGCTCAAGCCCTACGCGGAACCGCTGCTGAAGACCGTCAAGCCTGATCATGAAGAATACACCCAGGCGCGGCGGCTGCTGGCCTTCATGGAGCATTTCTATCCCATCCCGGCCCATTTCGTTCCTGAGCATTCCATCCTTCGGGAATTTATCGGGGACAGCGCCTACTACCGGACCGACCAGTAGGCCCAGCTTCCCCGGAGGGTCTGCGCTGTGAGAGCCTGCTTGAGCATACGGCTAAATTCACTGCGGGATACCAGCCAGGCTCCGAGGCTGCTGAGGTGTTCAGTGTAGAGCTGACAGTCGATGAACTGAAAGTGATGATTCGCAAGCTGGCGGTGGAGGGCATGGAGGCATACCTTGGAGCTGTTGGACGCCAGGGAAAACATGGACTCGCCGAAGAACGCCCGACCCAGGGACACCCCGTAGAGCCCTCCTGCCAGGGATCCCCCCTGCCAGGCTTCCACGCTGTGGGCATATCCGGCCTCATGCAGCCTGGTATAGGCATCAATCATCGTCCGGTCTATCCAGGTGCCGTCCTGCTCCTCCCGGGGCACCTCGGCGCACCTCAAGATCACCTCCCGGAAGCAGGAGTCGAAGGTAATGACAAAGGGCTGTCTCCTGATGATCCGCTCCGTGCGGCTGCCGACATGCAGGGAACCGACAGGAAGCACCATCCGCTGGGTTGGATTCCACCAGATGATCGGTTCTCCGGGGTTGTACCAGGGAAACAGGCCCTGTTCATACGCTGAAAGGAGCACTCCGAGGGACAGATTACCGCCGACGGCGGCAATCTCTTCATCTTCAGATACCTGCGGAAAAGCTATACGCTGGCTGTCCGAGAGCTCAGGCAGCCGGGAAAGCAGCACCATGGATTACGGGTTGACCAGCTCTGACTCGACGGTGATCGTATCGTCCTTCACAGTAACCGTTGCTCTGCCTCCGCGCTGCAGGTCACCGAAGAGAATTCGGTCAACCAGAATGTCCTTCAGGGTGTCCTGTACCAGCCGGGCAATGTTCCGTGCTCCGAATTCCTGGGAGAATCCGTGCTTGGCGTACCAGTTCCGGGCTTCATCGGTGACATGCAGGGCCACCTTCCGTCTGGAGAGCATCTTGGCAAATTCCTGAATTTCCTTATCCACGATGGCAAGCACCTCCTCATGTCCCAGATGGTTGAAAGTGACGATGCTGTCCAGGCGGTTGCGGAACTCCGGCGAGAAAAGCCGCTCCACGGCATTGCCCACCGCAGCAGAGCCGACCTTGTCTTCGATAAACCCGATCATCCGTTTGCCGAGATCCCGGGCTCCGGCGTTGCTGGTCATGACAATAATCACGTTGCGGAAATCCGCCTTGCGGCCCATGTTGTCTGTCAGGGTGGCGTAGTCAAACACCTGCAGCAGGATATTGTAGATATCCTGATGGGCCTTCTCGATCTCATCAAGCAGAAGCACCGCATGGGGCTGCTGACGAACCGCATCGGTGAGCATACCGCCCTCATCATATCCCACATATCCCGGGGGAGCTCCCACCAGACGGCTGACGGTGTGCTTTTCCTGGTACTCGCTCATATCGAAGCGGATCAGGGGAAGATCCAGGATCTGGGAAAGCTGCACGCACAGCTCCGTCTTTCCCACTCCGGTGGGACCGACAAAGAGGAAGGAGGCCACCGGCTTCTGAGGCTTGGAGAAGCCCGCCCGGCTGCGCTTGATCGCAGCGGCCACCGATTCCACCGCCTTCTGCTGGCCGAAGACCTGCGCCTTGAGCACGTTTTCAAGCTGCTGAAGCTTCTGCGTCTCGGTCCTGGTCACCTTGGTCACCGGAACCTTCGCCATGGAGGCGACGATCTTTTCGATAGTCTTAGTGTCAACCCGGGGCACCGAATTCTTTTTCCGGCGCTTCTCATGGGCTTTCTTCATCTGCAGAAATGCTCCGGCTTCATCAATGACGTCGATCGCCTTGTCTGGAAGCTTCCGCTCATGGAGGTACCGGACCGACAGCTCCACCGCCGATTTCAGGGCACTTTCCGAATAGGTGACCCGGTGGTACTTCTCGAACCGGGTCTGCAGCCCCCGCAGAATGGAAAGGGTCTCCTTGCCCGTTGTCTCGGGAATATCGATGCGCTGGAACCGCCGTGCGAGCGCTCCGTCCTTGGCGAAGATTTTCTTAAACTCATCATTGGTGGTGGAGCCGATGCACCGCAGGGTACCGTCAGCCAGGGCAGGTTTCAGCAGGTTGCTTCCGTCCAGGGAACCTCCGGAAACCGATCCGGCTCCGATGATGGTGTGAATTTCATCAATAAAAAGAATGGACTTCGTCTCCTGGAGCTCATTGACCACCGCTTTGAGCCGCTCTTCGAAATCCCCCCGGTACTTCGTACCGGCCAGGAGGCTTCCCATGTCCAGCTCAAAGACCTCCATCTCACGAAGGGCGACGGGAACATTTCCCGATACGATCCGCATGGCAATTCCGCCGGCCATGGCGGTCTTCCCGACTCCGGGATCCCCCACCAGCACCGGATTGTTCTTTGTGCGCTTGCACAATACCCGCAGGGTCCGTTCGATGATATCACCCCTGCCGATCAGTGGATCCAGATACTGCTTCCTGGCCGCATCGGTTAGGTTCCGGGTAAACCGCTGCAGGGCATCCCGGCCCCGCTGGTTCCGCCGGTCTGCAGTTTCGTCCTGCTGCTCCTCCCCGTCGGCCTGTGCGGCATCCTCGTCCTCGTCGAGCTCATCCTCTTCCTCGCCCTGGGAAAACTCCTCCTGATTGAGGTGGTTCGGCAGTCCGTGGCTGATCACCTCGAGGAGCCGGTATTTGGTCAGGCCCTGCCGGGCCAGGAAATAATGGCTGAAGGTCTCCTGCTCGTCGAACAGGGAAACCAGCAGATCAGTGAGTTCAAGATATTCCTTCTGTGCTGACTCGGTATGCACAACCGCCCGTTCAACCACGCCATGAAACCCCACGGTCTGCTCAGGCTCGTGATCCTTGTCCAACGTGGGAACATACTCCTCGAAGTAAGTCTCAAGCTGCAGCTGCAGCTCACCGGCGGAAACCTTGCACTCCTGCAGCACAAACTGGATGCCCTCATAGGTGAGCAGTGCATAAAGCAGATGCTCCGGGGTTATGTATTCGTGGTGCCGCTCCCTGGCGGTTAAATATGCTGTACCAAGTACTTCCTGTACCGCATCGGATACTTTCATTTCAGTACTCCTACTCCTCTCTTATAATCTACCCCAAAACCTGCCACGAAGCAATATGCAACGTGATGCAATTTTTCTGGGGCTGCTGCGTCCTATCAACATAATGAAAACAACTACGGGCTGGGAAAGGTTAAATCTTTTCAACAATGCACTTCAGGGGAAAGTTCTCTCGAAAGGCCAGATGCATCACCCGTTCAGCCTTGGTCCGGGCGATATCACGGGTGTAGGTGCCGGCGACGCCTTTCCCCGTCCGGTGCACCTCCAGCATGATCTGCATTGCCTCCTGGGCAGTCTTATGAAATACCTTCTCTATCACCTTCTGCACAAATTCCATGGTGGTGTAGTCATCATTGAGCAGCACCACATGGTACAGTGACGGATAGGAAAGGCTGGTCTTCTCTTCGGTATCTGTACTATGAATCGGATAGCTCAGCCGTTTATCTCCCATATACATCACCTGTCTACTTGCCGTAGATATGCAGAAAATCATGCAGCAGATGCTCAGCGCTTTCCTTGCACTTGCCGCAGACCGTCCCGAGACCGGTCTCCTCCTGGAGCTGCTCCAGTGTCGAAGCCCGGTCCTCCTTCACCAGCTGTTCGATCTGCTGATCAGTCACGCCCTTGCATTCACAGACCACCTTCGCAATCCGATGCTGAAAGGGATTCTCCCTCCCCTGCCGCTCCAGATAATCATCAATTGCCGCCCGAAGGGCCTTATCGCCGAGGACGGAGCAGTGAAACTTATGCTCCGGCAGACCGCCGAGTTCCTTGGTGATCTGCTGCGGGGTGAGCAGGTACGCCTCCTCCAGCTTCATGCCCTTGACCATCTCGCTCATGACCGACGTGCTGGCAATCGCGCTGGCGCACCCGTAGGTCCGCCATTTTATATCGGTAATCCGGTCGTCATCCCCGACTTTGATCAGCACCAGCATCTGATCTCCGCAGGCCATACTGCCGACCATACCCTTACCGTCTTCGGAATACTCAGGGTTCTCCAATATATTCTTCGGATCGGTGAAGTGCTCCTTCACCTTCTCCGTATATACCCAGTTGAACATGGACAGTTTATCCGCATCACTCATAGTGTAGACATCCTTCGCAGCCGCTGAATGATCGGCGGCAGTTTCTCCAGTACGCAGGTTATATCATCCTCGGTGGTAAACCGTCCGAGACTGAACCGTATCGACCCGTGGGCCAGTTCCGCACCGATTCCCAGTTCCATCAGCACATATGACGGATCCAGGGACCCGGTTGCGCAGGCAGAACCGGTGGAAACGGAAATCCCCTCCATATCCAGATACAGCAGGATGGACTCGCCCTCTGCTCCCAGGAAGGATACATTCAGGGTGCCGGGAACCCGATGCTCAATACTTCCGTTAATTCTGATGCGCTCGATCCGCTCCCGGATTCCCTCCTGCAGCATATCCCGCAGGGTACGGATGCGCCGGGACTCCTCATCAAGCTGTTCCCGAGCCAGCCTGGCCGCCTCTCCCATGGCAAGGATACCCGTGGTGTTGTAGGTCCCTGCCCGTCTTCCCTGCTCCTGGTGTCCGCCCAGCAGGAAGGGCGTGAAGGGAACCCCCCCCCTGATATACAGTGCCCCGATACCCTTCGGGGCATATATTTTGTGAGCCGACAGGCTCAGGTAGTCAACATCCCATGTCTGCACATCAACGCTCATCTTCCCGGCAGCCTGGACCGCATCGGTGTGCACCAGGGCGCCGACTTCCCGGGCCCTGCGGGAAATCTCAGGGATGTCCTGGATGGTGCCGATTTCATTGTTGGCGGCCATCACCGAGATCAGGGCGGTATCCTCATTCAGCGCCTTCCGGTAGGCCTCCAGGTCAATGAGGCCGCTTCCGTCAACGGGGATCCTGACCACCTCGATTCCCCGGGATTCGAGCATCCCATCAAGCTCATATATGCTCGGGTGCTCGATCACCGTGGTAATGAAGCGCTTCCTTCCGGACTGCCGCAGCTTAGGAGAGAACAGCACATTCAGCACCGCATTGTTGGACTCGGACCCGCAGCCGGTGAAGATCACCTCATCGCTCTGCCGGGCATGTATCAGTGCGGCGACCTCTCCCCGGGCGGATTCAATCGCCCGGTTGGCCTGTCTGCCCGGGGTATGCATGCTGGAGGGATTTCCGTAGAGATCCAAACTCTCTGAAACCCGCCGGGCAACTGCAGGATCCACCGGAGTGGTCGCATTATTATCCAGGTATACACTGTTATTCATTTATCCCCTCTTCGCTACATAAAGTAACGATTGCGCCCCTATTCGTCAAGATTCAGCTTCCGGTTTGTCCTCAGGCGTCATCAGAGGGGGACGGAGAAAGTCTGTTGATCCTTTCCGATAGACAATCGGCAGCCGTCGGGCGAATCTGATGCGGTTCCGGCGGGCCCACTGCACATATCCGCAGGTCTCAGGGAGATATGCCGCCCACATGGCCTTCCACAGGGTCATCTTCCGGCAGTCAGGATTCTCCCGGAACCTGGCATAGTACACCATGCACATCTGTGCCCGGGTGTCGAGAAACTCGCAGGGGGCATCCAGAAAATAGACGACATGGTGCAGGGTGCGGGTTTTCACATAACAGCACAGACCGCACTGCAGGCAGTGCCGGTCCCAGTAGTCTCTCCATCTTTTCAGCAGCATGATCAGCCCTCGGGGGCATACCTGCGGGAGAACCGCTCAAAGCGCTCAGCATCCGCCGAAGGCTGAACGTCCACTGGGGTAATGCTCGCAGTTCCCGAAGCCAGGACATCCGCATCGGTCAGCACGGCGTCATGGCTAGTCTGATCCTCCCGGAATTCACTCAGAAAATAGAATACCTCATCGTCGTTCCGGTAATAGGGATGCACGCGGTTGGTCCCCTGCTTGATGCAGGGTACGGCAGTCCTTATCCCCCGTTCCCGCAGGTAACCGCCGGGGACGTTCACGTTGATCACGACGCGGCTGTTCCACAGCTCCAGCAGGGCATCCAGCTCATCGAGCACCAGCCTGGCCGCCTCCGTAAAGGCGGGATTCCCGCTGTCTGCCGAGACTGCTATCCCCGGTATCCCGTGATACACCGCCTGTCTGGCCGCGGCCACTGTCCCGGAGTAGATAATGTCCGTTCCGATATTCTCCCCGAGATTAATCCCCGAGATCACCACCTGCGGTGATGCAGGGACTGCCCCGTGGCATGCATACAGCACACAGTCGGCAGGAGTCCCGCTGCAGGCATAGGTCCGATCGGCAATACGGTGGAACTTCACCGGTTCCCGCAGGGTGATGCAGTGAGATACGGCGCTGCGCTCCCGGTCCGGAGCGGCTATCCACACATCATGGCGCTGTCTTAATACATCCGCGAGGATCTGCAGACCTTCGCTGGTTATTCCGTCGTCGTTTGTCAGTAATATATTCATATGCTGTTATTCAGTTCAGGTGCCGGTTCCGTCAGAAGGATAAAACACAAAACACTCAGGGTGGAACCCGAAGATATGTTCATAAACTCCAAGCCGCTGTTTATATGCCTCCAATGAGCTGTGGTCAAGCAGCGTAATGGTGCATCCCCCAAATCCCTCTCCGATCATCTTCGATCCGTAGCACCCGTTAAGTTCCATGGCTCGTTTCGTCAGCCAGTCGATTTCCGGACAGGATACTTCAAACTTGTCCCGCAGACTTTCCTGGGACCGGTTCATAATTCTGCCGAATCCGTAATAATCCTTCTGCTCCAGAGCCCTGACGCTGTCGGTCACCCTTCGGCTTTCCTCGAGCACATGGAGACAGAACCGCTTGCGCTCCTCGGGAAGAACTGACGCCAGCGCCTTGGCATCCTGCTCGCCGAGGTCCCGGAACAGCCCGTTTCGCTGCTGCTCCCTGAGGGTCTCGAAGGCGCTGAGGCTCTCTTCCTCCCGGTAGAGAATATCCTCCCTGATGGGAAACGGGGGGATGCTGCTGTTGGTGATATACAGCCCCACATCCTTCGGATGATAGGGAACCTGGGAATAGGCCAGGGAGTGCAGGTCAAAAAGCAGCAGCCGGCCCTCCCGGGCATAGAGCATGCTCATGATGTCAACCAGTCTTGCCTTGGACTGGAGAAAGGAGGTCTCGGCAAAATAGATTGCCTGAATCAGCTGATTGTCGGCAATCTCCAGATCAAGCAGCTTTTTGATTGCCAGAGCGGTGGCAACGCAGATTGCCGTTGACGACTTCAGCCCCACCTTCTGGGGAATGGTCCCGCTCAAGGTGAGGTTCAGTCCCTTGAACTCATAATTCCGCCGGAATATTTCGTAGAGCACACCCTTCAGATAATTCGCCCACCGGTCCTCCCGACGATATTTCAAATTCGGAATGGTTGTACGTTTCCGTTCATTGAGATCCGCAGCGTAGAACCGGAGAGAATTATCCTTCCGCCTCGAAACCGCCACAGTAATGTGTCGTTCAAGTGCACCGGTGAGAACATATCCGTCACATAAATCTGCGTATTCCCCCATCAGGGTGATGATCCCCGGAGCCGATACTACCGCCTCCGGGGGCTGCTCATACTCTGCTGTATGGAGGTTCACAATATCCACCATCTATCCTATACCCCATTCCATTCTATGGTATAAGATCGTAATATGCAACACAAAAAGAGGTCGCCTTGCAGCGACCTCTCTTGCTCAGACTTTCCGCGGCGGTATCAGTTATTCTTTTATCCCGTATTTCTTTTTGAACCGTTCTACCCGGCCGGCGGTATCCACCAGTTTCTGCTTCCCGGTAAAGAAGGGATGGCAGCTGGAACAAATTTCCACATCAATATCTTTTGCGGTGGAACAAGTCTCAATTACAGTACCGCACGCACACGTAATCTTTGTCATTTCGTATTTTGGATGTATACCTTGTTTCATGCTATCCTCCGACTATCTGCAAATATAATGACATCTTCTGATTCAGTCAAGACATAACTCCTGTCTAAAGCAGTCAGATTTCATTGCTAACATATGACACATCTGCAAGCAGATAGTAATACTATTACTATCATTTTGAAAATCTGTCATATATGCTTCTATTTGACAATTTCTAAAAATCTTGACTTTTGCAGCTCCAACTCACAAAAACGGTTGCAATTCATTGTAATAGAATACATAGCAGCCTATACTCAATACGGTATGTCTGTTTGTCTACCCTCCCGTATTCATGGAGCGCAGGAAGGCCTCATTATTTTTCGTTTTTTCCAGTTTACCGACAAGAAGCTCCGTAAGTTCCATGTCCTCCATGGGGTTCAGGGCGTTCCGCAGAACCCACAGCTTGCTGAGTTCAAACTCCGTCAGCAGCAGATCCTCCCGACGGGTTCCGGAGCGCTTTATGTTAATCGCAGGATAAAGCCTTCGGTCGGCCATGCGGCGGTCAAGGACGATTTCATTGTTTCCAGTACCCTTGAATTCCTCAAAGATCACCTCGTCCATCCGGGATCCAGTTTCAATCAGCGCAGTCGCGACAATCGTCAGGCTTCCTCCCTGCTCGATATTCCTGGCCGCTCCGAAAAACCGTTTCGGCTTGTGCAGGGCGTTGGAGTCCACCCCTCCGGAGAGAATCTTGCCGGAAGTAGGAACCGTCTGGTTGTACGCCCGGGCGAGCCGGGTAATGGAATCCAGCAGGATCACCACGTCCTTTTTATGCTCCACAAAGCGCTTTGCCTTTTCCATGACCATCTCGGCAACCTGCACATGCCGGGTCGCCTGCTCGTCAAAGGTGGATGCAATTACCTCCCCCTGGACATTACGCTTCATATCGGTCACCTCTTCGGGGCGCTCATCGATGAGCAGCACGATCAGGGTCACCTCGGGATGGTTCTCTGTAATGGAATTGGCAATCTTCTGCAGCAGCACCGTCTTTCCCGTTCTGGGAGGGTATACAATCAGTCCCCGCTGTCCCTTTCCGATGGGAGAAAAGAGGTTGATCATCCGGGTGGAGACATCCCCGGTCTTTGACTCCAGGTTGAGCCGTTCATCGGGATACAGCGGGGTGAGGCTGTCAAAGGCCACCCGGGTCTGGGCAGTTTGAGGATCATCAAAGTTGACCTCCTCTACCCGAAGCATTGCAAAGAACCGTTCGCTGTCCTTGGGGGGCCGAATCTGCCCGGAGACGGTATCACCGGTTTTGAGGTTGAACAGCCTGATCTGGGACGGCGAGATGTAGATATCATCGGGCCCGGGAAGATAGCTGTTCTGGGGAGAACGGAGAAATCCGTACCCGTCGGGAAGAATCTCCAGAGAGCCGTAGGCGAAAATGCTGCCCCCGGCCATGGTATGGGCCTTGAGAATGCAGAATATCGCCTCCTGCTTTTTCATCGTCATCAAGGAGTCCTTGGGAACCCCCAGTTCAACCGCAAGATCCCGAAGGGCCGGCACACTCATCTGGATCAGCTCATTGATGCTCATCCGCTCACCCTGCTGACTCACCGGCGGTTCTATTTCTATGTTGTCATCAACCATGGGAAAATGCATATGCTTCTGCTGCTGCCGTCCGTTCTGCTGGCCGGCATTGCTGTTTCTTCCTCCCTGAGGCTGTCCGTTACTGTTCTGATTTCGGCTGCGCCCTGACTGTTTCTTCACTTGGGGCTCCTTTCCGTTGGGTTTGTTCTCATCCGGTCCTGGTTCTGCAGACAGGGCGTCATCCTCGGACTGCAGCTCATCCTGATCATTTCCCGCTTCTGACTTGGTCTTCTTCTTCCGCGGACGTCGCTTCGCCACAACCCGTTTTTTCGGCTGCTCATGCTGGGAGGAATCATCTTCCCGGCTTGATGCATCCGCCTGATCGTCCGAATTATTCTGCTGATCATCCGAGAGGTCCCAAAGGGTTTTCTCGTTTTCATCTGGTATTTCAGATTGGTCTTCTGGTTTTCTTGTTTTTGTATTCATCCTGTTTCATCCTTTTTTTGCTTCCCTCAGCCGGCAGCGGATACTGCCGGTGCACATTGATCCTTCGGCATTCAATAAGCGGATATTGTACTGTCAATGTACCATGCACATTTCATTGGGAATCTTCTTTCAGCACCCCGGTGCCCTCAGTTAACGGTTCATTTCGTGATCTGAACGGTTAGCTTTCCTGTGTTTCAGAATGTAGTACATTAGACGTGCCGACATAGTGTTGTAATTCTATTTCGAGTGACCTTTTTGTTTGAGGTTTCTCACATATCCTAAAGGTATAATTAACTATATTGCCACTTATTGACAATGTCAACCACCTCAAGGCCATTCATAAAGGCTTCGCAGAGCAGCAGCGCAGAAATTACTGACCTGCGCCGGATTAAATCACGCCGAGGGTAGGTCCATCGCATCTGAACCGCAGCAGTTTCTCTTCCTTTCGCGGCAAAGGCGAAGCAGACGGTTCCCACCGGCTTCTCCTTCGTCCCACCGTCAGGTCCGGCCACCCCGGAGACCGCGCAGGCAACATCAGCCTGAGAGCGTTCAAGGGCACCCTCAGCCATCTCGGCCACAGTTTCCAGGGAAACCGCCCCGCATGTCTCCAGGGTTTCAGCACTCACGCCGAGCATCCGCTGCTTGGCATCATCGGCGTAGGTTACATAAGATCCCCAGAGCACTGAGGAGCTGCCGGGAATATCGGTAATGATTTTTGCAAGCATACCGCCGGTGCAGGACTCTGCAAATACGCAGTTCAGGTTTTTGGACCGCATCGAATCAATAAACTTCTCAGCCAGCTCAGCGCCCCCCTCACGGATCCGTTCACTCCCGGCAGTCTGCTGAAGATCCTGCAGCATCTTCATCCGCTGCTCCCGGTTCCCGCCTCTGATGTACAGGCTGATTCTCAGCGGCTGAATCCTGGTCCCCCATGAGATATCAGGGGGACAGACCTGCTGGCACATATCTTCAAGAACCGATTCCGGTATCAAATAGGCTGAAGCCTCCAGCGTCTCATCAGGACCTTCCGCATCCTTCAGCTGGGGCATCACCTCCTGAAGAAACATCCGCTCCATTTCAGCGGGAGGACCGGGAATGCAGAAGATCTTTGTATCTCCGACGCCCCCCCAAAATCCCGGGGCTGTGCCCAGGGGATTCTTTATTACGGAAAATCCCCGGGGAATCATGACCTGCCGCTTGTTGGAACTTGTCACCGCTCTGCGGATGGTCTGCCCAAGGTCCTTGAGCGCCTGCTGATCCGTCACCAGATCAACCCCCGCTACCTGGGCAATGACATCCCTGGTGATATCATCGGAGGTCGGCCCGAGTCCTCCGGTGCAGATAATGACATCGACCTTGGGAAGCAGATCCTGCAGCAGCGGGCCGACGGTGCCGTCATCCGGCACGATGGAAACCTGAAGCATTTCAAAGCCGGCACTGTCAAGGGTCGAAGCAATCAGCTTCGTATGGGAATCCTGGATCACCCCCCTGGTCAGCTCAGTTCCGATGAGACACACCGCAGCCTTCATGATTTTCTCCTCCGGAACATCAGTGCCCCTGCGGCAGCTGAAAGGGCAAGGGTGAAGCCGAGACTCGCCTGGGCCAGCCAGTCCCCGTATTTCAGATAGAATGTCGTCGGGGGATCCTTGTAGATCGGGACCGAAGAAATCATATAGGATTCAATAAACGGCTCCAGCATATCGATGAGGTTCCCCCCCGCATCAAGGGTAGCGGTCATTCCGGAGTTGGTCCCGCGGACCAGGCTTCTTCTCGTCTCAATCGTCCGGTAGATGGACATGGTGTAATGCTGCATCTGTGCAGAGACCGCTCTGGACCAGGAGTCGTTGGTAAGATTCACGATGACCTCAGCCCCTTCATTGACGAACTTGCGGGACAGATACCCGAAAACATCCTCAAAACAGATAGGAGTTGAGAATTGGACACCGTCCTTCGTTTCAAACACCGTCACCTCTTCTCCGGTCTCCCAGAAGTTGAACTCATTTTCCCGCAGCAGCGCATAGAACCGGGGGAGCTGCTCCTCGTAGGGAAAATGTTCGGTAAACGGCACCAGATGCAGTTTCCGGTAGATCTCCTGGAGTTCTCCGGCCTCATAATGGATCACCGCATTGTAGTCTGCCCGGTTCAGGGTGTTGTCCGGAAGCACCGGGGGCAGAGAGGGGTCCATCAGCTGACCGTCGCTGTTGCCGGTGACCAGCGGAACGTCAAGTCCCTTGGCAAAGTCTTCAAACCGGGCAACCAGCTGATACATCTGGGGATTGGTGCGGTAGGTTGCATGCCAGTACACTCCGGGAACGAAGGCGGTCTCCGACCATACTACAATATCGGTTTCGGGGGCCTCCTCCAGCGCCTCCAGGGTAAGCCTGCTGAGGGCTTCAAAGTTCCGCTGATACTGCTGAAAGCCGCCTTCCCAGGTATCGGCATTATGCTGCACCAGGGCGACATTCCAGTCCCGGGCAACCTCCCACTGGGACACCTGATGGAGCCGGACAAACCCGAAGGTCAGCACGGCGATCAGCAGCGCCCCGTAGACAGCCAGAAAGGGCACCTGTCCTGAGACGGTCCGTTTCATAAGGGGCAGACGGGCTTCATACCAGTCCACCAGCAGTCTGCCGAGAAATGCGCTGGGCAGGGTGATCATCAGGCTCACCCCCCAGACACCGGTTATTTCGGCAATCTGGATAAAGGGCAGAAAGGTGTACACCGAATAGCCAATGATGCCGTAGGGGTACCCCACGAATCCTAACGACTTGATGTACTCATAGCCGATGAAGGCAACTGCCATGAAGATAAACCCGTATTTCGGGAATGCCCGGTCCAGCAGCTTGAGAATCGGAAAGGTGAACAGCAGCTCCACCATGCAGATGATCGGTGCGATAAAAATCGCCCCCGGGTGGAATGATGAGAGCCAGTAGTTGAAGATCACGTACTTCGTCAGCCCGTAGAGGATGGCGTACGCCGGCAGTTTCTTCCAGCTGGATACGCGCACCAGGGCGAACATCGGAACCAGTGCGATAAACCCGAGCACGGGGATACCGTCATTGGTTAAAAACCCGGGAAACGCTATGGAAAACAGCAGAATCCCCGTTGCTAAAAGGATGACCTCAAAACCAAAAGTTCCGAGGCCGATGCGCCTGCTTTTGATGTTTTCAGGCTTGATGCTGGTTGATTTCAGTTTTTTTGCCATAAGTTTTATGGTTCGCCGATATTCCTATTTCCGTAACGGCCAGGCAATCTGTTTCAGTTCCTTGCCCGGTCGAAATACAGCAACACCGTGGGTATCCACGGGTACAATGTCACCGGTCTTGGGATTCCGCGCCCGTTCCCGGCCCTTCCGGGTCCGGATCTCAAAGGTGCCGAATCCCCGAAGCTCAATGACCTGGTCCTTTCCGAGCCCGTCCTTAAGGATCTCAAAGAGACTATCAATTACCAGGTGGATGTCACCGCGGTGAATACCGTTCTCCTGATGAATCCGTTCAATAATCTCCGCTTTTGTCATTTTCCCTGAAGCCATTGCCGTCCCCCTCTTTTGTTACTGAATTGAATGCAGCTGTGCACTCATTCGTGATTTTTTCCGGGCAGCTGTATTGCGGTGAACAATGCCTTTCACCGCATAACGATCCAGGAGACTGACTACTTGCTTCAGTTCCGCTTCGGCTGTGCCGTTATCCTGGGAAGCCACTGCTTCTCTGAATCGTCTCGTAGCTGTGCGCAGTCTGGACTTCGCCACTCGGTTGCGCATCCTGCGCTCCTGGCTCTGTCGGGCACGCTTGATTCCAGATTTTGAATTCGCCACGCTTATGTACCTCCATGTACGTCTAAAAAAATATATTGTTTTCTGATATGGCAGCACTTGATGCTCAAAGTTCGCTTCAGCACTCATATCCTACAGATTCAAAAGTTATCAAACTGATTAAAACATGTCAAGATAATTAGTTATAGTTGCAAAAAATATATGCTTATTCCTCAAAAAAACTTGTATCGACCGCCCAGCGGCCGTTCTCCTGCCGTCTGAGAAAGGAAAACGGAACAGCTATCAGCCTGCCGTCGGGGGACTGCACGTACACCTTTTTCGAAAGGATGTTCACCTCGCTGATCCGGCACAGGTCTTCGCCATATCTGATCTTGTTCCCCTCATTAGGCAGATCCTTTTTCTCTTCATGGTAGAAATCGTACTCATAGGCGAGACAGCACAGCAGTCTGCCGCAGGGTCCGGATATCTTCATGGAATTCAGCGAAAGGTTCTGCTCCTTGGCCATCT